>JAGRMO010000193.1:0-9265 GCA_020441205.1 Maritimibacter sp.
GGCTGGCACATCGAATGCTCGGCGATGTCCTACGAACTGCTCGGCGACACATTCGACATCCACGGCGGCGGCAACGATCTGCAGTTTCCCCACCACGAGAACGAGATCGCCCAATCGGTCTGCGCCCACCCAGGGAGTGGCTTCGCCCGCTACTGGCTGCACAATGAGATGCTGCAGGTGGAGGGGAAGAAGATGTCCAAGTCCTTGGGCAACTTCTTCACCGTGCATGATCTCTTGGAGCAGGGCGTGCCGGGGGAGGTGATTAGGTTTGTGTTCCTCGGCACGCATTACCGCAAGCCGATGGATTGGACGGAGAAGAAAGCGGAGCAAGCCACCAAGCTTTTGAAACGGTGGGCGAACTTCGCTGAGGAAGAAGGTGAAGTGGCAGCGGAAGTAGTAGCGGCGCTGGCGAACGACTTGAACACACCACTAGCAATTGCGGCTCTCCACAATCTGGAGGCACTAGGCGAATACGGGGCTTTATCCGCTTCGCTTCGGTTCCTTGGAATAGATCTTCGAGGAATTCACGAAATGCCGTCAGTTTGGGGGCTCAATTCCGCTTGGGACAGTCTCATTGGTGGGATGATCGCTCAACGCAACAGAGCGAGAATTGAAAAGGATTTCGCAAGAGCCGACGAGATCCGTGACGGTCTCGCTGCGGCGGGTGTGCTGTTGATGGATAATCCTACGGGCACTGACTGGGAGCTGTCGAACGACTTCGATGCGACCAAGCTTGGAGATCTGGCCGATGACTGAACGCCTCTACATCTACGACACCACGCTGCGCGACGGGCAGCAGACCCAGGGCGTGCAGTTCTCGGTCAAGGAGAAGATCGCCATCGCCCAAGCGCTCGACACGCTCGGCGTCGACTACATCGAGGGCGGCTGGCCCGGCGCGAACCCGACCGACAGCGAGTTCTTCGACGCCCGCCCCGAGACCCGCGCCACATTCACCGCCTTCGGAATGACCAAGCGCGCGGGCCAGTCGGCCCAGAACGACCCGGTGCTCGCCCAGGTGATGAACGCCCGCACCCCGGCGGTCTGCCTCGTTGGCAAGACCCACGATTTCCACGTCACCACGGCGCTCGGGATCACCCTCGACGAGAACCTGGAGAACATCCGCGCCTCCGTCGCCCATGCCGTCGCCGAGGGCCGCGAGGCGCTGTTCGACGCCGAGCATTTCTTCGACGGCTACAAGGCCAACGCCCCCTATGCGCTCGACGCGGTGCTCGAAGCCTACCATGCCGGCGCGCGCTGGGTCGTGCTCTGCGACACCAACGGTGGCACGCTGCCGGGCGAAATCCACGATATCACCCGCGCGGTGATCGAGGCCGGCATCCCCGGCGACCGGCTGGGCATCCATTGCCATGACGACGCGGGCACCGCCGTCGCGGGCTCGCTCGCCGCGATCGAGGCCGGCGCGCGGCAGGTGCAGGGCACGCTGAACGGGCTCGGCGAGCGCTGCGGCAACGCCAACCTCGTCACCCTGATCCCGACGCTGCTCCTGAAGGAGCCGTTCCGTTCGCGCTTCGAGACCGGGGTCACCGAGGCAGAGCTGCTCACGCTCACCAGGGTCTCGCGCCAGCTCGACGATATCCTGAACCGCGTGCCGCTGCGCTCGGCGCCTTACGTCGGCGCCAGCGCCTTCACCCACAAGGCCGGCCTCCACGCCAGCGCGATCCTGAAAGACCCGACCACTTATGAGCACATCGAACCCGGGCTGGTCGGCAACGCCCGCCTCGTGCCGATGTCGAACCAGGCCGGGCAATCGAACCTGCGCAAGCGCCTCGCCGAGGCCGGGATCGAGATCGAGAACGGCGATCCGCGGCTCGGCGAGATCCTCGACGAGATCAAGCGGCGCGAGGACGAAGGCTATGCCTATGACGGCGCGCAGGCGAGCTTCGAACTGCTCGCCCGCCGGATGCTGGGCCAGATGCCCGAGTATTTCGAGGTCAAGCGCTACCGGGTCACCGTCGAGCGCCGCAAGAACCGCTACGACGAGATGGTCAGCATCTCGGAAGCGGTGGTGGTGGTGAAGATCGGCGACGAGAAGAAGCTCTCGGTCTCGGAAAGCCAGTCGCTGCACGGCGCCGACGGCGGCCCGGTCAACGCGCTCGCCCGGGCGCTGGGTAAGGATCTCGGCCCCTACCAGGCGGGGATCGACGATATCCAGCTTGTCGACTTCAAGGTGCGGATCACGCAAGGCGGCACCGACGCCGTCACCCGGGTCATCATCGACAGCGAGGACGGCTCCGGCAAGCGCTGGTCGACCGTGGGGGTGAGCCCCAACATAGTCGACGCCTCGTTCGAGGCGCTGCTCGACGCGGTCAACTGGAAGCTGGTGCACGACGGTTACGCGCCGGTGGCGAAACCGGCGAAACCGACCGGGCGGGCGGCGGAGTGACCGAGGCCAGCTTCAGGCGACAGAATGCGCGGGCTGCGGCCGGTGACCGGGCTGAGGCCGAGGCCGCCCGGCGGCGGCCCCACGGCGACGCCCGGGCGGCGGTGCGCCCGGCATGACGCTGTCGGCCTGCGCCGAACTGGTCCGCCGCGGCGATCCCGACCGCTTCCTCGTCGCCATGGCGGCGCCGAGCGAAGCCCGCGCCCGGCTTCTGCCGCTCTACGCCTTCAACCTCGATATCGCCCGCGCGCCCTGGGCCTCGACCGACCCGAACATCGCGCTGATGCGGCTCCAGTTCTGGCGCGACACGCTGGCCGAGATCGACGAGGGCCGGCCGGCGCGCCCGCATGAGGTGGCCCAGCCGCTGGCCGGGGTGATGCGCGACACCGGCCTCTCGGGCGCGCTGCTCGACGAGATGGTCGTCGCCCGCTGGACCGATGTCGACCGCACGCCCTTCGCCGACGCCGCGAAACTCGGCGCCTATCTTGGCGAGACCGGCGGCACGCTCATGTGGGCCTCGGCCCTTGCGTTGGGTGCGCAGGCGGCGCAGGAGCCGGTGCTGCGCCGGGTCGGCACGGCCGCGGCACTGGCCGCCATCCTTGTTGCCGCGCCGGAACTGGCGCGCCGGGGCTGGCATGTGCTGCCGGGAAGCGGGCTGGACTCGATGATTGCCACCGCCCGCGCCGACCTTGCCGCAGCCCAGCGGGTGAACTTCCAGCGCGCGGTGCCCGCTCTGCGCGCGGCCTGGAGAGCCGAGCCCATCCTCGCGCGCGCCGCCGCCGACCCGGCGGCGATCCAGGCGGGCGGGCTCGAGGCGCCGCAGGCCATACGCAAGCTCGCCCTCATCGCCAGGACCTTCACCCGACGCTGGTGACCGATCCCGACCGCCGTTTGCGCGAACGGACTTGCGCGGGCCTCTGCGCTGCGGCACAACGTCTCAAACGGGATTTTCAGGGAGTAACCCGATGGCGATCACGATGAACAAGGTGCTGGGCGAGGTTTTCGGCCCGACGGAAGGAACCGCGCGCGTCGCGAAGGACGTGGCGCTGGTGCTCGCGGGCATCGCCGCGCTGGCGCTGGCCGCCAAGATCCGCGTGCCGATGTGGCCGGTGCCGATCACCATGCAGACCTTTGCCGTGTTGACCATCGGCGCCGGATTGGGCCTGCGCCTCGGCCTCATCACCCTCCTGGGCTACATCGCCCTCGGGGCCGCCGGTCTGAACGTCTTCACCGGCGAGAACGCGGGGCTGGCCTATCTCGCCGGCCCGACTGGCGGCTACCTGCTGGGCTTCGTCGTCGCCGCCGGCGCGATGGGCCTCCTTGCCCGCCGCGGCTGGGACCGCACCGTCGCTGGCATGGCGGGCGCGATGCTGATCGGCACCGCGATCATCTATGCGTTCGGCCTCGCCGGGATGGCGTATCTTTTCCTCGCCGAAAAGGGCGCGGCCTGGGTGCTGCAATACGGCATGCTGAACTTCCTGGTCGGCGATGCGCTGAAACTCGCGCTGGCCGCGCTGGTGGTGCCGGGGCTCTGGAAGCTCGCGCGCTGATCCGCCGCCTTCACGACGACGCCCGACGCCGCCCTTCGGGGCGGCGTTTCGTTTTGCGGGCCGGCGGCGGGGCGGTATCGAGCCGGAGCTTGCCAGCCTCGAAGCGCCCCGGGATCAGGTGGCCCGGCGTGGTGACCTCGGGAAATGCCTCGGCCCAGTCGCGGAAACGGTCGTTCGTCACGATCCGCGCCCCCATGTCGCGCGCCGCGCCGAGGATAGTCGGATCGGCCGGCGTGCCGTTCGCCACCACCAGCACCCGGTTTTGCGGCAGTTTCAGCCGTCGTGCGAAATCGCGGTCGCCCATGTAGCGACCGAACAGCAGATGCCCCGCATTGGCGTCGAACACCACGCCGGGCTGCATCCCCTCGGCCCGGATCCGGGCGAGCACTTCGATCAGGGTCTCGAACTGGGGTGTGCCGTCGCGCCAGTACATCACGTTGGAGCCGTCGACCACCACCGGCACGGCGGTGCCGGACGGCCCGCGCAGGGCGCGCAGCAACAAATAGAGGCTCGCGAACGCCGAGGGGCCGGCGATCATCACCAGATCGGACCAGCCGGGCAGGGTGAGCGCGGCGCCGAGCCCCGCGAGCGAGAGGAAAAGCAGCGAGATGGGCCAGAACATGGCGCGAGCCTAGGCCGAGCGTGGGCGCAGGGCAACGGCCGCCGGCATCATCCTCGCAACTGTCCAAGCGCGCGCAGGGGCAGGGCGGCTCAATAGCCGTCGTCGCCCTGCTGCTGCCAGGGTTTGACCAGGTTACCGAAGCGGGTGAAGCGGCCCTCGAAGCTGAGCTCGACATTGCCGATCGGTCCGTGGCGCTGTTTGCCGATCACCACCTCGGCCTTGCCGTGCAGCCGCGCCATGCGATCCTGCCAGGCGGCCATCTCGTCGAGCTTGTCGTCGGACGGCTTCTCGCGTTCGGCGTAATATTCCTCGCGGAACACGAACATCACCACGTCGGCGTCCTGTTCGATCGAGCCCGATTCCCGAAGGTCGGAGAGCTGCGGGCGCTTGTCTTCGCGGTTCTCGACCTGACGCGAGAGCTGCGACAGCGCGATGACCGGGATGTCGAGTTCCTTGGCGATTGCCTTGAGGCCTTGGGTGATCTCCGACACCTCGTTGACCCGGCTGTCCTTCGCCGTGGCCGGGCGGACAAGCTGGAGGTAGTCGACGAACAGCGCATCGAGCCCGTGCTCGCGCTTGAGCCGCCGCGCGCGGGCGGCGAGCTGGCTGATCGGCAGGGCCGGCGTGTCGTCGATATAGAGCGGGCAGGCCTCGAGCGCTTTCGCCGCCTCGATGAAGCGGCGGAACTCGGCCTCGGTCATGTCGCCGCGACGGATCTGCTCGGACGGCACTTCCGAGGCCTCGGAGAGAATCCGCGCCGCGAGCTGTTCGGCCGACATTTCGAGCGAGTAGAAGCCGACCACCCCGCCGTTCACCGCGCCCTCGCTGCCATCGGGCAGCTTGCCGCGCTTGTAGGCCTTGGCGATGTTGAAGGCGACGTTGGTCGCGAGCGAAGTCTTGCCCATCGACGGGCGGCCGGCGAGGATCAACAGGTCGGACCGGTGCAGACCGCCGAGCTTCTTGTCGAGATCGTCGAGCCCGGTCGAGATCCCGGCGAGCCCGCCGTCGCGCTGGTAGGCGGCGTTGGCGACCCGCACGGCATCGGTCACGGCGGTGAGGAACGACTGGAAGCCCGAGGCGGATTGCCCGGTCTCGGCCAGCCGGTAGAGCGCCTGTTCGGCCGCGACGATCTGCTCGGCCGGCGTGTTCTGCGCCTCGATCCGGGTTGCGCGGTCGCCGATCTCGGCGCCGAGCTTCATCAGCTCGCGGCGCTGGTGCATCTCGTAGATCATCTGCGCGTAGTCGCGCGCGGCGAACGAGCTGATCGCGGCGCCGGCAAGTCGGGCCAGATAGGCCGCGCCGCCCAGCTCCTTAAGCCCCTCGTCATCGGCCAGGAACGGTTTCAGCGTGACCGGCGAGGCCACCATGTTGGCCGCGATTCGCTGTTCGGCGAGCTCGTAGATCCGCCCGTGTACCGGCTCGTAGAAATGCGCCGGCCGGAGGATCGAGGCCACCCGGTCGTAGATGTCGTTGGTGGTGAGGATCGCGCCGAGGAGCTGCTGCTCGGCCTCGATATTGTGCGGCATCGGGCCGCTACCGGCCCCGTCATCGGCTTTCCCGTCCTGCCGCAGTCGCGCTATCTCAGACATGTTGCCCCCATTTTCGGGTGTGTCTACACGACCGTTTCCAGCTCGGAAACACTGTCAAAAAGGCGGAACTCGCGCGCGGCCGCGCCTCATATGGTAGCAACTGGGGGAGCGTCCGGCGATATATAGTTCTATAGGCGTGAGGTATCACTTTTGGCCCACAGGCGCGGGGCGCTTATCAACAGCTTGTCCCCCGCCGCGGGCGCGCTTTCATCCCGCCTTGTGCTCTTCTTGCCACGCACGTGGCGCGTCGAGGAAGGTTTCCACCGCGTCGAGCGTCGCGGTCGAAAACGACGCCTGGGTCCGGGCCTCGGCGAGCACGTCGCGCCAGGTGCACAAAAAGTGCAGCGCTACCCCATGATCGCCAAGGGTTTTCTCGGTCTCCGGGAAAATGCCGTAATAGAAGATCACTGCCGTGTGGCCGCAACTCGCTCCCGTCTCGCGAATCGCGTCGACGAACGAGAGCTTCGAGCCGCCGTCGGTGGTGAGGTCCTCGACCAGCAGCACCCGCTGGCCTTCGGTCATGTCGCCCTCGATCCGGGCATTGCGGCCATAGCCCTTGGGCTTCTTGCGCACATAGGTCATCGGCAGCGCCAGCCGTTCGGCCACCAGCGCGGCGAAGGGAATGCCCGCCGTCTCGCCGCCGGCGATGTTGTCGAACGCCTCGAACCCCGCCTCGCGCATCACCGTCACGGCGAGGAAATCCATCAGCGTCGAGCGGATGCGCGGGTAGGAGATCAGCTTGCGGCAGTCGATATAGGTGGGCGAGGGCAGGCCGGAGGCAAGGATGTACGGCTCTTCGGGGCGGAAGTTCACCGCGCCGATCTCCAGCAGCATCCGGGCGGTGAGGCGGGCGATCTCGGCTTTGTCGGGGTAGGCGGCGGGGATCATGGGCGCTCCTTCGTGGATTGGGCCGGATGGAAGGCGGCGGATCAGGCGTCGACCCGCCAGTGTAGCGGGAAGCCCGGGTCGAACACCGTGACCGGCCCATCGGGGGTCTCGATCGTGGCCGGGTAGGCGACGGGGTCGCCGCGGGAAAGCGTGAGCCGCGCCACGTTCGGCGGCAGCCGGTAGAAGGCCGGACCGTTCAGCGAGGCGAAGGCTTCGAGGTGGTCGAGGGCTGCGTCCTGGTCGAACACTTCGGCCAGGCAGGACATCGTGTTGGTCGCCGAGAAGATCCCGGCGCAGCCGCAGGTGTGTTCCTTGAGCCGGGTGAGGTGCGGCGCGCTGTCGGTGCCGAGGAAGAAACTCGGGTCGCCGGAAGTGGCCGCCCGGCGCAGCGCCAGCCGGTGTTCTTCGCGCTTCGCGACGGGAAGGCAATAGTAATGCGGATGGATCCCGCCCACCAGGATGGCGTTGCGGTTGATGATGAGGTGATGGGTGGTGATCGTGCCGGCGATGTCGGGCCCGCCGGACTTGACGTAATTCACCCCGTTCGAGGTGGTGATATGCTCCATCACCACTCTGAGGCCGGGCGTAGCGCGGCGGATCGGGTCGAGCACCTTGTCGATGAACACCGCTTCGCGGTCGAAGATATCGACTTCCGAGGCCGTCACCTCGCCATGGACGCAGAGCGGCAGGCCGATCTCGGCCATCCGTTCGAGCACCGGACGGACCTTGTCGAAGTCGCGCACCCCTGAGGCCGAATTCGTGGTCGCCCCCGCGGGGTAGAGCTTGACCGCGGTCACCAGCCCCGCTTTCGCCGCCTGCGCGACGTCGTCGGGATCGGTCTCCTCGGTGAGGTAGAGGGTCATCAGCGGGGTGAAACCCATTCCTTCGGGCAGGGCTGCGAGGATCCGGTCGCGGTAGGCCGCGGCCTCGGCGCCGGTGACCACCGGCGGTACCAGGTTCGGCATCACGATGGCGCGGGCGAAGTGGCGCGCGGTCTCGGGCAGGACGGCGGCGAGCATCGCCCCGTCCCGCAGGTGCAGGTGCCAATCGTCAGGGCGGCGGATCGTCAGAAGGTCGGTCATGGCCCCGGGGATAGCGCAGGGGCGGAGGCGGTGCCAGTGGGATTCGCCGCCGCGACGGGCTAGGATCGGAGGCGAAACCGGGCGCAGGGACACAGCCATGACCATCGAGATCGTCGAGGGCGACATCACCAGGCTCGCGGTCGATGCCATCGTCAACGCGGCCAACAGCCGGCTCCTGGGAGGGGGCGGGGTCGACGGCGCGATCCACCGCGCTGCCGGGCCGGGGCTGCTCGACGAATGCCGGATGATCGGCGGCTGCCCGACCGGCGCGGCGCGGATGACGGCGGGCTACGATCTGCCGGCAAGACACGTCATTCATACGGTGGGTCCGGTCTGGCAGGGCGGCGGCGCGGGCGAGGCGGCGCTGCTCGCATCGTGCTACCGCGAAAGCCTGACGCTGGCCGAGGCCTGCGGCTGCCGATCCGTCGCCTTCCCGGCGATCTCGACCGGCGTCTACGGTTATCCGGCCGCCGATGCGGCCCGGATCGCGGTGGCAGAGGTGACCCGCTGGCGCGAGAGCCACGACCTGCCCGACCGGATCATTCTGTGCTGTTTCTCGGCCGAAAGCGCCAGGCTGCATCGCCAGGCGCTGGCTGCGCTTCGGGCGATGTGATCGGGCCGGATGTGAAGCGCCGCAGGACCGAAATCGCGACGACGTTCACGGGGCGGGTGCCTGTGCGAGTCGGACCCGTTCGGACGGATTTTGCGCTTGCAGCAACACCTGGCGGAATTATTGCCCTCGGGCCACGGTGATCGGGGACGCGTCATTTGCCAGAGCTGACGCTAAGCGTTTATGATCAAAAGGAAACCGATTGTGGACGCCGGACAGAGCGGTCCTATTCGCGCCAGCGAATGTGTCGGCGCTTTGGTTGACCCTCACGGGCGCGAGAGGTAAACCGCGCTCATGCCATGCTGACGCGCGTCGGCCTCCGGGGGAGGTGGGCGCGCGCGAGATCCAAGGAGCATCCGGTGGACGAATTCCTGCGCGAATACCTCCCGATCGTCATTTTCCTTGCTGTCGCCATTGCCCTCGGAGCGGTTTTCCTGATCGCAGCCGCGGTTCTGGCGGTGCGCAACCCCGATCCGGAAAAGACCTCCGCCTATGAATGCGGGTTCAACGCCTTCGACGACGC
>JAGRMO010000193.1:9313-9794 GCA_020441205.1 Maritimibacter sp.
CATCATCTTCGACCTCGAGATCGCGTTCCTGTTCCCCTGGGCGGTGGCGTTCAAGGATATCGGCCTCCTCGGCTTCTGGTCGATGATGGTGTTCCTCGCGGTGCTGACCATCGGCTTCGCCTACGAATGGAAGAAGGGGGCGCTGGAATGGGCGTGATGACCGGCAACGCCGCCGGCGCCGACAAGGAGGTCGGGGCCAGGCGCCTGGGCGAGCAGCTCGCCGACAAGGGTTTCCTGCTCACCACCACCGACGACATCATCAACTGGGCGCGCACCGGCTCCTTGCACTGGATGACCTTCGGTCTCGCCTGCTGCGCGGTCGAGATGATCCACGCCGCCATGCCGCGCTACGATCTCGAGCGCTTCGGCACCGCGCCGCTGGCCTCGCCGCGCCAGTCCGACCTGATGATCGTCGCGGGCACCGTGACCAACAAGATGGCGCCGGCGATCCGCAAGCTCTATGACCAGATGCCCGAGCCGC
>JAGRMO010000194.1 GCA_020441205.1 Maritimibacter sp.
GTTCCTGTTCGCGCGCCGTCTCCTCGCTGAGCCCGATGCTCCCGTATTCCGGCCGGGTGAACACCGCCGAAGGCACGAGAACGTGATCGGGCTTGGTCGGATTGCCTTTGAACACCGTCTCGACGAAGGCCATGCCCTCGCGGATCGCGACCGGGGTGAGCTGGATGCGGTTGGTGACGTCGCCCACGGCATAGATCGAGGGCACCGAGGTCTGGCCGTAATCGTCGACCATCACCTCGCCCCAGCGGCCGAGCTTCACGCCGACGTCTTCGAGCCCCATGCCGGCGGTGTTGGGGTGGCGGCCGGTGGCGTACAGCACCTGGTCGAAGATGTCTTCCCGCCCGTCGGTGCCCTTGACCCAGATGCGCGCGCCGCGCTTCTCCATCCGCTCGACTTCGAGGCCGACATGAAGATCGACGCCGTGGCCGCGGATGAGCTCGGCAAGATGGCCGCGGACCTCGTCGTCGAAGCCGCGCAGGATCTGCGCGCCGCGGTACCATTGCGCGACATGCACGCCCAGGCCCTTGAAGATCGTGGCGAATTCGCAGGCGATATAGCCGCCGCCGACGATCAGCACCCGCTCGGGGAAGGTCTCGAGGCCGAAGATCTCGTTCGAGGTGATGGCGAGGTCGCAGCCCTCGAACTTCGGCACATAAGGCGTGCCGCCAGTGGCGATGAGGATGTGCTTTGCGCTCACCTCCTCGCCGGTCGAGAGTGCGACGGTGTGGGCGTCTTTCAGTGTGGCGCGGGCGTTGTGGATGGTCGCGCCGGCATTGCCGAGGTTCCTGGCGTAGATCCCTTCGAGCCGGTCGAGCTCCTGGGCGAGCTGCGGGCGGAAGCGGTCCCACTGGAACTTGCCGCCCTGGTAATCCCAGCCGTAGCGACGGGCTTCCTCGGCGGCGGGGCCGTATGCGGAGGCGAACACCATGAGCTTCTTGGGCACGCAGCCCCGGATCACGCAGGTGCCGCCCATTCGGTATTCTTCCGCGAGCCCCACCTTCGCGCCGCCCTCGGCCGCCAGCCGGCCCGCGCGCACGCCGCCGGAGCCGCCGCCGATGACGAAGAGATCGTAGTCGAAATCGCTCATGCCTGGGTCTCCGTGCCGTTTGCCCCGCTATCTCACGTTGCGAAGCCGATGGCCAGAAGGCGGGGCGGCTGCGCCCGGTTTCGTGAACCGGTTTGTCTGCCGCGGCGTCGCGCCCGACAGATGGGGGCGCTGCCCCCACGCCCTCGGAGTATTTCGCCCAACCTGAAGATGTGGATTAGCGCTTCACGCCGCCCACACTCGGCACCCGGTACTCGAGCTTCGGCAGCCTTTCCTTCAGCGCCGCGAGAAGCTCGGCCGTTGCCTCGGCGCCGATCAGGCGGGTCGAGATCGGCAGAACCCGCACCGCCCCCTTGCCCTTGGCGCCGCGCACCAGGATCGCGCCGATCCTTCCGCCGGGGGTCAGGGTGTGGGCTTCGATCTCGCCCCAGTTCGCGTGCAGGATGCGGCCGGTGGCGAGGCAGACGTCGACCCCGGCGGGGCCGAGCTTGACCACCCATGTCTGCCGGGTGAGGCCCAGGAGGTTGTAGATCACGAGGCCGAGCATCGCGGCCGCGAGCAGGAACCAGCCCCAGCCGCCCTGCGCGCCAGCGGCCAGCGACGCCAGCAGCACGGCGACCCCCAGAACGGTGGCGAAGACCCGGCGGATGCGCCAGCTTTGCAGAACCTCGAAAACCCGTTCGGCCATGGGCACTCAGAGATCGGCGAAGATGTTGTCGTCGTCGGCGAACTCGATGCGCTCTTCCGCCGTGGTGCCGTCGTTGATGTCGATGATTTCGACGCGCCCATCCTGGTGGCCGATGATGACCCGGTCGCAGATGTCGATGAACAGCCCGTTCTCGACCACGCCGGGGATCTGGTTGAGCACGAGGGCGAGCTTGCGCGGATCGCCGATGCTGGCGAGGTGCAGATCGATGATGTGGTTGCCCTCGTCGGTGACGAAGGGCGCTTCGCGGTTCATCCTGAGCGTGCCGGTGGCGTTCAGCACGTCCATCGCGTCGATCGCTTCCTCGATCAGCGCCTTGGTGGTCTGCCAGCCGAAGGGCACGACTTCCACCGGCAGCGGGAAGGCGCCGAGATGCTCGACCCGTTTCGACGGGTCGGTGATGACCACCATCGTGTCGGAGGCGGTGGCGACGATCTTCTCCTGCAAGAGCGCGCCGCCGCCGCCCTTGATGAGATTGAGATCGGCGTCGAACTCGTCGGCGCCGTCGATGGTGAGATCGAGCCAGCGCGCCTCGTCGAGGCTGATCACCGGGATGCCGACCTTGGCGGCAAGCTCGGCGGTGCGGGTCGAGGTGGGGACGCCCTTGATCGACAGGCCTTCCTCGCGCACCCGCTCGCCCAGCGCGCGCACCATCCAGGCGGCCGTCGAGCCGGTGCCGAGGCCGACGCGCATCCGGTCCTCGACCATATCCACCGCGCGCTTCGCGGCGACGAATTTTGCGGTGTCGATGGGGGAAAGATTTCCGACCATGGATGTCTCCCAGTTCTGCTCAGCCCGTTGTTCCCTGTGGAGGTTATAGGGGGGATGGACGTCGCTTGCGAGGGGCAAATCGGCGCGTTCGGACGGTGCGCGCGCAGCGGGGATGGCAGGATGCGGCCATGCTGCGCCTTCACTACGCCCCCGACAACGCCTCGCTCATCGTCCGGCTCTGGCTCGAGGAACTCGGGCTCGACTACCGGACCGTGCTGGTCGACCGGCGGGCGCAGGGGCAGAAGGCGCCGGCCTATCTCGCGCTCAATCCGCGCGGGTTGATCCCGGTGCTGGAGACCGAGGACGGGCCGATCTTCGAGACCGCGGCGGTCCTGCTCTGGCTGTCCGACCGCCACCCGGGCCGCGCGCCGGCCCCCGATGCGGCCCAACGCGGCGCCTTCTTGTCGTGGCTGTTCGCGGTGTCGAACGGGCTTCACGCCGAGCTGCGGCGATTGTTCTACCCCGGGCTCTACGGCGACGAGGCGGCGCAGGTCGCGGCACTGCAAGGGCAGATCGGCGGGCTGCTCGACCAGCTCGAGGCGCTGGCCGGGCGCAGCCAGGACTGGTTCGGCGCGAATATCCCCGGGCCGCTCGACGTCTATGTCGCCGCGCTCCTGCGCTGGTGCGCGCTCTACCCGGTGGGCGGCACCGATTGGTTCAGCCTCGGGGGACGCCCGCACCTTGCCGCGCTTGCCCGGCGGGTCGAGGCGCGGCCGGCGGCGCTCCGGGCGGCGGCAGCCGAGGGGCTCGGACCGACGCCGTTCTCGGCGCCGCGCTATGCCGATCCTCCCGAAGGCAGCGCGACCTGAACGGAGCCCTTCCCCCTGCGGGCGCCGGGCCCTATTCTCGCCCCATGCCGATGCCCTGGACCTATCGCCACGCCACGAAAGACTGGCAGGCCTTCCTTGCCGACGCGAAGGAGGGGCTCGGGCTCACAAGCGACAACATGACCTTTACCGCCGTCCAGGGAGTGCTTCTCGCCTTCCGCCGCCGGCTCACGCCCAGCGAGGTGACCGCCTTCGCAGACCTTCTGCCGGCGGTGTTGCGGGCGCTGTTCGTCGCGGAGTGGGACCCGGAGGCGCCGCCCCTGCCCTGGCCCGAGCGCGCCCTGCTCGAGGCCGAAGTGCGCGCCCACAGGCCCGATCATAACCTTACGCCCGACCATCCGATCGCACCGGTGGCGGCGGCGCTCCGCCGGGCGACGCGCGGGCCCGACCTCGACCGGGTGCTGGCCCGGATCGGCCCCGAGGCGCAGGCGTTCTGGGCGGTGCGGCCGGACGAGGACATCCGGCGCCGGATCGTCTGACCGTTCCGCGAGGCCCGCGCCGTTCCCCGACGCAAACGGTCGCTTTTCGGCTGTCCTTCGTGGCCGCGATCCGGTCAGATGGCCAAAACCCTTCGGAGGGCGCGCATGTTTCTCTCGGTGTTCGAGATGTTCAAGATCGGCATCGGCCCGTCGTCGTCGCATACGATGGGGCCGATGGTGGCGGCCGGCCGCTTCCTCGACCAGCTGCGGGCCTCGGCCTTCACGGTGCACGGGCTGCGCGCCACGCTCCACGGCTCGCTGGCCCATACCGGCGTGGGCCATGCCACCGACCGGGCGGTGATCCTTGGGCTCGCGGGTTTCCTGCCCGACAGCTACGATCCCGACGCTGCCGAAGCGGCGCTTGCCGCGATCATGGCTTCCGGCCGGGTGAGCCCGCCGGGGCTCGGCGCGCTCGCCTTCGCGCCCGAGACCGACCTCGTGTTCGACAAGGGCGCGCCGCTGCCGGGCCATGCCAACGGGCTCCAGCTGATGGCGACCGACGCCCAGGGCGACGTGATCGTACAGGAAACCTATTATTCGATCGGCGGCGGCTTCGTCGTCACCGCCGCCGAGCTCGCCCAGGTGCCGGACGAGAACCCGGCCCATTCGATCCACCCGTTCCCGTTCGAAACCGCCGACCGGATGCTGGAGATGGCGCGCGCGAGCGGAAAATCCATCGCCGAGATGAAGCGGGCGAACGAGCGGATCCACCGGAAGGATCACGAAATCGACGAAGGGCTCGCGCGGATCTGGGAAGTGATGAACGGCTGCATCGCACGCGGGCTCGATGGCACCGGCATCCTGCCTGGCGGGCTCGGCGTCAAGCGCCGGGCGGCGGCAATCCATGCGCGGCTCAAGGAAGAGGCAGGCCTCAACATCGCCGCGCCGCATATCGCCAACGAATGGATGTCGGTCTTCGCCATGGCGGTGAACGAGGAGAACGCCGCCGGCGGCCAGGTGGTGACCGCGCCCACCAACGGCGCGGCGGGCGTGGTGCCCGCGGTGATCCGCTACTGGCTCGAGATGATGCCGGGGGCGACCGCGTCGCGGATCCCCGAGTTCCTGCTGACCGCGGCGGCGATCGGCGGGCTCATCAAGCACAATGCCTCGATCTC
>JAGRMO010000195.1 GCA_020441205.1 Maritimibacter sp.
GGCGGCGTGATCTGGGCCGAGAACATCCGGCCCACCGACGCCGACGTGACCTCCGAACCGCTCGGCGCGCGCTTCGTCGTCGGCCTGCCGGTGTGACCGCCAAGGCCCACGCCGCCCCCGAACACCTGCACGCGACCGCGCTCGCCCTCTGCCCCGAAGGCGCGGGCTACGGGGTGCTGATCGAAGGCCCCTCCGGCAGCGGCAAATCCGCCCTCGCGCTCGAGCTCATCGCCCTCGGCGCGGTCCTCGTCGCCGATGATCGCACCCGCATCGCGCTGCGCGACGGCTGGCCATGGCTCTTCGCCCCCGAGCGCCTCGCGGGTGTCATCGAGGCCCGGGGCATCGGCCTCCTGGCCGTGCCCCACCGGCCCGCCGTCCCCCTGCGGCTGATCGTCGATCTGGCCGAAGCCGAGGCCGAGCGGCTGCCCGAACGGCGCCTGCGCGACGTGCTCGGCCAGCCCGTGCCCTGCATACGAAGGGTTGACGCGCCGCATTTCGCCGGGTCCATTGTCGCCCTGTCCAGGGGCGATTGGTGGCATGAGTGACCGCGCGGACATCGCGAACGACACCGGCGGGCCGCGTGGCCCGGGGCCGCAGCATGTCGTGCTGGTCACCGGCGCGTCCGGCGCCGGGCGCACCACCGCGATCCGCGCGCTCGAGGATTTCGGCTACGAAGTGATCGACAACCTGCCGATGCGGCTGATCCCGCGTCTGTTGTCGGGCGAACCGCTCGAACATCCGCTGGCGCTCGGTCTCGACGTGCGCACCCAGGGCTTCTCGGCCGGCGCCCTCGTCGAAACCGTCGACGAACTGGTCGCCGATCCCCAGATGCGCGTCGATCTCCTGTTCCTCGATTGCCGCCCGGAAGTGCTGGCCCAGCGCTATTCCGAAACCCGCCGCCGTCACCCGCTAGCGCGTTCCGAAAGCCCGATCCGCGGCATCGAGCGCGAAATCGACCTGCTCGCGCCGCTGAGAGCCCGCGCCGACGTGCTGATCGACACCTCCGATCTCACCGTCCACGACGCCAAGGCGGAAATCCAGCGCTGGCTCGGCATCGACGAGGCCGAGGCGCTGGGGGTGACGGTGCAGAGCTTCTCCTACAAGCGTGGCCTGCCGCGCGGGCTCGACCTCGCCTTTGACGTCCGTTTCCTGCGCAACCCGCACTGGGAACCCGCGCTGCGGCCGCTGACCGGCCTCGACCCCGCCGTCGCCAGCCATATCGCCCAAGACCCGCGCTACGGCGAATTTCTCGACCGGATCACCGGCCTGCTTGCCTTCCTGATGCCGGCCTATGCCGAGGAGGGCAAATCCCACGTCTCGATCGGATTCGGCTGCACCGGCGGGCGTCACCGCTCGGTCGCACTCGCCGAAACCGTTTCCAAGGCTCTTGCGGAGGCTGGCTGGCGGGTGTCAACTAGGCACCGCGAACTCGTGGGTCTGGCGTCTCAGCCGCCATCGTCCGACGAGGAGGAGACTGGGCGGAACGGGGGTAGAGCCGGGTGATCGGCATCGTGATCGTCGCGCATGGCGGGCTGGCCGCGGAATATCTCGCGGCCGTCGAACACGTGGTGGGCCCGCTCAAGCAGGTGCGCGCCATCGCCATCGCCGCCGACTACGACAAGCCGCGCAAGGCCGCCGAGATCATCGAGGCCGCCGATGCCGTCGATTCCGGCGACGGCGTGGTGGTGGTGGTCGACATGTTCGGCTCGTCGCCTTCCAATCTCTCGCTGCCGGCCTGCGCCTCCAGCGACCGCAAGATTCTCTACGGCGCCAACCTGCCCATGCTTGTCAAACTGGCGAAAAGCCGCGAAGGGAGCATCGAAACCGCGACGAAGGCGGCAATGGCCGCCGGACGCAAGTATATCGATTGCATCGACGGCAAGCCCGCGGGGGGGGCATGACCATGGCCGAGACGGTGAACCGCCGGATGAAGATCGTGAACGACAAGGGCCTGCACGCCCGCGCCTCGGCGAAATTCGTCGAGGTGGTCGAGCAATACGACGCCGAGGCCCGCGTCGCCAAGGACGGGATGGACACGGTCGGCGATTCCATCATGGGCCTGTTGATGCTCGGTGCCTCCTACGGCACCCAGATCGACGTCGAGACCTCCGGCCCCGACGCCCAGAAGCTGATGGACGCGCTCGCGACGCTGGTGGCCGACAAGTTCGGCGAAGGGCACTGAGCCATGGCCTCGATGACCGGCCTGACCCGCACGACGGCAGGAAAGCGCAAGCGCGATCTCGATCCGCCGAAATATGACAAGCGCGATCTGACCTACGCCAACAGCTTCGAGAACGGGTTTCAGTCGACCTTCATCCGCGCCGTCGAATGGCTGACCGGCAAGGTCTCGATCATCCGCATGGTGCGCGCCTTCGAGAAGAAGGGCGGCGCCGAGGGGATCAAGTTCTGGCGCGCGGCGATCGACGCGATGGGGATCGAGATCACCACCCCCGCGGCGCAGTTCGACAACATCCCGAAGGAGGGCCCGGTGATCGTCGTCGCCAACCACCCGCACGGGCTGGTCGACGGCATGGTGATGGCCGAGCTCATCGCCCGGGTGCGCCCCGACTTCCAGATCCTCACCCGCGAGGTGCTGACCGGGCTCGACGAGGTGGCCTCGTCCTTCCTGATCCCGGTGCCCTTCCCGCATGCCAAGGACGCCCAGCAGAAGAGCGTCGAGATGCGCGCCCGCGCGATGGAGACGCTGAAGGCGGGCGGGCTCATCTGCATCTTCCCCTCGGGCGTGGTCGCCACCTCGAAGACCGCCTTCGGCCCGGTCGAGGAGGCCGAGTGGAACGTCTTCACCGCGCAGATGATCCGCCGCTCCGGCGCCACCGTGGTGCCGATCCGCTTCCGCGGCCAGAACTCGCGGTGGTACCACATCGCCAACCGGATCTCGGCGACGATGCGCCAGGCGATGCTGCTGCACGAGGTGGTCCACGTCTGCAACCGCCCGCACGGCCCGGTGATCGGCGCACCGCTCGACGCGGCGCAGATGGAGCGGCTGAAGACCGACCCGCGCGGCTGGATCGCCTGGGCCCGGCAACATACCCTTTCGCTGGAAGACTGACCGCGCCGCCGGGCAGCGTGGCCGCGTGCCCGTGTGTCACCGCGTCGTGCGACGCGGTCCGCCGCCCCAAGATCAGCGCGTCGGCACCGGCTCCGGCCCGCGGTAATCGTAGAACCCCCGGCCGGTCTTCCGGCCCAGCCAGCCCGCCTCGACATATTTCGTGAGCAGCGGGCAGGGGCGGTACTTGGTGTCCGCCAGACCGTCGTAGAGCACGTTCATGATCGCGAGGATGGTGTCGAGCCCGATGAAATCGGCCAGCTCGAACGGCCCCATCGGGTGGTTGGCGCCAAGCTTCATCGCCCGGTCGATCGACTGCACCGAACCCACGCCTTCATAAAGCGTGTAGACCGCCTCGTTGATCATCGGAATGAGGATCCGGTTGACGATGAAGGCGGGGAAATCCTCCGCCGGCGCCGCCGTCTTCTCGAGCTTCTCGACCACCGCGAGGCAGGAATCGTAGGTCGCCTGGTCGGTGGCGATGCCCCGGATCAGCTCGACAAGCTGCATCACCGGCACC
>JAGRMO010000196.1 GCA_020441205.1 Maritimibacter sp.
TCGAGGTCGCCGGCGCGGCCGACACCCGGATGATCGTGCCCGCGGTGGCCGGCGTGGGCTCGCCCGCCTTGGCGACCACCACGTTGCCCACATCGCCCACATAGCCCGGCCGCCCGGGCTGGATGGCGGCGACCCGGTCCGGCACCTGTTTGAACCCGTAATCGAGCAGCTCTGCCACCCGCGCGTTGCGCGCTTGCGTGGAGGTGCCGCCGAACATCGTCGCGATCACCCGCTTGCCGCCGCGTTCGGCCGAAGCCACCAGGTTGAACCCGGCCGCATTGGTATAGCCGGTCTTGATCCCGTCCGCGCCCTTGTAGGCCGACAGAAACCGCCGGTTGGTGTTGGGCAGCTTCTGCCCCGGCACATCGACCGAGAGCCGCGAGAACAGATTGTAGTAATCGGGATAGTCGTAGAACACATGGCGACCGAGGATCGTCATGTCGCGCGCCGTCGACAGATGCCCCTCTTCGGTGAGCCCGTTGGCGTTCCGGAAATGCGTCCGCGTCATCCCCATCGCCAGCGCGGTGCGGTTCATCCGCTGCGCGAAGGCCGCTTCCGAGCCCGAGATCGCCTCGCCGATGGCGGTGGCGGCATCGTTGGCCGACTTCACCGCGGCGGCGCGAATCAGATACCGCAGCGCGATCTTCTGCCCGGCCTTGAGACCGAGCTTCGACGGCGGCTCGCTGGCGGCATGCGCCGACACCGTCACCATCGTATCGAGCCCGATTTCGCCGTGCTCGATCGCCTCGAAGGCGATGTAGAGCGTCATCATCTTGGTGAGCGAGGCGGGGTGAAGCTGGGTATCGGCGTTCTCGGCGAACACCACTTCGCCGGTGCGCATGTCCATCACCAGCTCGGCCCGCGGCGCGGCCAGCGCCTGCGCGGCCGCCGACAGCACCAGCACCGCCGCCAGCATGAGCGCCGTCACGGCATGACCCGCGCCAGAGAGATTACGACCGTAGGATTTCCACTGCCCAAGACGCCGTTTCACGTCGTCACCTGTTTTTCTGCCTCGTTTTCGACCCCGGATCTTCGTCCGGGTGACGGCAGGAGGTTAACAGAGGAACCAGTGGTAGAAAATAGCAGAATTTCAACGTTTTCAAGGAATGTTACCTAGCGTCACAGGCACATCTGGTAGCTGCAGTCGCGATGACTACAATATGCAGCATTGTGGCGGGAATGTGGCGCGCCGACCGGGCGAGTCAGCCGATTTCGGCCACCAGATCCGGCAGCTCCGCAAGCCCCGCGATCTCGGCAAATCGCGGGTGGTCGACCGGCGCTTCGGCATGTTCGAAACTCCACGTGAGTTCATGCGGCACATGCACCCCCCAGGCCCCCGCCGCGAGCGCCGGGATCACGTCGGACTTGAGGCTGTTGCCGACCATCAGCGCCTCGTCCGCCCCCGTCCCGTGCCGGGCGAAGGCCGAGGCATAGGTCGCCGGCCGCTTGTCGGAGACGATCTCGACCGCGTCGAACAGCTCGCCCAACCCCGATTGCGCGAGCTTGCGCTCCTGGTCGAGCAGATCGCCCTTGGTGATGAGCACCAGCCGGTGCGCCTCGGCCAGCGCCGCCACCGTCGCCTCCGCGCCCTCGATCAGATGGATCGGATGGGCCAGCATCTCCTGCCCCGTCTCGATGATCTCGCGGATCACCCGCGCCGGCACCCGCTCGCCCGTCACCTCGATCGCCGTCTCGATCATCGACAGCATGAAACCCTTGATCCCAAAGCCGTAATGCCCGAGGTTGCGCCGCTCGGCCGCCTCCAGCCGCTGGGCGAGATGCCCGGGCTCGGCATGGTCTGCGAGCAGCGCGGCGAACCTTCCCTGGGTGAGCTGGAAGAACTGTTCGTTCTGCCAGAGCGTATCGTCGGCATCGAACCCGATCGTGGTGATTTTGCCGCCCATGAACCCTCCGCGTCGCATCTTTCACAGCTTGGCCTTTTTCACGCCCCGCTTTCGCGATATATATCCCGTTTCAGGAATGCCTGAAATGTTGCGACACGTGGAGCGTATCTTGGCGGACAGCCCGATTGACCAGATCCTGATGTCCGGCGGAGCCAATGGCCCCGGCGGCGACAGCTCTGTCGCGGTCCAGACCAAGACCCGCACCAAGAAGCCCCCGATGTACAAGGTGCTTCTGCTGAACGACGATTTCACACCGATGGAATTCGTCGTGATGATCCTCGAACGTTTCTTCGGCATGAACCACGCCCAGGCCTTCGAGCTGATGCTGACGGTGC
This sequence comes from Maritimibacter sp., assembly GCA_020441205.1. Lineage (GTDB taxonomy): Bacteria > Pseudomonadota > Alphaproteobacteria > Rhodobacterales > Rhodobacteraceae > Sinisalibacter. The sequence continues at coordinate 2,240 of JAGRMO010000196.1, forward strand.
ACAAGAAGGGCCTCGCCGTGGTCGGCGTCTTCGCCTACGAGATCGCCGAAACCAAGGTGACCCAGGTGATGGAACTGGCCCGCCAGTACCAGCACCCGCTGCAATGCACGATGGAGAAGGAATAGGGACGCGCGCGCGTGGCCCTTCCCCGGCATGACCGCCTCCCGCCTCACCCTCGCGCTCGCTGACGGCGCAATTGCCCTGCCCGAGGGGCGCATCGCCGTTTTCGGCCCGCCCCCGGGCTACGATCTCTCGGCCTTGCCGAAACAGAACGTGATCGTGGTGAGCCACGACGCGGTGGCCACCGCCCATTGGCAGGACGCAGGCTTCGCCACCGCCCGCGCCGTGACGGGCGGTATCGCCGCCGCGCTCGTCGTCCTGCCCCGCGCCAAGGACGCGGCCAAGGCCTTGATCGCCGAGGCCACCGCCTCTGCGCCGCGCGTGCTGGTCGACGGGCAGAAACTCGACGGGATCGATTCGGTCCTGAAGGCGGTGCGCGCCGCGTGGCCGGTCGCGGGCAGCTTCGCCAAGGCCCATGGCAAGCTGTTCTGGATCGACGGCGCCGCCTTCCCCGGCTGGGCGGCCGCGGCGCACGACATCGGCGGCTTCGTCACCCGCCCCGGCGTGTTCTCGGCCGACGCGCCCGACAAGGGCTCGCTCGCACTGGCCGAAGCCCTGCCGCCACTGAAGGGCGCCGTCGCCGATCTGGGCGCCGGCTGGGGCTTCCTCGCCCGCCAGATCCTCGCCGCCGACAGCGTGACCGCGCTGCACCTCGTCGAAGCCGACGCGGTGGCGCTCGATTGCGCCAGGGAAAACCTCGCCGACCCCCGCGCCCAGTTCCACTGGGCCGACGCCACGCGCTGGCAGCCGCCCGCGCGCCTCGACGCCGTGGTCTCGAACCCGCCGTTCCACACCGGCCGGGCGGGCGACCCGGACCTCGGACGCGCCTTCATCGCCGCCGCCGCCCGCATGCTCGCCCCGTCAGGCAGTTTCTGGATGGTCGCCAACCGCCACCTGCCCTATGAAGCCGAACTCGCGGCCGATTTCGCCCAGGTCGACGAGGTCGCCGGCACGTCCGGCTTCAAGGTGATCCACGCCCAAAGGCCACATCGCCACCGGCGCTGAACGCGGCTACCCTCGCGCCGCAAGGGAATCAGGAGACCCTCTCAATGTCATTCGCGATCTCCGGCAAGACCGCCATTGTCACCGGCGCCGCCAACGGCGTCGGCCTCGCCATCGCCCGGCACTTCGCCGAACAGGGCGCCAACGTGGTCTGTGCCGATATGGACGAAGCCAAGCTGATCGCCGAGTTCGGCCCCAATCCCGAGAACCTCGACGCCGAGGACGAGGCCGAACGCGGCATCCGCATCTTCGCCGGCGATCTGCGCACCAAGCTCACGATCACCAACCTCCTCGCCGCCACCATCGACGCCTTCGACCGGGTCGACATCCTCGTCAACGCCTCGCGCCAGGTCGTCACCTCCGACCCGCTCGACATCAAGGACAAGGCCGTCGAACTGCTGCTCGACCAGAACCTGATGACCGCGCTGAGACTGAGCCAGGCGGTGGCCAACCGGATGATCGCGCAAGGCGAACACCTGCCCGAAGACAGCACCGCGCCCCTCGGCGCCATCGTCAATTTCTCGTCCATCGCCGCCCACCGGACCCAGCCCGGACTGATGGCCTTCTCGATCGCCGCCGCCGCGCTCGAACAGGCCACCCGCGCGCTCGCCGTTGCGCTGGCGCCGCACCGTATCCGCGTCAACGCGATCAGCTACGGCTCGGTGATGAGCGCGAGCCTGCAGGACGCGCTGCGCGAAGACCGGGGCCTGCGCGACACGATCGTGCGCGCCACCCCGCTCGGCCGCATCGCCAAGGCCTCGGAAGTGGCCGAGACCGCGCGTTTCCTCGCCTCCGACGGCGCGAATTTCATGACCGGCCAGGTCGTCACCGTCGACGGCGGCCGCACCCTGATCGACGCGGTAGGCTCGCCGGCGCACTGACCGGCCCGCACTGGCGCTATTCGGGGAACTGCACCGCGCAGGCCGCCAGCGCGGCCTCGATCCGCGCCTTCTCGAGCCGCAGCGTCTCGAGCTTTGCCATCTCGGCCCGTTCGTTGATCGGGAACTTGTCGAACATCGGCCCGTCTTCCTCGTTGGTGCAGGGCACCACCGCGTCATTCGGCCAGATGCAGAAATGCAGCCCGTAGGGCTCCGTGACCGGTTCGAGCCGGAACCCGCGTTTCAGGAGAAGCTCGCTCGCGCGGATCTCGTCGCGAACATTGGCAAGCTCGCTGCGGAGCGGAAACTCGCACTGCTGGCGCGGCGTCGTGGCGCAGGCGGACAGCACCGCGAGGGCGGAGAGGGCGGAGAGGGCGGAGACGCTGAGAACGGTAACACGCATGGCAATCACTCCTTCGGCCCCAGCCTAGGCCGGGCGCGGGAAGTTGCAAATCACGCTTTGCCGCACCCCCCCAATGCTGCTAGCGAGACGGGGACCAAACCGGAGGCCCGCCATGACCGAGACCCAGATGACCGAGCAGAAGGCCGAAGCCAGCGCCTGGTTCCGGAGCCTGCGCGACGAGATCGTCGCCGCGTTCGAAGCGCTGGAAGACGCCCAAGCCGCAGGCCCCTTCGCCGCCAACCCGCCCGGCCGGTTCGAGGTGAGCGAGACGAAGCGCGCCTCCGACGACGGCTCGGACGCCGGCGGCGGGCTGATGAGCGTGATGCGGGGCGGCCGGGTGTTCGAGAAGGTCGGCGTCAACATCTCCACCGTCCACGGCACGCTGGGCCGCGCCGCCCGCACCTCGATGGCCGCCCGCGGCGTACCCGGCATCGACGACGATCCGCGCTTCTGGGCCTCGGGCATCTCGCTCGTCGCCCATATGCAGAACCCCCACACCCCCGCTGTCCACATGAACACAAGGATGTTCTGGACCCCCGGCGCCTGGTGGTTCGGCGGCGGCGCGGATCTCAACCCCTGCATCGAATACGACGAAGACACCGCGAGCTTCCACGCGGCCCTCAGATCCGCCTGCGACGCCCACGACCCGGGCTATTACAGGAAGTTCAAGGCCTGGGCCGACGAGTATTTCTTCATCCCGCACCGTGGCCGGGCGCGCGGCGTCGGCGGGATCTTCTACGACGATCTCAACACCGGCGACTGGG
>JAGRMO010000197.1 GCA_020441205.1 Maritimibacter sp.
CGCCTGGCGGTAGACATGGTCGGTGAGGTCGCCGGCGGCGAAGACGCCGGGAATGGTTGTGCGGGTCGACCCCGGCTCGACCTTCACATAGCCGCCGTTGTGCAGTTCGAGCTGGTCCTTGACCAGTTCCGAGGCGGGTGCGTGGCCGATGGCGATGAACACGCCATCGGCCTCGATCTCGGTGATCGCGCCGGTCTTGACGTTCTTGGTCTTCACCCCGGTCACGCCCATCGGCATGTCGGTGCCGACAACCTCGTCGAGCACGTTGTCCCAGAGCACCTCGACCTTCGGGTGCTTCATCAGCCGGTCGATCAGGATCTTCTCGGCGCGAAGCGAGTCGCGGCGGTGGATGAGGGTGACCTTGGAGCCGAAATTGGTGAGGAACAGCGCCTCCTCCACGGCGGTGTTGCCGCCGCCGACCACCACGATGGGTTTGCCGCGGTAGAAGAAGCCGTCGCAGGTGGCGCAGGCCGAGACGCCGAAGCCCTTGAACTTGTCCTCGGTCGGCAGGCCCAGCCACCGCGCCCTGGCGCCTGTGGCGAGGATCACCGCGTCGGCGGTGTAGGTGGTTCCCGAGTCGCCCTTGGCGGTGAACGGCCGGTTCTGCAGGTCGAGCTCGGTGATGATGTCCTGGATCACCTCGGTGCCCATCGCCTGGGCGTGTTCCTGCATCTTCACCATCAGCTCGGGGCCCTGCACCTCGGTGAAGCCCGGGTAGTTCTCCACTTCGGTGGTGGTGGTGAGCTGGCCGCCGGGCTCCATGCCCTGGACCAGGATCGGCGAGAGCATGGCGCGCGCGGCATAGACGCCGGCGGTGTAGCCCGCGGGGCCGGAGCCGATGATCAGCAGGCGGGTGTGACGGGTCTCGGACATGGGTCAATCCTTCGCGTGTGTCGGGTTGGGGCCGATATAGTCTGCCCTTCATCTGCCCGAAACCCCCTGCGACGTGCTGTCAACTTGAGCGCGGACGGTTTCCGGGCGAGACAGAAATTGCGCATTGGCGAAAGATTATTGCGCAACTTGGCGTGCCCGCGTAATGTCCGCGCAATTTCACGAGGTAGGTTGATGCCCCATTCGAAACTCGATCCGATCGACCGGATGATCCTTGCCGAGCTGCAGGCCGACGGTCGGATGACCAATGTCGAACTCGCCAAGCGCGTCGGGATCTCGGCGCCACCGTGCCTGAGGCGCGTGCGCACGCTGGAAGAGATGGGGTATATCCGCGGCTATCACGCCACGGTCGATGCCCGCAAGCTCGGGTTCGAGGTGCAGGTGTTTGCGATGGTCGGGCTGGTGAGCCAGGCCGAGGCCGATCTCACCGCGTTCGAGAACCGCTGCCGCGCCTGGCCCCTGGTGCGCGAGTGCCACATGCTGAACGGCGAGGTCGATTTCATCCTGAAATGTGTCTCGCCGGATCTGTCGACCTTCCAGAGCTTCCTCACCGAAGAGCTGACCGCGGCCGACAACGTCGCCTCGGTCAAGACCTCGCTGGTGATCCGCGACGCGAAAGACGAGCCCGGCGTGCCGTTCGACGTGCTCGAAGCGCGGGTGCGCGCCGAGCACTGAATTCCGAGCGCCGTGCATAAGCCGAGGGCCCCGTCGCCGGGGCCCCCGAAGTGCTTGCCTGTATGGAAATCGTAGGAACGGACGGTCCGGCCGTGGCCGGTTATTCGTCGAGCACGCGGGCGCGGGCGCCGGCCTTGCGCTTTTCACGCAGCGGGCCGCGGCTCCAGGGCAGAAACTGCACCTCGCTCACCGCCTTGTCGGCCTCGTCGAGCATGGCGGTCAGCCAGCGGCGTTTCCTGGCGGCTCTGGTGTCGATGCGGCGCATGTCCATTGTTCGGCCCTCGTGTCCTGTCGGGCGGGTCGCCCGGTGTTGTCGCCTCATCTGTGACAATGGAATGCGGCGCGGATACGGCGCATCCGGGGACTTTCGCGGGCGTGAGTCGGGCGACAATCGGGGCGCAGGCGGCGGTTTGGCGCCGGGTCCGGGACGGTTCTCAGAGCCGGATGACCGAGATCAGCCGGCCGTAGTCGGCTTCCCTGAGGTGGACCGAGCGGCGGTAGGAATAGAACCGCGCCGGGTCCGAATAAGTGCAGTGGCGGGTCCATTCGGCCTGGCCGACGCCCGCGTCGCGCAGGCGTTTCAGGCCGTAGCCGGGCAGGTCGAACTGCGCCCGGTCGCCGGTGCCGCCGGCGAAGAAGCGGGCGTTGCCCGGGTCGTCGTCGACGAAGCGTTCGACGAATTCGGGGCCGACCTCGTAGGCGCGCTGGCTGATCGTCGGACCGATCACCGCGGCGATCCGCGCGCGATCCGCGCCGAGCGCCTCCATCGCTTCGACGGTCGCCTCCAGCACGCCGTCGAGCGCGCCTTTCCAGCCGGCGTGCGCCGCGCCGATCACGCCGGCCTCGGCATCGGCGAAGAGCACGGGCTCGCAATCGGCGGTAAGGATGGCGAGGGCCACGCCGGGGGTGGCGGTGACCATCGCGTCGGCCTCCGGCTTCGGCGCGGCCAGCGGGCCGGTCACGGTGACCACGTCGGCCGAATGGGTCTGGTGGACGGTGACGAGCGCCTCGCGCGCGAGGCCCAGCGCGTCGGCCACCCTTGCGCGGTTCAGTTCGACCGCGTCGCGCAGGTCGTCCGAGCCCGCGCCGCAGTTGAGCCCGGCATAGACGCCGGACGACGCGCCGCCGCGCCGGGTGAAGAACCCGTGCGAGACGCCGTCGAGGCTCGGCGAGGTGATGATCTCCAGCGTCATGGTTCGCGCGTCATGAAACCAGTCCAGGCAGCATCGGTGCGCCGGCCGGAACCAGGCCGAGCACCTTGAACAGGTTTCCCATTTCGTCCGGGTGCGTCAAGCGGCGATGGGCGGCGATGTGGGCGTCGAGGGCCGGGCCGTCGAGCCGGTCCGCCAGCGCCCGGGCGCGTTGCGTAATCCCGAGGCGTTCGAGGAACACCCCCTGGGGGGTGAGGGCGGAGGCGGCGAGCCCGGGCGCGGCCAGGGCCAGCGCCTCGAAATCCACATGCGCGGTGAGATCGGCCGCGCCGGGGGCGGCCAGCGGATCGGTGGGCGCATGGCCCTGGACGGCCTGCAGCGTGTCGCCCAGCGAGCGCCAGTCGCCGTAGTCGATCACCAGCGCCGCGCCGCCGTGGGCGGCGATACGGGCGGCGATCTCGTCCATCGCGACGCGGGCGGCGGGGCAGATCTCGACCAGCCCGCCGTCGGCGACGTCGCTGCGGGTCGCGAGCTCTTCCGGCGCCGAGGGGCCGGCGAGCCCGAAGGCCAGCGCGCCGTCCGCAAGTCCGACGACCCGTTCGCGCCAGAGGCCGGCGGCGCGGACGAACTGGCGGATCGGCAGCGCGTCGAAAAACTCGTTGGCGACCAGCCAGAGCGGCATGTCGGGAAGCGCGTCCACCGTATCGAGATGGGTCAGATCGACCCCGTCCAGCGCCCGGCGCTGGACCGCGCGCAGCACCGGCGAGGTCTCGACGAGGTGGAGCCGGAGGCCAGCGTGAAACCCCGGCACGCCCCGGGTCGCGCGCAGGATATCGGCCATCAGCGTGCCGCGGCCGGGGCCGAGCTCGGCGAGGGTGAAGGGGGCGGGGGCGCCCTGGTTGAGCCAGGATTGTGCCAGCGCCAGCCCGATGAGTTCGCCGAACATCTGGCTGATCTCCGGCGCGGTGGTGAAATCGCCGGATGCGCCCAGCGGGTCGCGGGTGGTGTAGTAGCCGTGTTCGGGGTGGCCGAGGCATTCGGCCATGAAATCGGCGACCGAGATCGGCCCGGTCGCCCGGATCCGCGCCTTCAGGAGCGCGGCGAGGCTCATGGCCTCGCGCGCCGGCGGGCCCACCAGATCGTCGCGAGCCCGGCGATCACCATCGGCAGCGACAGGAGCTGGCCCATTGTCATCCCGAGGAACACATGGCCCCAGGGGTTGTCGGGCGTGACGAACTGCGCGTCGGCCTGGCGGAAGAATTCGACGACCAGGCGCGACAGCCCGTAGCCCAGGAAGAAGGTGCCGGCGAGCAGGCCGGGGCGCTTCAGCCAGCCGCGCCGGAAGGCGAGCCAGAGGAGCAGGACGGCCAGCACCACGCCTTCGAGCAGCGCTTCATAGAGCTGCGAGGGGTGGCGGGCACAGGCCTCGGTGGCGGTGGCGCAGGCCTGGGCGGCTTTGCCCGGAAAGATCACGCCCCAGGGCGCGTCGGTGGGCCGGCCCCAGAGTTCGGCATTGATGAAATTTGCGACCCGCACGAGGCCGAGCGCGGGGGGCGTCGCGATGGCGAGCAGATCGGCGACCGAGGCGGTCGGCAGGCCATGGCGGCGGGAAAACAGCCAGACGCCCGCGACCACGCCGAGAAAGCCGCCGTGAAACGCCATGCCGCCCTGCCAGACCTTCAGGATGTCGAGCGGGTGGGTGAGGTAATAGCCGGGCTGGTAGAACAGCACGAAGCCGAGCCTTCCGCCGACGACGATGCCGATCACCATCCAGGTGACCAGTTCCTCGAGCTGGGCCTTGGTCATCGGCGCGCCGGCGCGCCACAGGGCGGGGCGGGCGATGGCGCGGCCGATGATCCACCAGCCGATCAGGATCCCGACGATGTAGCCCATCGCGTACCAGCGCAGCGCCAGGCGAAAACTCCCGAGGTCGATCGCGAAGATCTCGGGGCCGATGTTGGGAAAGTCGAGGGCGAGCAACATGCCGCCTTGTCGGGCCGGCGCGCGGGGCTGTCAACCTTGAGCTTGTCCCCGGCCCGGCCCATATAGGGCGGGACCAGATGGAGGTGCCCGCTGATGACCGGCAACAAGGTATTCGAAGATTTCCAGCAGCTTTTCACCAATGCCATGGGGGTGGCGCAGGGCGCCAAGACCGAGGCCGAGACGGCGATGAAGGGCTGGATGGACCGCTGGCTCGCCGACCGCGATTTCGTCACCCGCGAGGAGTTCGACGCGGTCCGCGCGATGGCGCAGAAGGCGCGCGAAGAGAACGAGGCGCTGAAGGCGCGGCTCGAC
>JAGRMO010000198.1 GCA_020441205.1 Maritimibacter sp.
CCGACCGGCGGCGCCGCCGCGGCGATCGACGAGGTGGTCTATGCCAACGTGTTCGAAGGGCTCACCCGGTTCGGCCCCGACGGCTCGGTCCAGCCGGCGCTGGCCAAGAGCTGGGATGTGAGCGAGGACGGCACCGTCTACACGTTCCACCTCAACGAGGGGGTGACCTTCCACGACGGCACCGCGATGGATGCCGAGGATGTGGTGTTCAGCCTCGACCGGGCGCGGGCGGAGGATTCGACCAACGCCCAGAAGGCGCTGTTCGAGGGGATCGCGGGCGTGGTGGCGGTGGACCCGCTCACCGTCGAGGTCACGCTCACGGCGCCGAACGGCAACTTCCCGTTCAACATGGCCTGGGGCGACGCGGTGATCGTCGCGCCCGAGAGCATCGGCAACGCGGCGACCGCGCCGGTCGGCACCGGTCCGTTCACCTTCGGCGAATGGGTGCAGGGCGACCATGTGACGCTCAACCGCAACGACGCCTATTGGGGTCCGGCGCCGGCGCTGGCGACGGCCACGTTCAAGTTCATCGACGACGGCAACGCCGCCTTCGCGGCGATGATGGCGGGCGATGTCGACACCTTCCCGGTGTTCCCCGCCCCCGAGATGCTCGCGCAATTCGAGGCCGACCCGCGGTTCAAGGTGATCGTCGGTTCGACCGAGGGCGAGACCATCCTCGCGATGAACAACAAGCAGCCGCCGCTCGACGATATCCGGGTGCGCGAAGCGATCGCGCATGCGATCAACCGGCAGGACATCATCGACGGGGCGATGTTCGGCTTCGGCACGCCGATCGGCTCGCATTTCGCGCCGCATAACCCGGACTATGTCGACCTCACCGCGATGTCTGACTACGACCCGGAGAAATCGAAGGCGCTCATTGCCGAGGTCGGCCCGGTCGGCCCGCTGCGGCTGATGCTGCCGCCGCCGACCTATGCGCGGCGGGGCGGCGAGATCATCGCGGCGCAGCTGCGCGCCGTGGGGATCGAGACCGAGATCACCAATCTGGAATGGGCGCAGTGGCTCGAGCAGGTGTTCAAGGGCAAGGATTTCGACCTCACCATCGTGAGTCACACGGAACCGGCCGACATCAATATCTACGCAAGGCCGGAGTACTACTTCCAATACGACAACGCCGATTTCCAGGCGCTGATCGAGGAGCTTTCGGTCACTTCCGACCCGGCGCGGCGCTCGGAGCTCAACAAGGCGGCCGAGGAGATGATCGCGAAGGATTACGTCAACGGCTATCTGTTCCAGCTGGCCAAGACCGGCGTCGCCAATGCGAAGATCGAGGGGCTGTGGGAGAACGCGCCGACCCAGGCCACCGACCTCACCGGGGTGCATTGGGTCGAGTGATCCTTTCGAGCCGCGAGACAGAGGGCGTCGGGGAGACCCGGCGCCCTTTCGTTTGACTGGCCTGGGTGGGGGCGCTGCCCCCACACCCCCGGAGTATTTTGGCCAAGATGAAGGGGTGGGCGACGGGTGGGCGAACTCGGACAGGGGATCAAGGCGTTGTTTTTGCTCGTGATAGCGCTACCAAAACCTCGCGCGCGAGGGGCGGGCGAAGCGGGTGTCCGGGCCGGGAGAGCGGGTTCCGGTGGTACGGGAGCGGGGCGACGGCGGCCGGCCTTGATAGGGCGCATCCGGCACGCGCCGGCGACACGGTGTTTTCAAGCGTGATGCCGCGGACACCGCCCAAAGCCCGCGCGACGCCGCGCACCACGGCCCTCGGTGCGGTCGCGATCTTCGTGCCGCTGTTCACCGCGCTGCTCTGGTGGGCGTTTGCCCATCGCGTCGCCCCGGTCGCCGCGAGCGGACGGCCCGCATTTGGAACCCTGTCGCCGGCCGCAGCCGTCTTCGCGGCCGTGTTCGCGGCGGCCGGGGTCGCCGTCATCGCCGCCCTGGCGCGGGCCAACCGCCGGCGCCTGCGGGCGGTGCTGCGGCCGAACAGGGGCCGGGTCATCGCGTCTATCGTGCTGGCGTTCCTCATCCCGGTCATGGTCGTGGAGTGGCGCCCGCTCGTCCTCGGCCTCAGTGTCGTTAACCTGCTCTCCTACCCGACATGGCGGGGAGCCATCGGCGTTCCGGCGGTCCTGACCCTGGCCACCGCGATCTGGTACCCGATCACCGGCCTGATCATCTCGGGCGTGCGCGAGCGGAGACTGCGGTTCTTCGTCTTCGCGCTGGCCTGGTGGAGCTGCTATGCGGGCGCGCTTCTGATCTGGGGATTTGCGACGATCGCGGTATATCCCCTTCCCCCTGCCAGCGGCCCGCCCTAACCTCGGCCCATGCTGCGTTTCGCCCTCTCTCGCGCACTCTCGCTCGCCCTGTCGCTGGTCGTCGCCTCGGTGGTCATCTTCGCGGTGATCGAGGTGATCCCGGGCGATCCGGCGAGCTACATGCTGGGGATGAACGCGACGCCCGAAGCGGTGGCGGCGCTGCGCGACCAGCTCGGGCTGAACGCGGCGCCGGTGGCGCGATACCTCGCCTGGGCGGGCGGGATGCTCACGGGAGATTTCGGCACCTCCTACACCTACAAGGTGCCGGTGGCGGAGCTTGTCATGCAACGGCTCTGGGTCTCGCTGCCGCTCGCGCTCTATGCGCTCGCGCTGTCGACGCTGATCGCTTTGCCGGTGGGGCTGATCGCGGCGGCGAGGCGCGGCTCGGCGACCGATTACGGGATCATGGGAGCGACGCAGCTCGGCATCGCGGTGCCGAATTTCTGGTTCGCGATGCTGCTCGTGCTGGTCTTCGCGGTGAACCTGCGCTGGTTCTCGGCGGGCGGCTTTCCCGGCTGGGCGGGCGGCGCGGGACCGGCCGTGAAGGCGCTCACCCTGCCCGCCCTCGCGCTCGCGCTGCCGCAGGCCTCGATCCTCGCGCGGGTGTTGCGCTCGGCGCTGATCGAGACGCTGGGGCAGGATTACATCCGCACGGCGCGGGCGAAGGGGCTCACGCGCCGGCAGGCGACGGTGCGGCACGCGCTCCGCAATGCGATGATCCCGGTGTTGACGATCATCGGGCTGCAGTTTTCGTTCCTGCTCGCGGGCGCGATCATCATCGAGAACGTGTTCTACCTGCCCGGGCTCGGGCGGCTCATCTTCCAGGCGATCACCCAGCGCGATCTGATCGTGGTCGAGAGCCTGGTGATGCTGCTGGTCTTCGCGGTGATCCTCGTGACCTTCCTCGTCGATCTCGCCTATGCGGGGGTCGACCCGAGGCTGAGGAAGCGGGTGTGAGGGGGCGCATGAAGGGGGGGCCGCAACTCTGGATCGGGGCCGGTCTGACGGCAGTGTTCGTCGTCGCCGCGCTCGTGAGTTTCGTCTGGGTGCCGCATGACGTGACCGCGCTCGCGATCGCGGAAAAGCTCAAACCCGCCTCGGCGACCTACCCGCTCGGCACCGACCATTTCGGCCGCGACATCCTGTCGATGCTGATGGTCGGCGCGCGGACGTCGATCGCCGTCGCCCTCGTGGCGGTGGGCATCGGCATGGGCGCGGGCGTGCCGCTCGGCCTTCTTGCCGCCGCCAACCGGGGCTCGCTGATCGACGAACTGGTGATGCGGGGCAACGACCTGATCTTCGCCTTTCCCTCGCTGGTGATCGCGATCCTGATCACCGCGGTGTTCGGCCCCTCGGCGCTCAACGCGATCCTCGCCATCGGCATCTTCAACGTGCCGGTCTTCGCCCGGGTGACGCGCGGGGGCGCGCTCAGCCTCTGGACGCTCGACTGGATCCTCGCCGCGCGCGTCGCCGGCAAGGGCCGGGTGCGGATCAGCCTCGAGCATATCCTGCCCAACATCCTCAACCTGCTCATCGTGCAGGGGACGATCCAGTTTTCGCTGGGCATTCTGGCGGAGGCGGCGCTGAGCTACGTGGGCCTTGGCGCGCAGCCGCCGACGCCATCCTGGGGCCGGATGCTGGCGGACGCGCAGACGATGATCTACACCAACCCCTCGCTCGCGATCCTGCCCGGGCTTGCCATCGTCGGCATGGTGCTGGGGCTCAACCTCATGGGCGACGGGCTGCGCGATCTGCTCGACCCAAGGGTGCGGAGGGCGCGGGGATGATCCGGCTCGAGGCGCTTTCGCTCGACATCCACGACCGCGAGATCCTGCGCGATGTGAGCCTCGACATCGCGCCCGGCAAGGTGACCGGCCTCGTCGGCGAGAGCGGGTCGGGCAAATCGATGACGGCGCTCGCGATCATGGGGCTGTTGCCGCGCGGGAGCGTGGTGAGCGGGCGGGCGCTGCTCGACGGCGGCGATCTGCTCGCCACGCCCGAACGCGAGATGTGCCGGCTGCGCGGCAACCGGATCGGGATGATCTTCCAGGAGCCGATGACGGCCTTGAACCCGGTCAAGACCATCGGCGCGCAGGTGGCGGAAACGCTGGTGGTGCATGGCAAGGCGCGCCGGGCCGAGGCCTGGGAGGTGGCGCGCGAGCGGCTCGCGCGGGTGGGCCTGCCGGAAGAGCGCTTCGCGCTCAGCCGCTATCCGCACGAGCTTTCCGGAGGGCAGCGTCAGCGGGTATGCATCGCGATGGCGGTGGCGCTGCATCCGGAGCTGCTCATTGCCGACGAGCCGACCACGGCGCTCGACGTGACCACGCAGGCGCAGATTCTCGATCTGCTCAACGGGCTGGTGGACGAGGAGAAGATGAGCCTGTTGCTCATCACCCACGACCTCGCCGTCGTCGCCGGCACGGCCGATCATGTGGCGGTGATGCAGGGGGGGCGGATCGTCGAACAGGGGCCGACGGAGGCCTTGTTCCGCACCATGGCGCATCCCTACACGCGCAAGCTCTTCGCCGCCTCGTCGCATCAGCCCGAGCGGATGGCGCAGGGCGAAGACGCGCCTCTGCTCGAGGTGCGCGACGCGGTGCGCGAATATCGCACGGCGCGCGAAGGGCTTCTCGGCCGGCCCGGACGGTTTCGCGCCGTCGACGGGGTGAGCTTCACGCTCGGGCGCGGCGAGAGCCTCGGGCTGGTGGGGGAATCGGGCTGCGGCAAGTCGACTTTGACCCGCGCGATCCTCGGGCTCGACACGCTGCAGGCGGGCGCGATCCGGCTCGGCGGGCAGGAGATCCATGCGGGCCCTCATCTGGACCCCGCGATCCGGCGGCGGATGCAGGTGGTGTTCCAGGACCCCTACGGCAGTTTCAATCCGCGATGGACGGTCGAACGTCTGGTGGCGGAGCCGTTTCACCTGATGGACGCGCGGCCCGAGGACATGCAGGGCCGGGTGGCGGCGGCGCTGACCGATGTGGGCATCGAGCCGGAGGCCATGGGGCGCTACATCCACGAGTTTTCCGGCGGCCAGCGGCAGCGGATCGCGATCGCGCGGGCGCTCATCACCAACCCCGATCTCATCGTGCTCGACGAGGCGGTGAGCGCGCTCGACGTGCGGGTGCGGGCGCAGATTCTCGATTTGCTGGCGCGGCTGCAGGCGGAGCACGGGATGGCCTACCTGTTCATCAGCCACGACCTTTCGGTGGTGCGGCGGGTGACCGACCGGGTCCTGGTGATGCGGGCCGGGCGGATCGTCGAACAGGGCGAGACCGATGCGGTCTTCGCCGAGCCCGCGCACGCATACACACGCGCGCTGATCGCGGCGACGCCGCGGATCCCCGCGGATTGGCAAGGAGGCAGGGATGCTTGAGAGATTGTGGTTCGACCCGACCAAGATCTACGTGAACGGGGTCTGGGACTGGCCCCGGCACTACCGGCAATTGCCGCTGGAGAACCCTTCGACCGGCGAGCAGATCACCACCATCGCGCGGGGCGAGGCGGAGGATATCGACGCCGCGGTCACGGCGGCGCGGGGCGCGCTCGACGGCGCCTGGGGGCGGTTCACCGCGACAGAACGGGGCCGGGTGCTGGCGCGGATCGGGGCGCTGGTGGCGGCGCGGGCGGACGACCTCGCCGCGATCGAGGCGGCGGATGTGGGCAAGCCGCTCACCCAGGCGAAGAACGACGCGCTGGCGCTCGCGCGCTACATGGAATTCTACGCCGGCGCGGCCGACAAGGTGATGGGCCAGACCATCCCCTATCTCGACGGCTACACCGTCTACACCTTGCGCGAGCCGCATGGGGTGACCGGGCACATCATCCCGTGGAACTACCCGATGCAGATCATCGGCCGCTCGGTGGGGGCGGCGCTCGCCATGGGCAATGCCTGCGTGCTGAAACCCGCCGAGGAAGCCTGCCTCACGGCGCTCGCCTTCGCCGCGCTGGCCGATGAGGCCGGGCTGCCGCCGGGCGCGCTCAACGTGGTGCCGGGGCTGGGCGCGGAGGCGGGGGCGGCGCTCACCGCGCATCCGGGCGTCAACCACATCAGCTTCACCGGCTCGGTCGGCGTGGGCCGGCTGGTGCAGAAGGCGGCGGCCGAGAACGTGGTGCCGGTGACGCTGGAGCTCGGCGGCAAGAGCCCCCAGATCGTGTTCAACGACGCCGATCTCGACGCGGCGCTCCCCTTCCTCGTCGGCGCCTGCATCCAGAACGCGGGCCAGACCTGCTCGGCCTCGTCGCGCGTGCTCATCCAGCGCGGGGTCTACGACGCAGTCGTGGCGCGGATGGCGGACAGCTACAACGGGATGATGTCGGCGGAGGCGACGCGCGACGCCAATCTCGGGCCGCTCATCTCGGCGAAACAGAAGGCGGTGGTCGAGGGGTTCCTCGCGAAGGGCGCCGACCTGCGCGTCGCCGGGCGCGGAACGGTGCTGGCCGACGCGCCCGCGGGCGGGCATTACGTGGCGGCGACGCTGTTTGCCGACGTGCCGCCAACCCATGTGCTGGCGCAGGAAGAGATCTTCGGACCCGTCCAGGTGGCGATCCCGTTCGAGACCGAGGACGAGGCCATCGCCATCGCCAACGGCACCGGCTTCGGGCTGGTCGCGAGCGTCTGGAGCGAGAACGGCGCGCGGCAGATGCGAATGGCCAAACGGCTGCGCGCAGGCCAGGTGTTTCTCAACAATTACGGCGCCGGCGGCGGGGTGGAACTGCCGTTCGGCGGCACCGGGCTGTCGGGCCACGGCCGCGAGAAAGGCTTCGAGGCGCTCTACGGCTTCTCCGCGCTGAAGACCGTGGCCGCGCGCCACGGGTGAACGCCGCATGAGCCTCGCGCGCCTGTCGAAACTCGTGCAATTCCCGATCTGGGTGGCGCTCGCCTGCCTCGTCGCGGGGCTCTACGGTGCGGCGCACAACCAGGTGTCGTACACGCTGGGCCCGAGCTATTTCACCGCGTTCAAGTTTGCCCAGTTTCAGATTGGGGCCGATGTCCCGCCGCGGCTCGGAGCGGCGCTCGTCGGCTGGCGGGCGAGCTGGTGGATGGGGGCGCTGACCGGCGTGCCGCTGTTCGCGCTGGCCCTCGCCGCCCGATCGCGCGCGGCCTATGCGCGGCTTTGCCGGATGGCGCTCGCGACCGTCCTTGGCACCGCCCTCCTGCTCGGCGCGGTCGCGGTGCTGCTCGGCGTCACGGTTCTGGGCGAAGAGCACCTCGCGCTCCTCCTCGGCGGGCGCAATCCGCCCGACCCGATGGGCTTCGCCCGCGCCGGGCTCCTGCACGACACCAGCTATCTCGGCGGGCTCGCGGGTTTCGCGCTTGCCGCGCTCAGAATTGCCGTCCGGCTCTGGCGCAGCTACCGGGGTTCGGGCGCGGCCTGACCCCGGGCGCCGACCCTTCCCTTCTTTGGTCTTCAAATATCCCGGGGAGTCCGGGGGCGTGACCCATCCGTCGTTTGCAGCTCGACGCCAAGTGCTAACCCTTCTGGGGGCGCGTGCGCTCATCCGCGCAGCGCCCCCGCTTTTCAGATGCCCCCTTTCGGGGGGCCGGGGGGCAGCGCCCTCCGGCGGGTCGCCCGGGGCTCTGCCCCCCGGGCGAAACCCGACCCATGGCCGCCGCCCGCGATCGGCGATGGACCGGCGCCGCGGCGCGTGCGAGGCTCGCCTTCATGACCGCGCTTCGCCTTTCCAACACCGACGCCCGCCGATTGTGGCTGGCCCAGACCGGGCTGAGCCAGGGGCCGAAAGACCCGCTCGCGATCATCCGCGGGCTCGGCTTCCTGCAGATCGACACGATCCGCAACGTGGTCCGCGCACAGGACCATATCCTGTGGAGCCGGGCCGATGCGCGCTACCGCGAGGAGGGCGTCTGGCGCCATCTCGCCGGGCGCGATCTCTTCGAGCATTTCACCCATGACGCCTCGCTCATCCCGATGGAGGTGCTGCCCTTCTGGAGCCGGCGGTTCCGGGTGCTGGGCGAGCGCACCGCGCGGTCTTCCTGGTTCCACTCAGGGCTCGGCCAGGCCGAGATCCGGGCGATCCGCGACCGGATCGCGGCCGAGGGGGCGCTCTCGACCCATGCGTTCGACACGAAGCACGAGGGGCCGAAGGAGATGTGGGCGCGGCCGCCGCACAAGAAGGCGCTCGACCAGATGTGGTATGCCGGCACGCTCGCGACCTGCCACCGCGAGAGGTTCGTGAAATTCTACGACCTGGGCGAGCGGGTGTTCGCGGGCGGCTACGACCGGGGCGTGGCGGAGGCGGATCAGATCGACGCTCTGCATGCCCGCGCGATGGGGCATCTCGGGGTGGCGACGCCGTCGGAGCTGATGAAATTCTGGGCCGCAACCTCGCCCGCCGAGGTGAAGGCCTGGATTGCCCGGGCCGAACTGGTGCCGGTCGAGGTCGAGGCGGCGGACGGGCGGGTCTACAACGCGGTGGCCACGCCAGATATCGAGGAACGGCTCGCGGCCGCGCCCGCGCCGGGCGGCCGGGTGCGGCTCGTGAACCCGTTCGACCCCGCGGTGCGCGAGCGCGACCGGCTGGAGCGGCTGTTCGGCTTTGCCTACCGCAACGAGATGTTCGTGCCGCCGAACGACCGGATCTATGGCTATTACGTCTATCCGCTGCTCGAAGGCCTGCGCTTCATCGGCCGGATCGAGCTGAAGGCCGACCGCGGTGCGGGCGTGCTCCGGGTGAGCGGCTACTGGCCCGAGCCGGGCGGGCGCGCCTCGGCGGCGCGGGCGGGGCGGATCGAGGCCGAGCTTGACCGCTTCCGCCGCTTCGCGGGGCTCGATCGGGTGGCGTGGGACGCGGCTTGTCCCCGGCCCTGAAGGCGGGCAGGGTTCGGGGAAACGGAGGTGTCATGAGACTCAAAGGCAAGACGGCATTGGTCACCGGGGCGGGATCGGGCTTCGGCGCGGGGATCGCGCGCAAATTCGCGGCCGAAGGCGCGCGGGTGTTGGCGGTGGACCTGAACGGCGACGCCGCGCAGGCGGTGGCGGTGGAGATCGGCGGGCAGGCCCTGGCGGCGGACGTGGCGGACGGCGCCCAGGTGCGCGCGATGGCGCAGGCGGCGGTGGCGGCCTTCGGACGGATCGACATCCTCGTCAACAATGCGGGCGTCACCCATCTGCCGGGGCCGATGGAAGAGATCAGCGAGGCGGATTTCGACCGGGTGCTGGCGGTGAACGTGAAGGCGGTCTACCTCGCCGCGCGCGAGATCGTGCCCGTGATGAAAGCCGCGGGCGCGGGCGCGATCCTCAACGTCGCGTCGACGGCGGCGATTTCGCCCCGGCCGAACCTCAGCTGGTACAACGCGTCGAAGGGCTGGCTGCTCACCGCGACGAAGTCGATGGCGGTGGAGCTTGCGCCCCGCGGCGTGCGGGTGAACGCGATCCTGCCGGTGGCGGGGGAGACGCCGTTGCTCAAGAGCTTCATGGGGGAAGACACGCCCGAGGTGCGGGCGAAGTTTCTCTCGACCATCCCGCTCGGGCGGTTCTCGACGCCCGAGGACATGGGCAACGCGGCCGCCTTCCTGTGTTCGGACGAGGCGAGCATGATCACCGGCGTGACGCTGGAGGTGGACGGCGGGCGCTGCATCTGAGGCGTTAACGCGCGGGGGGCCGCGCACAACCTGTGCACCGCGGAGGCACAGGGCGCGCACAACCGGGCATACAAGGCCGGTGTTGCGCGAATGGGTTAACCGATCGATCCGAAGGAGCGCCTGCGGCGCGCAGTTTGTTTCGTCTTCGGCCATGCGGCCTCATCCTCGGGTGGCGCTCGGGTGGTGGTGTTGTGCCTATGGTCTGGCGTCGGGCTGGTGGAGGGTGCGGGAGCCTCCGGCGGGAG
>JAGRMO010000199.1:0-1241 GCA_020441205.1 Maritimibacter sp.
GTTGAAGAAGATGTCGGCAAAGCTCGTCGAGACGATCGCCCGGATGCCGAAATCCTTCAGCGCCCAGGGCGCATGCTCGCGCGACGAACCGCAGCCGAAATTGTCGCCCGCGACGATGATCTCGGCCTGGCGGTAGGCCGGCTTGTTGAGCACGAAATCGGCAATCTCGTTGCCTTCGCGGTCGTAGCGCATCTCGTCGAACAGGTTCACCCCGAGCCCCGACCGCTTGATCGTCTTCAGGAAGACCTTGGGGATGATCATGTCGGTGTCGATATTGACGAGCGGCATGGGCGCGGCAACGCCGGTGAATTTCTCGAACTTGTCCATCAGATCATCTCCCGAACGTCGGTGAGGTGGCCGGTCACAGCCGCCGCTGCCGCCATTGCCGGGCTCACCAGGTGGGTGCGCCCCTTGTAGCCCTGCCGGCCCTCGAAATTGCGGTTCGAGGTCGAGGCCGCGCGTTCTTCCGGCGCGAGCTGGTCGGGGTTCATCGCGAGGCACATCGAGCAGCCGGCGAGCCGCCAGTCGGCGCCCGCGTCGAGAAACACCTGCGCCAGCCCCTCGGCTTCCGCCTGCTCGCGCACCAGGCCCGAGCCCGGCACGATCATCATCCGTACGCCCTCCGCCACCTTGCGGCCCTTGAGGATCTTGGCCACCTCGCGCAGATCCTCGATCCGCCCGTTGGTGCAGGAGCCGACGAACACGGCATCCACCTTGATCTCGGTGAGCTTCATCCCCGGCGTGAGCCCCATGTAGTCGAGCGCGCGTTTCGCCGCCTCGACCTTGCCGCCCTTGAAGTCTTCGGGCGCCGGCACGACGCCGGTGATCGGCAGCACATCCTCGGGGCTGGTGCCCCAGGTCACGACGGGTTCGATCTCTTCGCCCTTCAGCGTGACGACCTTGTCCCAATGCGCGTCGTCATCGGTGTAAAGCGTCTTCCACCAGGTGAGCGCCTGTTCCCACTGTGCGCCCTTCGGCGCATGCGGCCGGCCCTTCACATACTCGAAGGTGGTCTCGTCGGGCGCGATCAGCCCGGCCCGCGCGCCGCCCTCGATCGCCATGTTGCAGACCGTCATCCGGCCTTCCATCGAAAGGTCGCGGATCGCCTCGCCGCAATACTCGATCACGTAGCCGGTGCCGCCGGCGGTACCGGTCGCGCCGATCACCGCGAGGGTGATGTCCTTGGCGGTGACCCCGGGCTTGAGCTTGCCGGTGATCTCCACCTTCATGTTCTTCGATTT
>JAGRMO010000199.1:1325-7089 GCA_020441205.1 Maritimibacter sp.
GCTGTCGCCGCAGACCACCGTCATCCCCGGCAGCGTCCAGCCCTGCTCGGGCCCGACGATATGGACGATCCCCTGCCGGATGTCGTTGACCGGGTAATAATGGATGCCGAAATCCTTCGCGTTCTGGTCGAGCGCCTCGACCTGGATCCGGCTTTCCTCGTTGTCGATGCCCTTTTCGCGGTCGAGCGTGGTCGGCACGTTGTGGTCGGGCACGGCGATGGTCTTGTCGGGCGCATGCACCTTGCGGCCGGCCATGCGNNAAGGCCTGCGGGCTGGTCACCTCATGGACGAGGTGGCGGTCGATATAGAGCAGCGAAGTGCCGTCCTCGGCCTCGTGGGCCAGGTGGGCATCCCAGATCTTGTCGTAGAGCGTCTTCCCGGACATGCGGGCTCTCCCTCAGCGGAATGAATGTGAAACGGACGTAGAAAGCGGGCCGACGTCAAAGTCGGGCGAGCACCGAGACAGCCACGCCCGAGGCGCGTGCATCGAGCAGCTCGCCGTAAAACCGCCAGGGCAGGCGCGCGCGGTCGTCCATGTCGAAGATCCGTTTCATGCGCCCTGAAATACAGCCCCGACCCCAACCCTGCAAGGGCGTGGGTTTACATCTTCGCGCCCCCGGGGTTCGATGCGCCCGCGTTCACCACCTGGAGCCGTCGATGCCGCGCATACTGACCCTCGCCCTGCTTCTGGGCCTCGCGGCATGCACCGCGGTCAATCCGCTCACCCTGGGCCGGCTCGCCGCGCTCGATTTTCTCACCGTCGATCCCGCCTCGCTCGCCGCCCGGATCGAGACCCCGCCGGGCTTCGGCATTCCCGAAGGCGCGGCCGCGATCTCGGTCGTCTCCGAACGCAGCGACACCGGACAGAAGATCAGCGAGCGCCTGCCGCTCGGCCGCACCGGCGATCTCTGGCGCCTCGCTCCCGCCGAAGCCGCCCGCCTGCGCGACCTGCAGGGCCGGATCCGGCTGTGGGAGGCCGAGGCGCCGAAGGCGAATACCGGCGCGATCACCCTGTCGCTCGCCGGCTGCCTCGAAGATCCGGCGCTCGATCTCACCCAGACGGTGAACGCCGATATCAGCACCGATGGCGGCCAGACCTTCCTGCCTTTCCTGCGCGATCTCGCCGTCGCCGACATCCTTGAAGAGGCCGAGAAATCCGCCGTCGCGATGCGCTGCGACTGAGACCCGATGAGGGGCGCTTTCGCCAGAATGTGACCCCGGGCCGCCCGGCACGCTGGACGCGGCGGCGCCGATTTGTCACCCTCGGGGGCGAGAGGGAGAGCGCATGGAAGGCGATACTGTCCAGCCGATGGGAAATGTGCCCGGCGTTGCCACCGGCCCCGGAGGGATATCGCCACAGCCGCCGCCCGCCCCGAGCCAGACCCCGGACCCGTCCGCAGCACCCGTGGGCCCCGCTGGCGTGACGGCCGTCCCGGCCGCGCCCGACAGCATCGTGCCGGCCCCGCACGAGATCGCCATCGGCCTGTGGGACAGGCTGATCCTGTTCGCCCAGGGCCTCACCCGCGGATCGGTGGCGCTGCAGATCGGCATCATCCTCGCTCTGTTCGTGGTCGCCCATGTCGGCGCCCGCTACCTCGCCCCGCGCTGGGAAAACTTCCTGCGCACCCGCGAAGGCTGGCCCACCTGGCGGATGCGTCTCGGCATTCTCATCCACCGGCGGATGCGGCTCATCCTGTTCGTGGCGATGATCTGGCCCGCCTTCTGGATCATGCGCGAGGTCTATTTCTTCCCTGCGCGCTCCTACCTGCTCGCCATCGCGGGCAAACTCGCCCTCGCCTGGCTGGTGATCGCCATCGTCAGCCGCTTCATCCCCAACCGGGCGCTGCGCACCGTGGTCCGTTTCGCCGGCTGGGCCTGGGTCACCGTCTCGATCCTCGGCCTCACCACCGAGGCCGTCGGCATCATGGACGGCTTCGCCCTCAGCCTCGGCGATCTCAGGCTGTCGTTGTGGATGGTGGTGCAGGCGGTGACGATCCTCGGCGCGCTGTTCTTCGCCGTGCGCTTCATTTCCGCCAGCACCGCCACCCGGATCCGCCGTTCGACCGATATCAGCCCCTCGATCCAGGTGCTGACCATCAAGATCATGCAGGTGGTGCTCTATTCCATCGCCTTTTTCGTCGGGCTGAAGACGGTGGGCGTCGATCTCACCGGCCTCGCGGTGCTCTCGGGCGCGGTCGGCGTCGGCCTCGGCTTCGGCCTGCAAAAGGTGGTCTCCAACCTCGTCTCGGGCTTCATCCTCCTGCTCGACAAGTCGATCAAGCCCGGCGACGTGATCTCGCTCGGCGAGACCTTCGGCTGGATCGAGCAGATGGGCGCCCGCTACGTCTCGGTCGTCACCCGAGACGGCAAGGAATACCTCATTCCCAACGAAGACCTGATCACCGGCCAGGTGGTGAACTGGTCGCACACCAACGCCTTTGTCCGGCTCGATATCTTCTTCGGCACCGCCTACCACGACGATCCCCATCTCGTGCGCAAGGTGGCGGTCGAGGCGGCGAGCTCGGTCGACAGGGTGCTGAGCTTCCGTCCGCCGGTCTGCCATATCGTCGGTTTCGGCGACAGCTCGGTCGACTACATCCTGCGGTTCTGGATCGACGATCCCACCGGCGGGCTGACCAATATCCGCGGCAACGTCTACCTGGCGCTGTGGGATGCCTTCAAGAAACACGACATCTCGATCCCCTTCCCGCAGCGCGAAGTGCGCCTTTTGGGTGATACCGATCAGTAACGCTTTGCCGAAGCCGGGGCCGAGGCGTTGAAATGCGCCCGCGAGTTGTTATCCTTTGACCATCCCGGCGCCGGGGACGTTCGGCGTGCCATGAAGGAGGACTATGTCCTGTCTCATACCTCTGACGCGGCCTACGCGACGGCCGCACCCGGGCCCGGCGCGATGACGCCGCCCGCGAAGGTTTCGAGCGACAGCCTGCTCGACCGCATCATCGCCTCCCTGGAAGACGACAAGGCCGAAGAGATCGTGGCGATCCCGCTCAAGGGCAAGTCGTCGATGGCCGACCACATGGTGGTCTGCTCCGGCCGGTCCTCGCGCCAGGTGGGTGCCATCGCCGAGAAGCTCACCGACCGGCTCAAGCAGGATCTCGGGCTTATCTGCAAGATCGAGGGCAAGGACCAGGGCGACTGGGTGCTGATCGACGCGGGCGACGTGGTCGTCCACGTGTTCCGCCCGGAAGTGCGCGAGTTCTATCAGCTCGAAAAGATGTGGATGACCCCGGGCCAGGCGGCCGCCTCGCGCACCATCTGATGCGCCTGCACATCGCCGCCGTGGGCCGGCTCCGCCAGGGGCCGGAGCGCGCCCTTGTCGACGACTACCTCGCCCGGCTCGACCGTACCGGCCGCGCGTTGGGCCTCGGGCCCGCGAACGAGATCGAGGTCGAGGACAGGAAGGGCGGCGGCATGGCGGCCGAGGCCGTCCTGCTCGAGCGTGCGATCCCCGCCGGCAGCCTCCTCTGCATCCTCGACGAACGCGGCCGCACCCTCGCCTCGCCCGAGTTCGCTTCCCAGCTCGCGAGCTGGCGCGATACCGGCCGCGGCGACGTTTGCTTCGCCATCGGCGGCGCCGACGGGCTCGACCCCGCCCTGCGGCAGAAGGCCGATTTCGCGCTCAGCTTCGGCCAGATGGTCTGGCCGCACATGCTGGTCAGGGTAATGCTGGCCGAACAGCTCTACCGCGCCGCCTCGATCCTCGCGAACAGCCCCTACCACCGCGCCTGACCGGGGGGCGGGCGAACTCGGACGCGGTGTCAAGGCACTGAAAAATATACAGATAGCGCTACCATGATCTTTGCCCACCCGCCCGGGCGACGCGCTATTTCTCGCGCGGGGTCCAGTCCCGCGCCGGCCGCGCGCGACGCCCGCGCCGGAGCGCGAAGCCCAGCGCCACGCCCACGCCGATGGCGAGCGTGAGGTCGACCAGCACAGTGAGCGCCATGGTGAGGAAGATCAGGAACGCGTCCTGCCGGGGTCCGGTCACGTGGCCTTTCCACTTGCCGGGCTCGGCCATGTTCCACGCGGTGAGCATCAACAGCGCTGCCATCGCCGGCATCGCCAGATGGCCCGCAAGCGGCGCCGCCACCAGCATCACCAGAAGGATCGTGAGCGCATGCACGATGCCCGCCACCGGTGTGCGCCCGCCCGCCTTCACGTTGGTCGCCGTACGCGCGATCGCGCCGGTGACCGGCAGGCCGCCGAACAGCGCCGAGGCGAGATTGGCCGCCCCCTGCGCCCGAAGCTCGGCCCGGTGGCGATGGTGCCCGCCGATCATCCTGTCGGCCACCACCGCCGACAGCAGCGACTCGACGCCGGCGAGAAACGCGATCACCAGCGCCGACGGCAGAAGCTCGCGCACCAGCCCGAGCGACATTTCGGGCAGGGCAGGGGCAGGCAGCGACCGCGGCAGCGCGCCGAACCGCGAACCGATGGTATCGACCCCGAGCCCCGGCACCAGCGCCAGCGCCGAGCCGAGGACGACGGCGAAGATCAGCCCCGGCACCTTGGGCGGCGCGAACCGGCGCAGCGCGACGATCAGCACCATCGTTGCCAGCCCGACGAACGGCGCCTGCCAGGCGAAGCTGTCGCGCGCCGCCCAGAGCACCGGCAGCTTCTCGAGAAAATCCGCCGGCAGCGCGGCGACGTCGAGCCCGAGAAAATCCCTCAGCTGGCTGGTCGCGATGATGACCGCGATCCCCAGGGTGAACCCCTCGATCACCGGCTCGGGCACGAAGGCGACGAGCCGCCCGGCGTTGAGCACCCCCGCGACCACGAGAATCGCCCCCGCCATCAGCGTGGCGAGGATCAGCCCCGCCATCCCGTGTTCGGCCACCACCGCATAGACCACGACGATGAACGCGCCGGTGGGCCCGCCGATCTGCACCCGGCTGCCGCCGAGCGCCGAGACCACGAACCCGCCGATGATCGCCGTCACCAGCCCCTGCGCCGGTGTCGCCCCCGAGGCGATGGCGATGGCGAGCGACAGGGGCAGCGCGACCAGCCCGACGGTGACGCCCGCAAGCGCGTCGGCACCGAAATCGGGCCAGGAATAGCTGCGCAGCGTGGTGAGAATCTTGGGTTGCATGGCCGGTCCCGGAAGTTGGGGCCAGATTACCCCGCATGCGCACCGCGTCCAGATGTCCGCGGCCCCCGAGGCCGGTTGTGCCGCTCTGACCCCGGGTCTAGATAGGACACGACAGAAAGCGAGGCCTCCGATGTCCACTCCCAAACCCGTCGTCCTGTGCATCCTCGATGGTTTCGGCATTCGCGAAGAGCGCGAGAACAATGCCGTCAAGCTCGCCAACACGCCCACTTTCGACAGGCTCATCGCCACCTGCCCGCACGCGACGCTCAAGACCGATGGCCGCTCGGTCGGCCTGCCCGAGGGCCAGATGGGCAACTCGGAAGTCGGCCACACCAATATCGGCGCGGGCCGGGTGGTGGCGATGGATCTCGGCATGATCGACATCGCCATCGAGGACGGCACCTTTCAGAAGGAACCCGCGCTGCTCGATTTCATCGCCGCGATGAAGAAATCGGGCGGCACCGCGCATCTGATGGGCCTCACCTCGCCCGGCGGCGTCCATGCCCACCAGGACCATATCCTCGCCGCCGCGACGGCCATTGCCGGCGCCGGCGTGCCGGTACGCGTCCACGCGATCACCGATGGCCGCGACGTGGCCCCGAAATCAGCCCGCGAACAGATCGCGCGCTTCGAGGCCGGCCTGCCCGATGGCGC
>JAGRMO010000033.1 GCA_020441205.1 Maritimibacter sp.
TTGTCGCCGGGGAGGAGCAGGGGGTGCCGCATGAAGAGCTGACCGGCACAATCCAGACCGACATCCTCAAAGAGTTCATGGTGCGGAACACCTACATCTACCCGCCCCAGCCCTCGATGCGGATCGTCTCCGACATCATCGAATACACCTCGACCGACATGCCCCGGTTCAACTCGATCTCGATCTCCGGCTACCACATGCAGGAGGCGGGCGCGAACCTGGTGCAGGAGCTCGCCTTCACACTGGCCGACGGGCGCGAATACGTCCGCGCCGCCATCGCTCGCGGGCTCGATGTCGACGCCTTCGCGGGCCGTCTCAGCTTCTTTTTCGCCATCGGCATGAACTTCTTCATGGAAGCGGCGAAACTGCGCGCCGCGCGGTTCCTGTGGCACCGGATCATGTCGGAGTTCGAGCCGAAGAAGGCGGGCTCGCTCATGCTGCGCACCCATTGCCAGACCTCGGGTGTGTCGCTGCAGGAGCAGGACCCCTACAACAACGTGATCCGCACCGCTTTCGAGGCGATGTCGGCGGTGCTGGGCGGCACGCAATCCTTGCACACCAACGCCTTCGACGAAGCCATCGCGCTGCCCACCGAGACCTCGGCCCGGATCGCGCGCAACACCCAGCTCATCCTGCAGAACGAGACGGGCGTGACCAAGGTGGTCGATCCGCTCGCGGGCTCCTACTACGTCGAGAAGCTTACCGCCGATCTCATCGAAGAGGCGTGGAAGCTCATCGAGGAGGTCGAGGCGATGGGCGGGATGACCAAGGCGGTCGCTACGGGCATGCCGAAACTGCGCATCGAGGAAGCCGCCGCCCGCCGGCAGGCCGCCGTCGACCGCGGCGACGAGGTGATCGTGGGGGTGAACAAGTTCCGCCTCGCCAAGGAAGACCCGATCGACATTCTCGACGTAGACAACGTCGCGGTGCGCGAGAACCAGATCAAGCGGCTCGGGCAGATCCGCGCGACCCGCGACCAGGCGGTGTGCGACGCAGCGCTGGCCGCGCTCGAGGTGGCGGCGCAATCGGGTGAAGGTAACCTCCTGCGTCTCGCGGTCGAAGCCGCGCGGGCGCGGGCGAGCGTGGGAGAGATTTCGATGGCGATGGAGAAGGCGTTCGGGCGGCACCGGGCCGAGGTGAAGACGCTCGCAGGCGTCTATGGCGCGGCCTATGAAGGCGACGAGGGTTTCGCCGCGATCCAGGCCGATGTCGAGGCCTTCGCCGGCGAAGAAGGGCGGCGGCCCAGGATGCTGGTGGTCAAGATGGGTCAGGACGGCCACGACCGCGGTGCCAAGGTGATTGCCACCGCCTTCGCCGATATCGGCTTCGACGTCGATGTCGGGCCGCTGTTCCAGACCCCGGAAGAAGCGGCGCAGGACGCGGTCGACAACGACGTGCATGTGGTCGGGATCTCGTCGCAGGCGGCCGGGCACAAGACGCTCGCGCCGAAGCTCATCGAGGCGCTGAAGGCGCAGGGGGCCGGCGATATCCTGGTGATCTGCGGCGGCGTGATCCCGCAACAGGATTACGACTTCCTGAAAAAGGCGGGCGTGTCTGCTATCTTCGGCCCGGGGACGAATATTCCCGAGGCAGCCAAGGAAATCATCGGTCTGATCCGGGCGAACCGCCGGGGCTAGGCCCTGGGCGAGGGGACGGAGATGAAGATCGCGATACTCGGGGCCGGCGGCATCGGCGGCTATCTCACGGCCAAGCTCACGCTCGCCGGCCATCCGGTGGCGCTTGTCGCGCGCGGCGCGCATCTGGCGGCGATGCAGGCCGGGGGGCTCAAGCTCGTCGAGCCGGATGGCGCGCACGTGGTTCGACCGGCGGTGCTGACGCAGGATGTCGCCGATATCGGCACGCCGGATGTTGTCGTGGTTACCGTCAAGGGGCAGCAGCTGGCGGATGCGCTCGACCAGATCGCGCCGGCGGTGGGGCCTGAGACCATGGTGATGACGGTGCAGAACGGCGTCGATGCGCCGGAAATTGCGGCGGCGGCTTTCGGGGCGGAGAGGGTGGCGATCTGCGTCGCCCGGATCTTCTCCAACATCACCGGCCCGGGCGAGGTGACCCGCTACGGGCCGATGCGCAGTTTCACCATCGGGGCGTCGGACGGGCGGCAAAACGCGCCGCGCGTGGCCCGGCTGCGCGAGGTGCTGGCCTCGGCCGGGGTGGTCGCGCCGGACTGCGCCGATGTGCGGGTCGATCTCTGGACCAAGTTCATGCTGTTCAACGCGGTTTCGTCGACGACTGCGGCGGCGCGAACGCGCGTGGGCGTGGTGCGCGATACGCCCGCGCTGGCGGCGCTGGCCCGGCGGCTGATCCGCGAGACCTACGAGGTCGGCCGCGCCTCGGGCATCGCCCTGCCCGATGGCGCGCCGGAGGCGGTGTGGAACTACATCGCCACGCAGATGCCGGACGAGGCGCGGGCGTCGACGGCCCACGATCTCGA
Source organism: Maritimibacter sp. (assembly GCA_020441205.1). GTDB lineage: Bacteria > Pseudomonadota > Alphaproteobacteria > Rhodobacterales > Rhodobacteraceae > Sinisalibacter. The sequence goes on from JAGRMO010000033.1 coordinate 2,453, forward strand.
AAACGGCGCCGCGCTGGAGATCGACACGATCTGCGGTTCGGTCGCGCGGCGGGGCCGGGCGCTCGGGGTCGATGTGACGGCGAGCGAGACGGTCTACGCGCTGCTTGCGCCCTACCGGGCGGGCCACCCGGCCTGAGCGACGACGCCCCGGCGCGGGCCGGGGCGAGGGCTTTCATTCCGCCAAGGCGGCGTCGGCTCCCGTGTTGGCGGGTTTGCGGCCCGCCGCCATCAGCACGCTGTAGCCCACCACGGCCGAAATCGCCGAGGCCACCAGCACGCCAAGGCGCACCTCGTTCATCAGGGCGGGGTCGGCATAGCTCAGACCGCCGATGAACAGCGACATGGTGAAGCCGATCCCGGCCAGCGCCGAGAGCCCGTAGATATGCATCCAGTTCACGCCGGCCGGAAGGCGGGCGAAACCGGCCTTCACCATCAGCCAGGTGGCGCCGAAGACGCCGATCTGCTTGCCGAGCACGAGGCCCGCGACGATGCCGATGGTGAGCGGCGAGGTCAGCGCGTCGGCCGAGAGCCCGGCCAGCGCGACGCCGGCATTGGCGAAGGCGAAGACCGGCACGATGAAGAAGGCCACCCAGGGCGCGAGCCCGTGTTCGAGCGCATGCAGCGGCGACTTGCCCCAGCGGTCCTTCAACGGCACGAAGAAGGCGGTGACGACGCCGGCGAGCGTGGCGTGGACGCCGGATTTCAGCACCAGCACCCAGAGCACGATGCCGAGCAGCAGGATCGGCGCCACCCGGTGGGCGCCACGGGCGTTGAGCCAGCCCATCGCGGCAAGGGGGGCGAGGGCGATCAGTAGGTAGGTCACCTTCAGATGGGCGGTATAAAACAGCGCGATGATGAGAATTGCGCCCAGATCGTCGAGGATCGCCAGCGTCAGCAAGAAGACCTTGAGCGAGGCGGGCGCGCGCGAGCCGACGAGCGCCAGCAGGCCGAGGGCGAAGGCGATGTCGGTCGCGGCCGGGATCGCCCAGCCGGGCAGGGTCTCGGGCGAAGACCAGTTGAGGGCGGCAAACAGGATCGCGGGGATCGCCATGCCGCCGATGGCGGCGACGCCGGGCAGGGCGACGTCGCGCGGGTTCTTGAGCTTGCCTTCGAGCAGTTCGCGTTTCAGTTCGAGGCCGATCAGGAAGAAGAAGATCGCCATCAGCCCGTCGTTGATCCAGAGGATGAGCGGCTTTTCCAGCCCCTCGCCATTGATCGTGACCGAGAGCTTCGCCGCCAGCACCGCGTCGTAGAGCCCGGCGAAACCCGAGTTGGCCACGATCAGTGCAAGGATCGCGGCCGCCATCAGGGCGATACCGCCGGCGGCCTCATGTTTGAATAGTCTCTCGATGGTCGAAATCATGGCTGTCCCTTCTGTGATTGGGTTCGACGTGGGGGCGCGGGCGGCTGGGTCAAGGGCGGGGCGGGCCGGTCCAAGATAACAATTTCGTTTGCCG
>JAGRMO010000200.1 GCA_020441205.1 Maritimibacter sp.
GGCACCGCCGCCGCCCGCGCCGCCCAATGGCGCGCGGCGCTGCCGCGGCTCGAGACCGCGCGGCTCGTCCTCCGGGTGCCGGAGGCGGCGGATTTCGAGGCCTACCGCGCGATCCTGATGTCGGAGCGCGCGATCCACATGGATGGTCCGCTCGACCGCGAGGAAGCCTGGCTCGATTTCGCCCAGGTGGTCGCCACCTGGCATCTGCGCGGCCACGGGCTGTTCGTGATCGAGGCGAAGGCCACGGGCGAAACCCTCGGCTTCACCCTCATCGGCTTCGAATACGGCGACCAGGAGCCCGAGCTCGGCTGGTTCCTCACCGAAGCCGCCGAGGGTCAGGGCTACGCGGTCGAGGCCGCGCGCGCGGTCAAGGCCTGGGGCATCGCCGAGCTCGAATTGCCGAGCCTCGTGAGCTACATCGACCGGGTCAACACCCGCTCGACCGCGCTCGCGGCCAGGCTCGGCGGCTGGCCCGACGAGGCGGCGTCTGCGGCGCTCGGCGAGCCGGGCGTGGTGGTCTACCGGCACTGGCCGCCGGCCGATGCCGACGGCGGGATGGAGGCCTATTCATGAGCCTCACCACCCTGCCCAGGATCGCCCTGACCACCGAGCGGCTCACGCTGCGGGTGCCGGAAGAGCGCGATTTCGACGCTTTCGCCGGCTGGATCGCCGATGGCGCGCGCTCGCATTGGGTCGGCGGTCCGGGCAGCCGGGACGAGGCGCGCGAGGGGTTCGACTTCATGCGCGCGCATTGGGCCGAGAAGGGCTTCGGCTATTTCCATGTGGCGCTGACGGCGACCGGGCGGGCGCTTGGCCGGGTCGGGATCAGCCATCCCGCGCACCGGGCCGAGCCCGAGGTGGCCTATGCGCTCTATGCGGCCTCGGACGAGGGCCAGGGCTATGCCACCGAGGCGGCGCGGGCGGTGCGCGACTGGGGTTTCGGCGCGCTCGGCCTGCCCGGGCTGGTGAGCTACATCGCGCCCGAAAACCTGGGCTCGATCGCGCTCGCCCGCCGGCTCGGGGCAAGGGCCGAGGGCACCACGACGGGCCGCGACGGCCGCGAACAGATCGTCTATCGCCATCCGCGGCCCGAGGAGGCGCGCACATGACCCCCGTCGCCCCCGTGCTCACCACCGAACGGCTCACGCTTCGTGCCCAGACGCCTTCGGACGCCGAGGCACATGCGGCGTTCTACGGCTCGGTGCGCAGCGCCGGGATGGGCGGTCCGCTCGACCGGCCCCAAGCCTGGCGGCAGTTCGCGGCCGAGCTCGGCCACTGGCTGTTGCGCGGCTACGGGTTCTGGATGGTCGAGGTGACCGAGACCGGCCAGACCGTGGGCCAGGTCGGGTTCTGGAACCCCGACGGCTGGACCGAGGTCGAGATCGGCTGGGCGATGTTCGAGGGCTCCGAGGGCAAGGGATATGCCTACGAGGCGGCGCTGACGGCGCGCGCCTATGCCTACGACACGCTCGGCTGGGGTCCGCTGACCAGCGTCATCGTGCCGGGCAACACGCGGTCGGAAGCGCTGGCAGCGCGGCTCGGCGCCCGTCCGGAACGCGACTGGCTGTCGCCGAGCGGCCGGCAGGCGGTGATCTGGCGGCATCCGTCGAAGGCGGAACTTGCATGACCCGCACCGAGCTTGCCCCGACCACGATCACCATCCCGACGCTCGAGACCGAGCGGCTGTTCCTGCGCGCGATGCGCGAGGAGGACGTGGCCGAGGAAGTCGCCTTCTTCCAGACCGAGCGGTCCCGCAACGTCGGCGGCCCCCTGCCCTCCAACCAGGTTTGGCGCGCGGTGGCGGGGATGATCGGCCATTGGGCGCTGCGCGGCTACGGCTTCTGGGCGCTCGAAGAGAAGCGCTCGGGGCGTTACATGGGCCGGGCCGGGCTCTGGTGCCCCGATCCCTGGCCCGAGCCCGAGATCGGCTGGACGCTGATGGGCCATGCCGAGGGCCAGGGCTTTGCCCACGAAGCGGCGCTGGCGGCGCGCGGTTATGCCTATGACGAGCTCGGCTGGACCACGGCGATCTCGCTCATCGTCGCCGGCAATGTGCGCTCGGAGACGCTCGCGGCGCGGCTCGGCGCGCGCCGGGCGGGCGAATATCTGCACCCGACGATCGGGGCGATGAACGTCTGGCGCCACCCGGGCCCGGGGACGGAAGCGGGGGCGGCCGGCCGATGACACAGGATACGGAGGTTCAGATGACAGATGACGCGACCCGCGCCGCCGGGCTTCTGAAGGAACATCGCGCTTCGATTGACCGGCTCGACGCGATCCTCGTCTACACCCTCGGCGAGCGGTTCAAGCACACCCGTGCGGTGGGCAAGCTCAAGGCCGAACACGACCTTCCCCCGTCCGATCCGGCGCGCGAGGCGCAGCAGATCGCACGGCTCGAAGACCTGGCGGTCCAGGCCGATCTCGACCCGGAATTCGCCAAGGCTTTCCTGAATTTCATCATTCGGGAAGTCATCAAGCATCACGAGAAACACCAGGAATCGGAGGCCTGAGGCCCCCGCCGTAGCTAGCAAACAGGAGATACACCCATGGCTATGAAAATCCGTCTCGCCCGTGGCGGCTCGAAGAAGCGCCCGTTCTACTCGATCGTCGCCGCCGACTCGCGCATGCCGCGCGACGGCCGCTTCATCGAGAAGCTCGGCACCTACAACCCGCTGCTGCCCAAGGACAGCGAAGACCGCGTGAAGATGGATATCGACGCGGTGAAGGTCTGGCTCGAGAAGGGCGCGAAGCCGACCGACCGCGTGGCGCGGATGCTCGAAGCCGCCGGCGTGCTCGAGAAGGCGACCCGCTCGAACCCGAAGAAGGGTACGCCCGGCAAGGCCGCGCAGGATCGCGCCGAGCAGAAGGCCGCGAAGGCTGCCGCGGCGGAAGAAGCCGCCAAAGCGCCCGCCGTCGAGGAGGCTCCGGCCGAAGCGGCGGCTGCCGAAGAAACCGCCGAGTAATCGGCGCTTTCGACCGGGACGCCGCCCGGTCCGCCGGTGCGCCATGTCGGCGCGGTCCGGTGGCGGGGTCGGCGCCCGGTCGGTCTGCACGGGGAAGCGCCATGAGCGTCGAGCGGGTCTGTGTCGGGGCGATCGCCGGGGCCTTCGGGGTCCAGGGCGAGGTGCGGCTGAAGAGCTTCACCGCCGAGCCCGAGGCGATCGCCGATTACGCGCCCCTGACCACCGAGGACGGGGGCCGGAGCTTTTCGGTCGAGATTTCGCGCGCGGTGAAGAACGGTTTCGCCGCGCGGCTTTCCGGCGTCGTCACCAAGGAGGACGCCGATGCGCTCAGGGGGGTGCGGCTGTTCGCGCCCCGCGACGCGCTGCCGTCGCTGCCGGACGACGAGTTCTACCATGCCGATCTGATCGGCCTCGAAGTTGTCGATACCGGCGGGCGGGTGCTCGGCCGGGTCAGCGCCGTGCATAACCACGGTGCGGGCGATCTTCTCGAGATCGCCGGGCCGGGGCTCAGCACGCCCGCGCTCCTGCCGTTCACCAAGGGCGCGGTGCCCACCGTCGACCTCACCGCCGGACGGCTGGTCGCCGATCCGCCCGAGGGCGTGTTTCCCGAGCAGTGACACGGGCTTGCCCGGGCGCAACCTTTCCGTCGACAATTCGCTCCGAAACTGCGGCACTGGTGCAGAAACCGGGTAGCCAGACGCGGGGGAATCGCGTCTTCTTGTGTCACAGCGCACAGGGAAGGATGCGCCGAGGGAGGGACACCCAGATGACCGGCTTCCACAGCCGCACCGGGCTCACGCTACTGGGCGTCGCGCTCTATGGCGGGCCGGTGCTCGCCGGGCTCGCCAGACACGACTGGTCGGTCGTCCCGGTGTTGGCGGCGTTGTTCCTGCTCTATGTCGCAGCCAGCCGCAAACCCGATCTCACCACCGGCGCCGGACGGGCGGGGCTCGCGATCATGGCGGCGACGCAGCTCGCGCTGGTCGCGCTCGCCTGGGGGATCGGCCTCGCGCTGGCCGCGCGGTTCGGCGGCTACGTGCTGCCGCTCTGGGCGCCGATCGCGATCACCGCCACGGCCGCCGGCATCGGCGCCTGGGCGATGCGGGACGCGGCCGAGATGGATGTGATGCTCGAC
>JAGRMO010000201.1 GCA_020441205.1 Maritimibacter sp.
GTTCTCGACCTCGCGGAAATCCTTCACCAGGCTGCGGCCCGCCTTGCGGGCGGCCTTGATCATCACGTTGAGGTTGGCGCTGCCTTGGCTCATGTCGGGCTCCTGTCTCCTGCCGGCGCTATACGCGGGGGGCCGCGATTTGCCAAGGGCGGCTCGGCGCCGCGCGCGCGGCGGGGTTCCGGATGTGGCGGGGCGCCTAGCTCTCGCCCGCCAGAAGCTCTTCCATGAAGACCGAGAACAGCTGGGCGCGGCCGTCGACGCCGGCCTTGGCGTAGATCGAGGTGCATTGCGCGCGCACGGTGCCGGGCGCGGTGCCGCGCATCTGGGCGATGGCCTCGTTGTCGATCCCCTTGAGCACGAGGAGCGCCACGTCGCGCTCGGAGGGAGTGAGGTTCCATTCGGTGAAGAAGCCGTCGATCACCTCGGCCATTTCGCCGCGCGCGGCGCGCATCGAGCGGTCGAGGGCCGCGAGCCTGGTGAGCACGCGGCGCAGCTCGAGCATCAGAAAGGCGACGCCGCCGGCCAGCGCGAGGGCCGCCAGCATCTCGATCCACATGTGCAGGTCTTCGAGCCGGCCGTCGTGCAGGAAATCGGAGACCACATCGCCGACGAAGAACACCGCGGTGACCGCCTGGAGGACGATGACGGCGGCGAGCACGATGGCCCGCCGCCCGTCGGCGGTCTGGCGGAACGGCGTCTGCGTCATCCGGCCGGGCCCTGCGGCGGGAGGCGTTTGCGGCCGTCGAGCATCGCGCGGACCAGGTTCACCCGGGTGAGCGCAGTGTCGAGCAGGACGCCGGCGATATGCAGGGCAACCGACAGCATCAGCCAGGCGAACAGCGCCTCATGGGCCTCTTCGACCCATTCGATCCCGAAGTAGCGCGGCGTGGTCATCATGATGCCGGTCGCTCCCATCCCGATCAGCGTGGCCCAGAGGTTGTAGACCATGAGGGCGCCCGCGGGGTTATGCGACAGATGTACGCCCCTCGCCCCGTGAAACAACCCCCAGAGGTGGCGCAGCGCCGCCAGCGGGTTGGGCGGGAAGGAGGTGAACCGGGCCGGGCGCGGCCCCATGAGGCCCCAGACGAGCCTGAGGAGAACGAGCGCCAGGATCGCGTAGCCGACGAGTTCGTGCGGCTGCTTCTCGGGATCGGTGACGGCGGCGTTGACGAACACGCCGGCGGCGACGCTCCAGTGGATGAGGCGCACGAGCGGATCCCAGACGCGGATGTCGCGGGGCGCGGCGGCCGGGTCGGGCGCTTGCGCGCCCTTCCCGGTGGTGAAGGTGGCCTCAGTCATTGGCGGAGATCTTCACGATCTCGCCCGAGGTCGGGTCGATGTAGATCTCGGCCATCTTGTCGCCCATCACCGCATAGACCTCGATCATGCCGTCTTCGGTGTCGAGCTTGCGGACCTCCCAGCCCAGTTCGGTGAGCGCGGCGCGGATCGCGTCTTCGGAGGTGCCGAGCTGGGTGCCCATCACGAGATCGGCGGCGAAGGCCGGGGCGGTGGCGAGGACGAGGGCGGTGGCGAGGAGAAGCTTGCGCATTGGGGTATCCTTTCGGGGATATGTGCGTTGCAGGGTCGGTATCGTCAGGCCAGCGGAGGAACCGCCGGTCGGGGGTGACATCGGCCCGGGCAGCGGCGGCAACCATTGACCCGTGGTTTAGGCGGAGGGGCGTAAGCGGGGGCTTAGCAAGGTATCGCCGATGCTTAGGGCGGATCGGCCAGGCGCCGCGCATGCGCCGGCGGGGCCGGGCGACACGGCGTTTTCGGCGGATTTCGCGAGGGGCCGGGGCAAGCCGCTTCGAAGCGGCTTCGCCCCGCGGCGGCGGCGGCGCCTCGGGCTGCCCCCCCGCCTAGCCGCGCTGCAGCTTCACTGCCTCGGTGCGGGCAAGGCGCACCATGTGGGCGAGGAAGGGCCTGCCTGCGTCTTCCTCGCGCACGGCGGCATACATCCGCTTGGACAGGCCCTGCGCGGTGATCGGTTTGACCACGTAGTCGGGCCGGGCGCGGACTTCGCGCAGGACCCAGTCGGGCAGCACGGTAACGCCGCGCCCGGCGCCGACCAGCATCAGGATCACCTCGGTGAGTTCGACCCCGCGCATGTGGCGGGGCTCGACCCGGGCCGGGGTGAGGAGTTGAGTGAAGATATCGAGCTTGGTGCGTTCGACCGGGTAGTGCAGCAGGGTTTCCTCGGCGAAATCCTCGGCCTCGACATGGGGTTTTCCCGCCAGCCGGTGACCCCGGGCGCAGACGAACATCGGCTGGTAATCGAACAGCGGCTGGAAGGTGACGCCCGGCAGCTCGACCGGATCGGACGATATGACGAAATCGACCTCTTCGCGGCGCAGCGCCTCGATCGCATCGAAGGCGAGGCGCATGCGGATATCGACGTCGACATCGGGCCAGGCGGCGCGGAACTGCTCGAGCACCGGGAACAGCCAGTCGAAACAGGCGTGGCACTCGATGGCGATATGCATCCGCCCTGCCCGGCCCGACTGCATCGCGCGAAACTCCTCCTCGACCGCCGCCACTTCGGGCAGCACCCGCTCGGCGAGGCGAAGGAGCCTCAGCCCCGCGGGGCTCAGCGTCATCGGCTTGGTGCGGCGATGAAACAGCTCCATCCCGACCTGATCCTCGAGCGCCTTGACCTGGTGGGACAGCGCCGACTGGGTGATGTGCAGGATGTCGGCGGCGCGGGCGAGGCCGCCGGCTTCATGGATGGCGCGGATCGTGCGCAGGTGGCGGAATTCCAGGTACATGAGTACACTTCATGATCTTCGTGAAAAACATGAGTTTGTCTCACATGTGCCCGCTGGCTACAAGAGGGAAACGCAAACAAGAGTGATTCTGTCATGGCCACGCCTCGTATCTCGTTCGAATTCTTCCCGCCCAAGGACATCGCCGGGGCGTTCCGGCTGTCGGACACCGTGCGCGCGCTGGCGCCGCTCGACCCGACCTTCGTTTCGGTGACCTATGGCGCGGGCGGGACGACAAGGGCGCTGACCCATGACGCGGTGTCGACGATCCATGCCCGCTACGGGCTCAACGTGGCCGCGCATCTCACCTGCGTCGACGCGACCCGGGCCGAGACGCTGGAGATCGCCGAGACCTATGCCCAGGCGGGCGTGACCGAGATCGTGGCGCTTCGGGGCGATCCGCCGAAGGGCCAGGGCGGGTTCCGCGCGCATCCGGAGGGGTTTGCCAACTCGGTCGAGCTGATCGAGGCGCTGGCCGCGACCGGCAAGTTCAAGATCCGCGTCGGCGCCTATCCGGACCCGCATCCGGAAGCGGCCCATGACGGGGCCGACATCGACTGGCTGAAGCGCAAGATCGACGCCGGCGCCTCGTCGGCGATCACCCAGTTCTTCTTCGAGGCCGACACGTTCTTCCGGTTCCGCGACCGGTGCCAGAAGGCCGGGATCGAAGCGCCGATCATCCCCGGCATCCTGCCGATCGAAAGCTGGAAGGGCGTGAAGAACTTCGCCGCCCGCTGCGGCGCGAGCGTGCCGGCCTGGATCAACGACGCCTTCGACAAGGCGGCGCGGGACGGGCGCGAGGAGCTTCTGTCGGTGGCGCTGGCGACCGAGCTGTGCTCGGATCTGATCGACGGCGGCGTGGAAGACCTGCATTTCTACACGCTGAACAAGCCCGAGCTGACCCAGGACATCGCCCGCGC
>JAGRMO010000202.1 GCA_020441205.1 Maritimibacter sp.
AGGCTTGCGGGTTCGGGGGCGTAGAAGCGCGGCAGATAGTTCGGCCCGCCCGCCTTCGGCCCGGTGCCAGACAGGCCCTCGCCACCGAAGGGCTGGCGGCCGACGATGGCGCCGATCTGGTTGCGGTTGGCGTAGATGTTGCCGGCGCGGATGCTGTCGGCGATCTCCTGCACCCGGTCGTCGATCCGGCTGTGCAGCCCAAAGGTGAGGCCGTAGCCGGTGGCGTTGACGGCGTCGATCACCTTCGGCAGATCGCGCGCCTTGAAGGTGGCGAGGTGCAGCACCGGACCGAAGATCTCGCGCTCGAGATCGCCGATGCCGTCGACCGCGATGAGCGCGGGGCCGACGAAGGTGCCGGAAGACGGCACGCCCAGCCGGTGCAGGAGCCGGCCCTCGGCCGCGGCGCGGTCGACGTAGCCCGCGATATCGTCGCGCGCCCCGGCGGTGATGACCGGGCCGATATCGGTGGCGAGGTCGGCCGGGTCGCCGAGGGCCAGTTCGTTCATCGCGCCGATCAGCATCTCGCGGAAGGTGGGGGCGATGTCGTCCTGCACGTAGAGGCAGCGGAGCGCCGAGCAGCGCTGGCCGGCCGACTGGAAGGCCGAGGCGATGACGTCGCGGGCCGCCTGTTCAGGGAGCGCGGTCGAGTCGACCACCATCGCGTTGAGCCCGCCGGTTTCGGCGATGAGCGGCGTGCCCGGCGCGCAGCCCTGCGCCATCGCGCGCTGGATCGCGCGGGCGGTGGCGGTCGAGCCGGTGAAGGCCACGCCCGACACGCGCGGGTCGGAGGTGAGCGCCGTGCCGATCACCCTGCCGTGGCCCGGGAGCAGCTGGAGCGCGGTCGCCGGCACCCCTGCCTCGCGCAGTTTCGCAACTCCCCAGGCGGCAATGGCCGGCGTGGTTTCTGCCGGTTTCGCCAGCACCCCGTTGCCGGCGGCCAGCGCCGCGGCGATTTGGCCGGTGAAGATCGCAAGCGGGAAGTTCCAGGGGCTGATGCAGGTGAAGATACCGCGGGCCGGGTGGGCGAGCCGGGCGCCGCCGGCGGCGTAATAGCGCAGGAAGTCGACCGCCTCGCGCAATTCGGCCACCGCGTCGGGCAGGGTCTTGCCGGCTTCGGCGGCGAGCAGCGCGAAGAGCGGGCCGAAGTCGCGTTCGTAGAGGTCGGCCGCGCGGTTCAGCACCCGGGCGCGTTCCTCGGCCGGCGCGTCCCAGGGGCGCGCGGCGGCAAGCGCGGTTTCGACGTCGGCTGCGCTCGCGAGGGTGACCCGGCCGATCACCGCGCCGGTGGCAGGGCTCATCGCGACTTCGGTCGCGCCGCCTTCGACGGGGCCTGCCAGCATCGGGCCGGCGCTGATCGGCGCGGCGGGCGGCGTCGCTTGCGCGATCCGGTTGAGCTCGACCGTGTCCTTCACGTCGAAGCCCAGCGAATTGACCCGTTCCGTCGCGAACAGTTCGGGTCCGGTCTTGATCGGCGCCGGCCCACCCTCGGCGGCCAGAGCGGCGAAGGGGCAGGCGGCGACGGCTTCGGCCGGCACGCTCTCGTCGACGATGCGGTTGACGAAGGAGGAGTTGGCGCCGTTTTCGAGCAGCCGGCGCACCAGGTAGGCCAGCAGGTCGCGATGCGCGCCGACCGGGGCGTAGATCCGGCAGCGGGTAGCCTCGGTCTTGTGGACGATGTCGTGCAGCGCCTTGCCCATGCCGTGGAGCCTTTGGAACTCGAAGGCGTCGCGCGGCAGGCCGCCCGCCATCTCCAGCACGGCGGCGACGGTATGGGCGTTGTGGGTGGCGAATTGCGGATAGATCCGGTCGGTCATGCCCAGAAGCGTGCGGGCATGGGCGATGTAGCTCACATCGGTGGCGGGTTTGCGGGTGAAGACCGGGAAATCGTCGAGCCCCTCGACCTGCGCGCGCTTGATCTCGGTATCCCAATAGGCGCCCTTCACAAGCCGCACCATGATCCGCCGGTCATGCTTCTTGGCCATGTCGTAGAGCCCGGCGATCACGTCGCCCGCGCGCCGTCCGTAGGCCTGGACGACGACGCCGAACCCGTCCCAGCCGGCCAGCGCGGGGTCGGCCAGCACCGTTTCGATCACAACGAGCGACAGGCCGAGGCGGTCGGCCTCCTCGGCGTCGATGTTAAGGCCCATGCCGGCCCTGGCGGCCTTGTGGGCGAGGCCCGCGAGCACCGGCACGAGCTCCGCCATCACCCGCTCGGTCTTGGCCACCTCGTAGCGCCGCCGAGAGCTTGACCGAGATCCCGGGGTTGGCGGCGATGTCGCCCTTCGTGCAGGCGCCGGCGATGGCGTCGATCGCCTTGGCATAGGCGGTCGCGTAGCGCGCGGCATCGGCTGCCGTCATCGCCGCCTCGCCCAGCATGTCATAGGAATAGGTGAAGCCCTTCGCCTCTTTCTCCGAGGCGCGTTTCATCGCCGCGCGGATGTCTTCGCCGAGCACGAACTGCCGGCCCATCTCGCGCATCGCGCGGCCCACGGCGGTGCGGATCACCGGCTCGCCCAGCCGGCGCACCATCATGTGCAACCGCCCGGCGATGCCCGGCTCGGCCTCGTCGAGCACCCGGCCGGTCAGCATCAGCCCCCAGGTCGAGGCGTTGACCAGCGGCGAGGACGAATGGCCAATGTGGCGCGACCAGTCGGAGGGGGCGATCTTGTCTTCGATCAGCGCGTCGATGGTGCTCGCGTCGGGGACGCGCAGAAGCGCTTCGGCGAGGCACATGAGCGCGACGCCCTCGTCGGTCGAGAGCCCGTATTCGGCGAGAAAGACTTCCATCAGCCCGGGGCGCGCGGCGGTGCGGATCTCGCGCACGAGGCCGGCGGCGCGGGCGACGATCCTTGTGCGGGCGGGTCCGTCGAGCGCGGCGCGGGCGGTGAGCTCGCCGATCAGCGCGGCTTCGTCGCGGCGCTTGTTCTGGTCCCATCTGCGGTCGAGCTCGATCATGGCGCGTCTCCTGGCTGATGCGCCATTCTAGCAAGCCGGAAAAAGTCGTTTTGCCTGTAGTATTGGGAATGGTAGGCATTTCGTGCGAAGTATTGCCAAAACTCAGGAGAAATTCATGGAAAACCCGGTGGAACTCGACAAGATCGACCGTGCGATCCTCAGGATTCTCGCCCATGAGGGCCGCATCTCGATGACCGATCTCGCCGCGCGGGCGGGGCTGTCGAAAACCCCGGTGACGGCGCGGGTGAAGCGGCTGGAGGCCGAGGGGGTCATCACCGGCTACCGCGCCGAGCTGTCGGCGCGCCGGCTCGGGCTCGACCATGTGGCGTTTCTCGAAGTGCGGCTGTCCGATACCCGCGAAGCGGCGCTGCAGGCGTTCAACGCGGCGGTGCGGCGCATTCCGGAGGTGGAGGAATGCCACATGATCGCGGGCGGGTTCGATTATCTCGTCAAGGTGCGTACCCGCGATATCGGCGCCTATCGGCAGGTGCTGAGCGAACAGGTCTCGCGGCTGCCGCATGTGGCGGCGACCTCGACCTATGTGTCGATGGAGAGCGTGCGCGATCCGGGGGTGCAGACGTTCTGAGCGGGCGTCACTCGGCCGGCTCAGACAATGCGCCCGCGTCTTCGAGGATCTTGGCGATGGCTTCGAGGATGATCCCGTTGGTGTTGAGGTCGGTGTAGTTGCGCGCCGCCTCGCCGGTGGCGCGGTTGACGTTCGAGGCGAAGCCCACGTCAAGCCGGGCGCGGTCGCGCACATGGGCCACGAGCGCGTCGGCATAGGCGCCGGGGCGGTAGGCGGCCCAGAGGTAGGCGGCCTTGCTCGACACCGCCATGTGCTTGTCGAGAAAGGCTTTCGACTGGTACTGCGGATCGCCGCCGACGACGTCGATGGCCCATTCGCGCGCTTCGCGGCCGAGTTGCAGGCCGAGGTAGATGAACCAGGGGCGTTCCTTGATCGGGGTCTCGCCCACGGCGATCAGATCGCCGGTGGCCTCGAATTCCTCGACCTGAGCGCGGTAGAGCACATCGGCCAGATAGGCGCTTTCGGGCGACATGCCGAGTTCCAGCGCCTCGAGCAACAGGGGTTCGGCGCCGAGCGGACCGATCCCGGCGGTGGCTTCCAGCAGGGCCATTTCGCCATCCGCCGGGGTGCGGCCGTCCATCGTCTGGTAGGGGGTCGCCACCTCGATGCCCCAGCGGCCGAAGGCGCGGCCGGCGTAATGGGCGCAATGCGACTGGTAGGTCGAGACCAGCGCCGTCTCCTTCACCGAATAGATCACCTTGTCGACGACCACCTTGTCGAGATCCCAGCTGTCGACGAGCGCGGCGACTTCCGGCGCCAGCGTGTCGTAACGGCGCAGCCCGTCGAGCGAGGCGAGCAGGCGGCCGCCGTCGCAGCCGTCGAAATCGCTGTCGCCCCAGCGGTCGCGGTCGGTGCGGATCACGCCCTGCGGCAGGAGCCGGTCCTGCGAGCGGCGGCCGGCGATCTGGGCGAGCACCTTGCGGATCGCCGTCTCGAAAGGGTCGGGCGCGATCAGGCCGATCCGCCGAGCGGCGACCAGCCCGTTGATCTGGCTGCCCACGTCCCACATCGTCACATAGGTGAGCGCCTCGTCGGGCGCGGTGATGTCGACGGTGGCAGGGCAGAGGCCGGTGGTGGGGTCGGTGAAGGTCTCGATATAGGCGAAGGCGCGGGCGGCGTCGTCGCGGTAGGCGGCGATCTCTTCCGGTGTGTAGGTCTTCACCGGATCGGCGGCGGCGAGACGGGCCGCCTCGGTGCGCCGGAAGCGCTGGTCGACCGGATCGGTCACGATCAGCGCCGCGGCCATCTCGGGGATGGACACGAACCGGGTGATCCCGTCTTCGGCCAGCGCGGCGATGGCGGCGATGAGGGCGTCCTCGGCGCGCCTGGTGGCGATGGCCTCCGCGCCGATGGCGAGGATCACGTCGCTCTGGCTCGTGGGGGGCAGCAGCGCTTCGTCGCGGGTCAGCGGGCGGTCGATCGCGATCCGGGGCAGGGTGAGCACGGCGCAATCGTCGAGCCCCGCGCCCGCGTCGGCGCTGCCCGGGCGAAGCGCGAGGCCCGGGGTTCCGGGCGCGGCGCCGGCGAGCGTCAGCCGGCCCTCGGCATCGCAGCCGATCTCGCCGAGCGCCACCGGTTGGGCGGCGTCAGGCCCCTCCGCCTCGGGCAGCCAGTAGCCGGGCGCGAGCCCATCGTCGCGCAAGGTCGCGGCGATGCCGCGTTCGGCCAACCGGTTCGCGAGCGCCCCGAGCGGCCCCTCCCCCGGGCCGTCGAGCTCGATCGCCACATAGCGGGCAAAGTCGAAATCGTCGCGCAGCTGGATGTCGGAGACCGGCATCACCGAGAGCCGTCCGGCCAGTTCTTCCGCGCGCAGCCGTTCGGCCAGCGTTCTCGCCCAGCCGCGCAGGGCCGCGTCATCGAGGCCCGCGAGGCTGTCGGCCCCGAGGTAGAACAGCCGGGTGGTCGCCGCCGGATCCGACGCGATCCCGGCCGACCGGGGGGTAAGCCTTTCGCCGCCGCGGAACCGGGCGACGCCGTTCTGCCAGCTTTCCGAGCGGGTCGGCGCGCTCGCCTCGGGGCGTACGAGCACGTTGCGCACCCCGGCCGAGCGTACGCCGGTCGGGTCGCGCGGGGCGTCCACCGGGTCGCAGACCAGGCTGCGCAGTTCCATCGGACCGCCCGCGATCTCGGCCAGCCGCCGGCGGGCGTCGAAGGCGGCGCGGGCCTGGAAATAGGGCGAAAGCCGGCCCAGGTCGGGCTGGTCGAGCGCGATCTCGACGCCCGGGCCGAGGGCGGCGAGCTGGCGCAGCTGCATCGGCCCGGCGTCGGTTCCCGGCGCGGGCAGGCGGACGGCGCAGGTGACCCACAGATCGGTCTCGAGGAAGGTTTCCAGCAGGGCGAACAGCCGGGCGGCGTCGGTCGCGGGGCCGATACCGTCGATCACCAACGCGGCGGTGGCGGGACCGGCGGTGCGGGCGAGGGTGGGCCGGGCCAGGGTCTCAGCAGCGGCGGCAGCAGAGAGCTGCAGGAAGCTGCGCCTGCGCATCATGCCGCGCGCACGGCAACCAGTTGGCGCTGCATCCGCCGCTTGCGGCCCCAGCCGGTGAACACGCCGGTCATCGCCCGCAGCATGGCGCGGATCGACGAGAGGTACAGGATCTGGCGGTAGAAGAAGCGCTGGAACGGGAACAGGAGCAGCATCCACAGGCTTTCGGACTTGTCGGCCTTGAGCGCGTAGCCGGCGACGAAGAGTTCGAAGGCGGGCAGCGCGAGATAGGCGAAGGCGATGGGGCCGAGGCCGAACAGCCCGGTGTGGCCGGCGACGTCGGAGGCGCCGCCCGCGAAGAGGTTCCAGACCGCAAAGGCGAGGAACAGATCGGCCACCGGGGCCATCAGCGCGAAGAGATAGCCGAAGATCACCAGATCGGGCAGGGCGACGCGGCCGACGCTGCGGGGCTCGAGGAGCGCGCCGCGATGTTTCCAGGCCACCTGGAACATGCCGAGCGACCAGCGCAGCCGCTGGCTCATCAGGAGGCGCACGGTTTCCGGCGCCTCGGTATAGGCCACTGCCTGATCTTCGTAGCTGATGCGGTAGCCCGCGCGGTTGACCGCTATGGTGATGTCGGCATCCTCGGTCACGGTGTCGCCGGAATACATCCCCACTTCGCGCAGCGCCTCGGTGCGCCAGGCGCCGATCGCGCCGGGCACGACGATCATGCTGTTCAGCATGTCCTGGGCGCGGCGGTCGAAGTTCTGGCTGGTGATGTATTCGAGCGCCTGCAGTCGGGTCAGCAGGTTGACCCGGTTGCCGACGACGACCTTGCCGGCCACCGCGCCGACGCGCGGGTTGAAGAAATGCTTCACCAGATGGCCGAGCGCGTCGGGCATGATATGGGTGTCGGCGTCGATGCAGACCAGCACTTCGGCGTCGGTGTTGCGGATCGCGGTGTTGAGCGCGCCCCATTTGCCGCGGTTGAGCTGGGCAAAGACCTTCACCCGCGGGTCGATCGAGGCTTTCTGCATCTCTTCGAAGGTGTCGTCGGTCGAGCCGTCGTCGACCACGATCACTTCGAAATTGTCGTAGTCCGATTTCAGCACCCGCTCGATGCTGGCCCGCACCGATTTCTCTTCGTTATGGGCGGGGATGACGAAGGCGGCCTTGGGCCGATGATGGGTGTGGATCGGCGGGATGCTGCGGTGCTTTACCACCAAGGTGAAGACGAAGAGCGCGCGCGCGAGGCCGAGCGCCAGCACGGCCCAGAACACGGCGACGAGGGCGGCGCGGGCGCCCGAGATCATCTCGAACGAGGCCTTGTCGAAGGCCAGCGGCCAGCTGTCCCCGCCCGGGGGCATGATCTGGTCGCGGGTCTGTCCGATAAGGCTCGCCATCGTGGTAAATTCGTAGCCTTCGGCCCGCAGTTCGGCAATCAGTATTGCCACGGCCTTGACGGTCTCGCTGCGGTCGCCGCCGCCGTCGTGCAGCAGAAGCACGTTGCCCGCGCCCTTGGCGAGCTCGGATTTGACGTGGTCGACGATCTCGCGGGCGTCGATGCCGTCCCAGTCCTGCGGCACGATATCCATGCCGGCGATGAGCGCGCCTTCGGCCTGGGCGGCGGCGAGGGCGGGGATGCGGGCGGCTTCGAGCGGGCCGCCGGCGCGCAGGAAGGGTTCGCGGTAGAGCCGGGTATCGCGGCCCGAATAGCCGGCGATGAGCTTGTGCATCATCGAAAGTTCGAGCGCGGCGCGGGTCTGGCTGATCTGGTCCATGCGCGGATGCGAGAAGCTGTGCGATCCCACTTCGTGGCCCTCGTCGATCATCCGTTGCAGGAGCGCGGGCTCCTGCATGACGCGCGAGCCGAGGACGAAAAAGGCGGCGGGCGTCTGGGTGTCGCGCAGGATGTCGAGGATCTGCGCGGTGTAGGTCGCGTCGGGGCCGTCGTCGAAGGTGAGCACGAGCTTGCCGTCCGGGGCGGCACCGTAGCGTTCCACCTCGAAGGGCTCGGGCAGCTGGGCGTAATCGGCCCGGGCGATGCGGCCGCTGTCGCCGGCGAAATCGACGAAGCGCAGGCCGGTGGCCGGGCTCGCGGTCACGCGCAGGAACGGGCCTTCGCCGGTGTAATGCACATCGTTGTCGAGCCGCACGTCCGAGAGGGCGGCGACCACGGCGGCGCGGTCGCCGAGATCGGTGCGCAGCAGCGGCCAGAGGCCGGGGTCTTCGTTGCCGAGCGACCAGATCGCGACGTTGCGCAGGCCAAGCGCGTCGAGGAGCTTCAGCTGGTTGTGGGCCGAGACGGCGTCGAGCAGCCAGGCGCGGTGGCTGCGGCCGTCTTCGTCGCGGTAGGCAACCATGCCGTTGCCGGTCTCGGTGCTGAATTGCAGGCTGGCACCGGCCTCGGCGGCGCGGCGGGCGAGCTCGGCATAGGCCAGCGTCTCGGGCATCGGCGCGCCGAGGGTCCAGTCGACCGCGTGGTTGCCGAGGGCGATGACGAGGCGCTCGTGGCCGATCCGCTCCAGCGCCTCGGAGGCGGTTTCGGCGAACCAGGTTTCGGCGGCCAGCGGGCCCGGCGCCGAGCCGGTCCAGGCGGGCTGGAACAGCTTCAGCACGATCCGGTCGAAAAGATCGGTGAGGGCCTTGTCCTTCCAGGCCGCGCCGGCGCCCGAGACCACGATGCAGCTTTCCTGTTCGGCCTTCGCGAAGGCGGCGTCGAGCGTGGTGAAGAACGGGGCGAGGGGCGCGAGGCCCTGGGCTTCGATCTGGCCGACGTCGAGGCAGAGCCCGTCGGCGCCGAGGTTGTCGACGGTGGCGGTGAGCTGGCCCGCGAGGTCTTCGGCGGTGGCGGGCTCGCGCAGCGCGGCGACGTAGTCCGCGGTCGCGCCGGTCACGTCGAGGCGCATCACCGGCAGGAGGCTCGCACCGGCCTTGGCATGGGCGGCGACGTAGGTGTCGACCTCTTCGCGCACATCGGCGGTTTCCACGCCGAGGGTGAAGCCGGCCCCGGTGCGCTTCAGCGCGATCCATTCCGGCATCACGGTGCCGATCGTGCCGCAGCTCGAGGCGAGCGACAGCTCGGCGTTGTCGCGGGTGGTCGAGAGGTGGCCGTAGATCCGGCGGGCGGGGAGGGCGTCGGCCATCGCGGCCAGCATCGGCGTCTGGGCGGGGGCGCAGGCGCCGGTGGCGGCGCGGTAGGCCTCGGCCGAGGCGAGGCCGAGGTTCGACCCGTGGTCGTGGTCGTGGTCATGGTCCCCGGTGCCGTTCGCGGCGGGCGGGAGCAGCATCGCCTGCTGCGCGTCGGGCAGGGCCTGGCGGAAGGCGATCTGGTCGACCAGCCCGGCGAAGGGGAAATTGCCGCTGACGAAGGTCACCGCCCAGAGAAGCGCGATGCCGAGCCCCAGCCGGAACAGCCGCGCCAGCCGGCTGCGGCGCCGTTCGGTCGGGTCGAAAAAGATCTTATCCTTCGGCGCGTCCTCGGTATCGAAAACGAACGTATAGCCCCCAATGGCCAAAGCGTACCCATCGGATCCCGGCCCCCGCCGAGATCCGCCCCCAACACGGCGCGTTGGGCGCGCGCCGTGGAACGAAAGCGTTCAACTCACATCGTGCTCATGCACAACCGGGATTTCGCGCCGAAAGCTCGGGGCGCCCCCACCCGGTTCCCCTGGGGGAAAGTTTAAACGATGTGGCGAAAATCGGGCAGGAAAAGTTCGCAATTGCGACGGGACTTGTCCAATGCGAACCCGATCCGGCGGCCTGTCGCGGGATGGCGAACAGTAGAGCCCGAATTTCCCCGGATTCGCGGCGGTCCGGTCTCCGGCGCCGGGAAAATTGGTTAAGAAATCGCGAATCACCTGCGCAAAAATGGCGAAAATGCGGCTGGATTCCGGGGGCGCAGCAGGCCGCCCGGCGGCGTTTCGGTGCGGCCCACGGCAAACGGGCCGGCGCTTGCGGCCGGCCCGGTGCACCCTCCCCGTCGGTGGCGCGATCAGCTCACGTTGATCTTGAGCATGTCGGCGCCGTCCTCGCCCACCATGTGCACCGCGCAGGCGATGCAGGGGTCGAAGCTGTGGATCGTGCGCAGGATCTCGATCGGCTGGTCCGGGATCGCAAGCCGGTGGCCCTTCAGAGCCGCCTCGTAGGGGCCAGACGCGCCGGTGGCGTCGCGGGGGCCTGCGTTCCACGTCGTCGGCACCACCGCCTGGTAATTGGCGATCTTGCCGTTCTCGATCACGATCCAGTGGCCGAGCGCGCCGCGCGGGGCCTCCATGTAGCCCGCGCCCTGGGCCTTGGTGGGCCAGCTGCGCGGATCCCAGCGCTCGGCATTGTGGGTCTTCAGATCGCCCGCCTTGATGTTGGCGATGAGGTCGTTGTACCAGCCGCGCATCCAGTCGAGATAGACCTTGGTCTCGAGCGTCCGTGCCGCGGTGCGCCCCAGCGTCGAGAACAGCGCGGTCACCGGCACGTCGAGGGTGGTGAGGGTCGAATCCACCAGTTCCTTCGCGTGGGCGTTGCCGGTGGCGTAGAGCATCAGCATCCGGCTGAGCGGGCCCACCTCCATCGCCTTGCCCTTCCAGCGCGGCGATTTCAGCCAGGAATA
>JAGRMO010000203.1:0-588 GCA_020441205.1 Maritimibacter sp.
ACCATCGAGACCGAGCTGATGATCGCCGACATGGAATCGATCGAGAAGCGGATGCAGAACCTCACCCGCAAGGTGCGCGGCGGCGACAAGGAGGCGATCCAGCAGGAGCGCCTGTTGAAGGCGGCGCTGGAGGCGCTGGAGGCCGGCCGGCCCGCCCGCAGCGTCGAGGTGGCCGAGGACGACCGCAAGGCCTGGCGCGCGCTGCAGCTTCTGACCACCAAGAAGGTGCTCTACGTCTGCAACGTCGGCGAGGACGACGCCGCCAGCGGCAACGCCCAGTCTGCCGCCGTCGAGAAACTCGCCGCCGAGCAGGGCGCGGGCGCGGTGGTGATCTCGGCCCGGATCGAGGAAGAGATCAGCCAGCTCGACGGCGACGAGCAGGCGATGTTCCTCGAGGAGCTCGGGCTTCACGAAGCCGGGCTCGACCGGCTGATCAAGGCGGGCTACCGGCTCCTGCACCTCGAGACCTTCTTCACCGTCGGCCCCAAGGAGGCCCGCGCCTGGACCATCCGCGAGGGCACGCTGGCGCCGCAGGCGGCGGGCGTCATCCACGGCGACTTCGAAAAGGGCTTCATCCGCGCCGAGACC
>JAGRMO010000203.1:604-11338 GCA_020441205.1 Maritimibacter sp.
CGATTTCGTCGCCTGCGGCGGCGAACAGGGCGCGAAGGAAGCCGGCAAGATGCGCGCCGAGGGCAAGGGCTACATGGTGAAGGACGGCGACGTGCTTCACTTCCTGCATTCGAACTGAGGCCGGGGCGCCGGGCTGAAGCCCGGCCTACATCCGGAGCCCGCGCACCAGTCGAAATCCTCAGGGCGGCGAGGCCGTGAGGCGCTGCGCGCCGCGCCCCGCAAGCTTGCAGGCCGGGGGGCGAGCCCCCCGGACCCCCCCGAGTATTTGAACCAAGATGAAGGCCAGACGGCCTCGCTCGATGCCCTCGCGCCCTGCGCGGGGCTGCCGCCTGCGCGCCGAACCCCCGAAACCTTTCGTCAAATCCGAACCAAGCGTCGCGGTTCTGCCCGAAACCGGTGCCGGGAAACGCCGGGGCGGGGGCGTTAGCTCTTTTTCAACGGGTGCGAGGGGTCGCGCCTTTGGGAAAGAGGGGGTGCCGGATGGCGCGCATATTGGTTCCGCACGGGGGCACCGTGCGGGGGGGGCAGGTTTTTGACCATCACTTCGGGGTCAACTTCATCTCGAACAAGGACGAGGCGCCGGACGGCGGCGCATTGCAGGCCTACCAGGACGCGGTGAACGACCTCGCCTCGGGCGGTCCGGTCTCGGTGCGCTTTCCGGGCGGTGGCGTGGCGGAGAACGGCGATTTCACCGTGCTCGACGACGGCGCGGTGCTGCCCGGCACCCATACCTGGGAGTTTCTCGAGGACGCAGCCGCAAACGGCTGGTCGGTGACCATCGTTCTGCCGACCTGGCGGTTTCTCGACCTGGGTTCGATGACGATGGACACCGCGACGGCGGCGGCCGAGGTCGAGACCTTCGCCCGCTCGCTCCTCGCCGCCGCCACGAACCTGGGCGTGACCATCGACGGCTTCGAGATCGGCAACGAGTTCGACCTCATGGCCGAGAAGACCAACGGGGCGGCGCAGCTCACCGGCGCCGAGGCGCAAGCCTTCTCCGACGCCTATGCCGCGATTGCCGCCACCATGACCAGGGTGCTCGACGCCGAGATCGACGCCGCCGGGCTCGACGCCGCAGGCGACGGCGACGCGCCCTGGATCGGCGTGCAGGCGCTGTGGAGCTGGATCCCGGACACGTGGCGCAAGGCGCAGGACTTCCGCGACACGCTGGCGGACGCCTTCGACGCCGAGGGCGCGGCCGACGCGGTCGACGCGCTCATCGCCCATATCTACCCCTGGCTCGAACTCGAGGCCAACCCGCAGGACTGGCTGACCGGCGAGACCCATATCATCGACACGCTCACGGCCACCGAGGCGGTGTTCGGCGGCGGGCTCGACTGGGTGGTGTCGGAATGGGAGGTCTCGTTCGGCGCGGGCGATGCGATCGAGACGATGAAGGACCATTACGACGGCATCAAGCAGCTCGAACCCGTGGTCGCACTGTTCACCCAGATGGTGGCGGCCGGCATCGACGCAATGAACCTCTGGCCCGTGCGCAACGGCGCCTTCACATCGCTCGAGACGCTGAACGGCGAGGAAAAGCCGCTGAGCTATCTGTTCGACATGATGTCGGACCAGCTTCCCGGGCTCGAGGTGCTCGACCTGAACGGCAAGGCCCCGGGGGTGATGTGGGAGGCGGGCGACGACATCCATGTCTATGGCTACGAAGGCGACGGGCGCGCGGTCTTCTACCTCGGCTCGCGCAGTGACGAGACCCGGACGCTGGACCTCGACTTCTCGGCCTGGCGCGGTCGCGGGCGCGCGCCCACCGTCGAGGTGAGCTGGATCAGCGTCGACGACCCCGAGGCCAAGGGCTATCAGCAGGGCACCGCGATCGGCACAAGGGCCTATTCCTGGGCCGGCTTTCACGCCGACGCGGCCGAGATTCTCACTTTCTCGCCCTACGAAATGATCGTGGTCGAACTGGTCTACCGCGCCGGCGCAGGCAAGACCGAGATCGGCACCGAACGCCATGACCTGCTATTCGGCAGCACCGGCGAGGACGTGCTGGAGGGCCGGGGCGGCGCCGACTGGATCTACGGCCGCCTCGGCGCCGATTTCATCGACGCCGGCGACGGCGACGACCTGATCTGGGGCGGGCGCCACGGCGATCTGATCCTCGCGGGCGATGGCGACGACGTGGTCGACGGCGGCCTCGGGCAGGATATCGTCGAACTTGGCGCCGGCGCCGACGTGTTTCGCGACAACGGCCAGCGCCGGTTCTACGGCAACGACACCATTGACGGTGGTGACGGCGACGACACGATCCAGGCGGGCCTCGGCGACGATCTGATCACCGGCGGCGCCGGGGCCGACGTGTTCGACTTCGGCACCGTGTCGCAGGACATCGACGAGGACACCATCACCGACTTCCAGCCCGGCGTGGACCTGCTCAGGATCGACGGTGTGGACTACGCCACGATCGAGGCGCTGGTGGCGGCTTTCGCGGTCTATTCCGACGGCACCGACACGATGGTGCACCTGGGCGCACGCGGCTGGATCACGCTGCAGGGCATCGACGCGAGCGGGGTCGCGGGCGTCGCCCCGCCGCCGGAGGGGATGCGGGTGAGCGGATCGCGCAGGGCCGACCGCGAGCTCGACGGCACGCCCTTCGGCGCCGAGATCTACGGCCGCGGCGGGCGCGACAGCCTCTACGGCCGCGGCGGCGACGATCTGCTGGACGGCGGCAACGGCTCGGACTGGCTGCACGGCGGCAGTGGCGACGACCTGCTTGTCGACGGGCGCGGTTACGACCGGCTCTACGGCGGCGACGGGGCCGACCGGTTCCAGCTCGGCCGCGATGGCCAGACCGACCGGATCTACGATTTCGAACAGGGCAGGGACGTGATCGACCTTGCCGCCTGGGGGCTCGACGGCTTTGCCGATCTCGCCGTCGGCGCGGCGGACGGCGGCTGGACCGAGCTTCGCGCCGGCGACGAGCGGCTCCTGCTGCGGGCCGCGGGCGGCGACGCCATCAACCTCGCCGCCGACGATTTCCTGTTCTGAAATGGAACGGGGCCGCCCCGAAGGACGGCCCCGCGAATTGCTGTGGCATCTGCGATCAGAACGGCAGGGTCGAAGCCGCCGCGGCGCCGCCGATGATCGTGGTGAACACGCGGTCCGCCACGCGCAGCGGCTGTTCGGACACGTAGATCACGTCGTTCGGGCGCATTTCGAACTTGGTGGCCAGCACGAGGTTGGCCGCGTTCGAGGCGTCGAGATGCCAGGCGACCACTTTGCCAGGGCCCGAGGTGCGGATCACGTAGACCTGCGACAGGGTGCCACGCTCGCTCGGCACGCCGGCGCCGCCGGTCTGGTCGTAGAGCGCATCGGCCAGCGACGCGTCGCGCTCGAACGGCATGGTGAAGCGGTTCTGGATCCCCACCTCGCCGGCGACATAGACATAGTCGCGTTCGATCGCATCGAGCTCGATCTTCGACAGGTAGTTCTCGCGGCGCTCGGTGAGCTCGTCGCGGCGCAGCGCCACTTCGGCGGTCAGCGCGTCGAGCGCGTCGGACCGGGCGGTCTGGCGGAACTCGGCGAGGCGGATCTGCTGTTCGAAATAGCCCGCGGCCTTGGTGATGTCGTAGGCGGTATCGACGAAGACCGAGTCGCCGTTCTTCATCGGCAGGTTCTGGATCGACGGATCGGACAGATAGGCCGACATCGGCACCTGGTAGATCGTGCCGTCGCGGTAGATCCGGATCGAGGCGAATTCGCGGTCGGTGAGGGTCACGCCGCCGGCGGCGGTGATCGCTTCCGAAAGCGTCGGGGTCTGCAGGGTGATCGGCACGCTCTGCGGCGCGGCGACGGCGCCGCCGACGGAAACGCGCTGCGAGTTGAAGCCGGACACTTCGAGCGAGAAGGTCGGGTCGAGCTGGTTGCCGACGAGGGCCTGGAAGATCTCGGCCTCGGCCTCTTCCAGCGTCAGCCCGGCGATGCGGATGCGGCCGACTTCCGGGATCGCGATCGCGCCGTCGTCCTGCACGGTGTAGCCCTGACGCTGCGATTGCGCGGCGAGCAGGCCGGTGAGCTGTTCGACGGTGTCGCCGGTGGTCGGCGTCGAGAGCAGCAGAACGTCGCCCACGCCGATCGTGTAGGGACCGGGGGTGTAGGGATCCGGCAGGCGCGTCGGCAGCTGGGCCGGGCGCTGCTCGGGCGCGTAGGCACCTTCGGGCAGGGCGCCGGCACCGTTCACCGCCCCGTTGCCGACACCGGCCGAGTAGCTGAAGATCGCCGGCAGCGCGCGCGGCCGGTAGTCCGATGCGTTGGCGGTGGAAATGCTTTCATTGGTGATCGCGACGATTTGAACGGCGCCTGCGGCCGAATCGCCGGGCATCACGGTCGGCGAGATCGCACAGGCCGACAGCGACGTCACCATCGCCATAACTGCAAAAATGCGCATGTTTTAGTCCCTTTAGCTCGTACGACCGTCGGTGCATGCGGTCGTATCCCCTAGTTTTGCGACTTTATACCAAGCGCAATTCCAGCGAGAAACCGCCAAAAGCAACGCATCCGGGCCGCCATGGCAAAAATGCCCCACTTTTTCGGGGATTGTGCTCATTCGGAGACTCCGGGGGAGCGGCTCAGACCCGCACCGACAGCGGCGTCATCCGCCCCGGATCGATCAGCGCGCCGGACAGAACGCCGGTGGCGAAGGCGCCGGTATCGACCCCGATCCGACCGGCCCGGGCTTCGACCGCCTCGACCACGCTGTGGCCATGCACCACCCATTGACCGTCGCCGCGCGGCACCGTGAAGAAATCCCGATGCCCCCAGGCGAGTACCTCGTCGGACTGCTCCGCGATCGGCAGATGCGGGTCGGCGGCGGCATGGACCACGGTGACATTGCCGCTGGTGAACCGGTTGGGCAGGCCGCGGAGCCACGCAAGGTGGTCCGGCCCGAGCGCCGCCGCCAGCGCGTCGCGGGCGCGGCCGGCCTCCTGCGGCCCGGAATGCTCGGTCACCGCGCCGATGCCGTAGCTCGCCAGCGTCTGCAACCCGCCGAACCGCAGCCAGCGCCGCGACTGTTCCGGATCGTCGATGAACCGCAGCATCATCTCTTCATGGTTGCCGCGCAGCAGCACCATCCGCGAGCCGAGCCGTTCTTGGATCGTGTAGAGCAGCGCCACAACTTTGGCGCTGTGCTCGCCGCGGTCGACGATATCGCCGGTGAACACCAGCCGTCCCGGTGGCGGATCGGCCTCGCCGAGCGCGCTCAGCATCTCGACCAGCTGGTCGTAACAGCCGTGAACGTCGCCGATCACCGCGAGCCGTTCGGCCGGCGCCAGCGGGGCGTCGAACGCCTGGGCCGCGCCTGCGCGCGCGCCCGAAACCCGGTCGAGAAGGCGTGTCATCCAGCTCATGAGGGCCACAGGGTGACGGATCGCGCGGGCCTTCGCAAGCCGTGCCGTCACGTCCCGCGGCGGGGGCGGGAACCGGCGGGTCAGGCGCCCCGGCGCAGGATCACGGTCATCAGCGTGAGCCAGAAGATCCGCGCTTCGAGCGCCACCGAGGCGTTGCGGATATAGGCCAGATCGGCATGCGCCTTGGCCCGGGTCGCATCGACCCCCTGGGCATAGACGAGCGTGACCTGGGCAAAGCCCGAGATCCCCGGACGCACCAGATGGCGGGCGCTGTATTCGGGGATCAGCGCGACGAATTCGCGGGCGTGCTCGTAATAGTCCGGGCGCGGCCCGATCAGGCTCATCTCGCCCTTCAGCACGTTGAGGATCTGCGGCAGTTCGTCGATCCGCATCTTGCGGATGAACAGCCCGAGCCCGGTGATCCGCTCGACCTCGATCGGATCGTCGGCGCTGCGGGTGATGGTCGCGGCCGGCAGCATCGAGCGGAACTTGTAGGCGGTGAACGGCTTCAGATCGCGACCCATCCGCTGCTGCGGATAGATCAGCGGGCCGGGGTTGAACCAGGGGTTCAGCAGCACGAGCGCGACGGCGAAGGGAACAAGGAAAACCATGAGCGCGAGGCTCACGACGAGATCGAACACCCGTTTCGTCCCCCAGAAGGCGGACGACCCGCCGATCAGCGCACGAAACTCGCCAACAGGTGTATGCGGGGCCTCAAGGCCGAACGACGTATCCAAGTCTACTGCTCCCTCACGCCCGTATTTCGACTGCCTCGGTCGAGGGTGGACGTACGCATGTTATAGTTGTGTGCGCCGATCTCAATACAAGATATGCGCGTAGCACTCGCCCAAGATGTAGTTACCCCATTTGGGATTCTCTGAAAAGTGAAAGCTTTACTCAGAATCATCGAACTGTGACCGATTTGCCTAGGCCCGAAATAACCCGGACAATCTGGCGACAATTTGCTGAAAATGTGGGCTTTTTTTCGGCAATGGATTGGGGCGGCGAGGCCCTTGGTTTGTGGGCCGGAGGCGGCGGAAAACAGCAGTTTCTTCAAGGAATGCGGCAATCCAGGGTTGCGGCGCAGCCCGTGGCGGGGCGTCGCGGACCGCTTGCGGCACAGCAAAAAACGGCATCGTGACGCCGCCGCGTCGGACGAGGGTGCCGGGCCGCGGGGCCGGGCCTCGACGACGGACGAGACGGCCGAAACGGGCGGCCGGCACGCGGAGGGAGCCGGCCGCAAGGAGATTGTGCCCGAACCGGGATCAGTGAGTTTTCGATGGTATTCAATCGCTTGCCGGTTTCGCATCGGCAGGCGCGCATCGGCAGAGACAGCCCGCATCCGACGCGCCCGGGCGCCGTCCCGCGCCGCGAAACCTCGGCAGGCACGCGGTCGCGCGCCGCACGCCATGTCCCCGCCGCGGACGGAAACGAAAAGCCCCGGCATCGTCAAATTGTTGCCCTCAATCGTCGCCATGGTACCCGCGGGCCCGATCCCGGCGGCATAAACGTTGCCGCAAGACCCGGGCCGTGTTAGCGCTCCGGGCGAGGTCGGGCGCGGCCCGTAGGGCTTGGATTTGAGAGAGATTTCCGCGCGGGTTCGCCCCCGGGGCGGGAGCAACGAATGGACGCGATGGCAGGCAGTTTCCAGGCCGGACGAGACATCAGCCCCAGAGCCCCGAACCAGGCGCGCCGCGCCGTTCCGGCCGGGGCAGGCGCCGGCCAAGGGAGGCTGGGGCGGCCGGCTTACGGCAAGGACCGCGCGAGGACGCGGCCGGGTTTCTGACGAGGAATGAGACGATGATTACACCGGTGTTGTTGTGCGGCGGGTCGGGCACCCGGCTCTGGCCGCTGTCGCGCAAATCCTATCCCAAGCAATTCGTGCCGCTGATGGGCGAGCTGACGCCGTTTCAGGATTCCGCGCTGCGGCTGTCGGGCGAGGGCTACGCCGCGCCGCTGGTGCTGACCAATGCCGATTTCCGCTTCATCGTCGGCGAACAGCTCACCGATGTCGGCATCGACCCGGGCGCCGTGCTGATCGAACCCGAGGGGCGCAACACCGGCCCCGCGGTGCTCGCCGCCGCCCTCTGGCTCGACAAGCATGGCGCCGACGGGGCCGATCTGATGCTCGTCGCCCCCTCCGATCACCTCGTGCCCGACGCCGACGCCTTCCGCGCCGCCGTCGCCCTCGGCGTGCCGGAAGCGCAGGCCGGCAAGCTGGTGACCTTCGGCATCACCCCCGACCACGCCGAGACCGGCTACGGCTATCTCGAACTGGCCGAGACCATCGACGCCGACCATCCGCATGCGATGGACATCGTCCGCTTCGTCGAGAAGCCCGACGCCGCCTCGGCCGAGGTCATGGTGGCCGGCGGCAGGCATCTGTGGAACGCGGGCATCTTCCTGTTCTCGGCCCGCGCCATCGTCGCGGCCTACATGACCCACGCCCCCGAGCTGGTCGAACCCGTCGCCCGCTCGATCGAGAACGGCCGCGCCGATCTGGGCTTCTACCGGCTCGACCCCACAGCCTGGAAAGGCGCCGCCGACATCTCGATCGACTATGCGGTGATGGAACGCTCGGACAACATCGCCGTGGTGCCCTATTCCGCCGGCTGGTCCGATCTCGGCGGCTGGGATGCCGTCTGGCGCGCCTCGGACGCCGACGCGAGCGGCGTCGCCGCCACCGGCAACGCAACTGCCATCGACTGCACCAACACGCTGCTGCGGTCCGAGGGGGGCACCGTCGAGATCGTCGGGCTCGGGCTCGACAACGTCTTTGCCGTCGCCATGGGCGACGCGGTGCTGGTGGCCGACATGGACCGCGCCCAGGACGTGAAGAAGGTGGTGGATACGCTGAAGGCCAAGAAGGTGCGCCAGGCCACCGACTTCCCGAAGGATCACCGGCCCTGGGGCTGGTACGAGAGCCTCGTGCTCGCCGACCGCTTCCAGGTCAAGCGCATCGTGGTCAAGCCGGGCGCGGCGCTGAGCCTGCAATCGCACCACCACCGCGCCGAACACTGGATCGTCGTCTCCGGCACCGCCGAAGTGACGATCAACGACAAGGTGCAGCTCGTGACCGAGAACCAGTCGGTCTACATCCCGCTCGGCGCCATCCACCGCATGGCCAACCCCGGCAAGGTGCCGATGGTGCTGATCGAGGTGCAGACCGGCGCCTATCTCGGCGAGGACGACATCATCCGCTACGAGGACGTCTACGCCCGTGACTGACAAAGCTGCGACTGATCTGAGCTGTTTCAAGGCCTACGACATCCGCGGCCGGCTGGGCGACAACCTCGACGAGGACATCGCCCGCATCGTCGGCCAGGGCTTCGCCGAGGCACTGGGCGCGCGCCGCGTGGTGCTGGGCCGCGACATCCGCGCGAGCTCGGAAAGCCTCGCCGCCGCCGTCGCCGAAGGGCTGACCGCGCAGGGGGCCGACGTGCTCGACATCGGGCTCTCGGGCACCGAGGAGATGTATTTCGCCACCACCGCGCTCGGCGCCGATGGCGGCATCTGCGTCACCGCCTCGCACAACCCGATGGACTACAACGGGATGAAGATGGTGAAGGCGGGCTCGGCCCCGCTCGACCCGGAAACCGAGCTGGGCGCGGTGAAGGCCCGGGCCGAGGCGGGGGGTTTTGCCCCCGCGGCCAAGCCGGGCCGGGTGATCGCGTCGGACGACGTGCGCGGGGCCTATGTCGAGCGCGTTCTCTCCTTCGTCGATGTCGCTGCGCTCCGTCCGCTCAAAGTGCTGGTCAACGCCGGCAATGGCGCGGCCGGCCCCACCTTCGATGCGATCTTTGCGGCCCTCGAGGCGGCCGGCGCGCCGATCGAGGTGGAGCGCCTGCACCACGCGCCCGACGGCAGCTTTCCGAACGGCATCCCCAACCCGCTCCTGCCCGAGAACCAGCCGGTGACCGCAGAAGCCGTGGTGGCCGCGGGCGCCGATCTGGGCGTCGCCTGGGACGGCGACTTCGACCGCTGCTTCCTGTTCGACGCGACCGGCGCCTTCATCCCCGGCGAATATGTCGTGGGCCTGCTGGCCGACGCTTTCCTCGCCAAGGAGCCCGGCGCCAAGATCGTCCACGACCCGCGCGTGGTCTGGAACACGCTCGACGTGGTGACCGCCGCGGGCGGCGAAGCGGTGCAATCGCGCACCGGCCACGCCTTCATCAAGCAGAAGATGCGCGAGACGAACGCGGTCTACGGCGGCGAAATGTCGGCGCATCACTACTTTCGCGATTTCGTCGCCTGCGATTCAGGCATGATCCCCTGGCTCCTGGTGGTCGAGCTCATGGGCCGCACCGGCAAGCCGCTTGCCGAGCTGGTCGACGCGCGCCGCGCCGCTTTCCCCTCGTCGGGCGAGATCAACTTCCGGGTCGAGGATGTGGCCGCCGCGGTGGCCCGGGTCGAGGCGGCCTTCGCCCCGGGCGCGGTGGCGCGCGACGATACCGACGGGCTCTCGCTCGCCCAGGCCGACTGGCGCTTCAACCTGCGCGCCTCGAACACCGAACCGCTCCTGCGGCTCAACGTCGAGGCCCGGGGCGACGCCGGGCTCGTGGCGCAGAAAGTGGCGGAAATCACCGCGCTGATCGCGGGCTGAGCCGCCGCCCCCCCGAAAGCAAAACGGACGCGCCTTTGCGGGCGCGTCCGTTTTCGTCTGCGAAGGGCAGGGGCCTATTCGGCGGGCTCGGGCTTCGCCCGCTTCGCCGGGCGCGCCGCGTCCTGGCCCTTGCGGCGGCGGAACGGCCCCGCGATCCGGCTGAAGAAACGGGTGACCTTGCTGTCTTTCGAGCGGGTCACGATCATCAGCATCGAAGGCGTCACGATCAGCGTCAGCACCGTCGAGAAGGCGAGGCCGAAGACGATGGCCGAGGACAGCGCGATCCACCATTGCGTCGATGGCGCGCCGAAGGTGGTCTCGTGGCTCAGAAGCTCGAGGTTGTAGCCGAACGCGATCGGCAACACGCCGAGGATCGCGGTGAGCGCCGTCAGCACCACCGGGCGCGCGCGCTCGCGGCAGGTCTGGAGGATCGCTTCGAGCTTGTCCATGTCCTGATCGCGGCGCAGGTGGTCGTAGGTGTCGATCAGCACGATGTTGTTGTTCACCACGATGCCCGCGAGCGCGATCACCCCGATGCCGGTCATCACCACGCTGAATGGCTGGTTCATGATCATGAGCCCGAGGAACACGCCGATGGTCGACATCACCACCGCCACCAGCACGAGCCCGACCGAGAGGAACCGGTTGAACTGCGCGAGCAGCACGATGAAGATCAGGAACAGCGCGGCGACGAAGGCCTTCGCAAGGAAGGCGCTGGCCGCGGCCTGTTCCTCGTCCTCGCCCGCCATCTTCCAGCTGATCCCG
>JAGRMO010000203.1:11406-11894 GCA_020441205.1 Maritimibacter sp.
CCGGCCTGCACGGTGACCGTGCGCTTGCCGTCGATCCGCGTCAGCGTACCGGTCGAGCGCACCGGCTCGCGGGTCACAAGGTTGGAGATCGGCACCGCGCCGCCGCCGGTCTCGATCCGAAGCTGATCGAGCATCGACAGGGTGCGCATGTCTTCGGGCAGCCTGAGCCGGATATCGACCGCGTCGTCGGAGCCCGCCGGGCGGTAATCGGTGAGCTTCACCCCGTTGGTGACGAGCTGCACCATCGTGCCGACCGAATAGGGGCTGATGCCGTATCGCGCCGCGGTGCCGCGGTCGACCTGGAGCTCCCAGTCGATCCCCGGCGGCGGCAACCCGTCGGTGATGTCGATCACGTCCGGGATCGCGGCGATCTTGGCCGCGACTTCGCGCGCCGTATCGTTGAGCCCGTCGGGCTTGTCGGCCGAGAGCAGGATCTGGATCGCCTTGCCGGTGGGCGGGCCCGCATCCGGCACCGAGACCTCGATCCG
>JAGRMO010000203.1:11990-15247 GCA_020441205.1 Maritimibacter sp.
ACCACGTCGGGATCGACCTGGCCGCCGAAACCGCCGCCGGACGCGCCGACGCGGGTATAGACCGACTTGATCCCGGGCCAGCCGAGGATGCGCTCTTCGGCCTTCGCCACCAGCGCGTCCTTCTCGCTGATCGAGAGGTTGCCGCGGGCATGGACATAGAGCAGGCCGTAATCGGGCTCGACATTGGGGAAAAACTCGACCCCCTTGCCGTATTTGCCGTAGGCCATCGGCACCGCGACCAGCGCGGCGATGGCGATGATCATCACCATGAACGGATGGCGCACCGCGCGCTGGACGAACCACATGTAGAGACCGTCCTTCGGCGCCTCGTCATGGGTCGTCACCCGGCCGAACATCGCCCCCAGGGTCGGTGTGAACACCAGCGCGTAGAGCATCGACGACGACAGCGTCGCGATCAGCGTGATCGGCAGGTATTTCATGAATTCGCCGACGATTCCGGGCCAGAACAGCAGGGGCGAGAAGGCGGCCACGCGCGTCATCGTCGCGGCCACCACCGGCCCCGCCATGCGCGACGCGGCGAGCCGGAAGGCGGCGACCTTGTCCATCCCCTCGTGCATCCGCCGCTCGGCGAACTCGGTGACGATGATCGCGTCGTCCACCAGCATCCCGACCGCGAGAATGAGACTGAACAGCACGATGAGGTTGACGGTCATCCCCGCGAGCGAGAGGAACAGGATCCCCATCAGGAACGAGGTCGGGATCGCCATGCCGATGAACAGCGAGGCGCGGCCCGAGAGCACGAACAGGATGACGATGAACACCAGCACGACGGCGGTGAGCACCGAGTTCTGCAGATCGCTCAAGAGCTGGCGGATGGTGATCGACTTGTCCTGGCTGTAGGTGATGACGGCGCCGGCGGGCAGGAGCTCTTCCGCCGCCTTCGCCACCGCCTTCACCCCGTCGATCGTCTCGACCAGGTTCGCGCCCGAGCGCTTCGAGATCTCGATGGCGACGGCCGGCTTGCCGTCGAGCCGGGTGATCGAGCTCGCATCCTTGAAGGTCGAGCGCACGTCGGCGATCTCATGCGCGCGTACCGTGGCGTTGGGGCCGACCACGATGGGGAACTGCGCGGCGTCCTCGATGGTTTCGATCAGCGCCGGCACCTTGACCGCGTAATTGCCCTGTTCGCCCTCGATCGAACCGGCGGCGACAAGGCTGTTGCCCGCGCCGATGGCCTGGATCAGCGTATCGAGCCTGATGCCGTAGGTCGACAGCTTGCCCGGGTCGATCACCGCCTCGACCACGTCGTCGCGCACGCCCTGGAGGTTCGCGTCGAGCACGCCGGGGACGTTCTCCTTGATCGCGTCGCGCAATTCGCGCGCCGCCTGGCCCAGCACCCGCTCGGGCAGATCGCCCGACAGCGTGAGCACCAGCACCGGAAACTCGGAGATGTTGACCTCGTGCACCGAGGGCTCGTCCGCCCCCTGCGGCAGCTCGCGCTTGGCGTCATCGACGCCGGACCGCACATCGTCGAGCGCCTTCGACAGATCGGCGCCGGCCTGGAACTCGATCAGCACGTTGCCACCGCCGAGATAGGCGGTGGAGGTCATCTTCTTGATCCCGGCGATGGATTTGAGCTTGGTTTCCATCGGCCTCAGCAGCAGCCGCTCGGAATCCTCGGGCGAAATGCCCTGGTAGCCCATCGACACGTAGATGATCGGGATCTTGATGTCGGGCTCGGCCTCTTTCGGGATCGCGATATAGGCCATGGCGCCCGCCACGATCAGGAACAGCATGACCGAGATCGTGAGCCGCGCGTTGCGGATGGCGAGGCCGACGATATCCATCAGTTGGCTCCTTCGGCGGCCGGCGCAGCGGCGGTACCCGCCGCCACGTCATCGGCCGGCACCGCGTCGACCGTCTGGCCGTCGCTCACCATGTCCTGCCCCGAGACGATGATCCGCGTGCCGGGCTCGATACCCGCGATCGCGAGCCCGCGCGACGTGTCGTCGACGATGGTCACCGTCAGGAACGAAACCACGTTGTCGTCCGACAGCACCCGCACGCCGAGCGCGCCGGAGACGTCGAGCGTGATCGCCGAGCGCGGCAGGAAGATCGCCGGATCGGTTTCGATGGCGAGCTTGATCTCGGCCGACATCCCGGCCGGGATCGCCGCGTCGGGATTGGCGATCGCCACTTCGATCGGGAAGGTGCGGGTGACCCCGGAAGCTTCGCGGCGCACGTAGCGCACGATGCCCTCGGCCTCGGTGCCGTCGCCGAAGGTGACAAGCGCCTTGGTGCCGGAGACGACCGATTGCAGATCGCGCTCGTTCACCTCGCCGACCACGACGATCGGATCGAGGGCGAGCAGCGAGGCCACCTGCGCCCCGGGCGTGACCCATGAGCCGGGATCGGTGAACACCTCGTCGACGATGCCGGCGAAGGGCGCGCGCACCTCGAGCTGGTCGGCCTGGGCCTGGGCGGCCTCGAGCCCCGACCGGGCGGCTTCGCGCGCCGCCACCGAGGCTTCGAGCTGCAGCTCCGACAGCGCGCCGCGGGCACGCAGCTTCTGGTTCACCTCGGCCTGGTTCGCCGCGGTGGCGAGCTGCGCCTTGGCGCTTTCGACCGCCGCGAGCTTCTCCGGCCCCTCGACCGCCATCACCAGCGCGCCGCCCTCGAGGACGTCGCCGGCCGCGACCGGCAGCTCGGTGATCGTGCCGGAGGTGCGCGCCACCAGCACCACCTGCTTGTCGGCCTCGGTCTGGCCCGACAGCCGGATCCAGCGCTCGTAGGGCGCGGGCTCGGCCACGGCGAAGGCGACCGATTGCTGCGCCGGCGCGGCCTCGGCGGCCGGTTCGGCGGCGGCCACGTCACCGGCGGGGGCGGAGGCTTCGGCCGCTTCGGCCGGGCTCGCCCCGCCGATCTGGCTGCCGACGGAAGTGAACTCGCCGGTCGCCACCCAGAAACCCGCAGCGGCAAGCACGACGATCGCGGCGACGGTATGGAATTTGATACGCATGCTGGTCCCGGACTTTTGCAAATTTTAGGCACCCATATGTGCCTTTGTGCTGCGATTGCCAAGTATACGTGGCGCAAGTGACGCGCGGTTCAACAAAAGTCGTGGCCAACCGGTGACGCAGACGCCGCCCTGCCGCCGCCTTGGGCGGAAGCTGCCCGCCGCGGACCCGCCGCGCGCCACCCGTCCGCGCCGCTCCGGCCGCCGCAGCCATTTCCCCGCCCGGCGTCCAGATTTCCCCCTTGTTTTCCCGATCCCACATCCATAGACAGGCCAGCGG
>JAGRMO010000203.1:15313-19690 GCA_020441205.1 Maritimibacter sp.
CGAATCCCTTCGTCTCCGCCACAAATTTCCGCAATGCATTGTTTTATTTAGATATTGTTTGAAGTATGAGATTCAGCCCCACATTTGGCTCCACATACGCCCCTCAGTGTTGATGCAACGCGACACTTGCCGGCAAGTCGCAATTCGCAATATGTTGTGCCCATCAGACGCCGATGCTCGCTTTGTTGTGTGAGTAGTCGAGCACGAGCAAAGTTGCGGTCTTCAGACGCAGAAACGTACTGGACTACCCAATTCCCAGGGTGTCCTTGTGTCCAAGACCCGCGTGTCCAAAACCCGCGAAACCCAGCTCGACCTATTCGAACATCGAGAATCGCAGACTGTACACGCTGAGGGCGAAGCCCCGAATTGCGAGGCAGGCCAACTTGCCGTTGACTCGAAAACTGAATCTGCCAGGACCAAAGAAGGCGGCACACCGAATTCGCGAGCGTCGAGACCCAAGAGACCGGCTCATCAACGTGGGCCGTTCGCAGATAGGTTCCTTTCCGACAGTGGCGTGGCGAAGCGGTATCGCGTCTTGCGTCAGACCATCTGGCGATGGGTAAGATCGGAAGCTGAGGTTCCCGCACCGATCAAGTTTGCTGCAGGAACCTCCCGTTGGGCGGTACCTCAACTCGAAGAGTTTGAACGAGGTCGGAAAGATGCATCTGCTCGGAAGGCGGGCCGGGCGGGCCGGGCTCGACATGACCCGATCCTATCGCAAAGTGCGCCCGCAGTCGGACCGGGTGAATTCCGTGGAAGACGTCCTGTCCCCCTACGATATCTGCAGGAATACCCTGTTGAACTGGGTGGGCAGCGGGTTGCGGCCTTCCGACACCAAAGTACCACAGATCTTCCGGGGTGCGGAGCTGAAACGCTTCCATGAGGATCATCGGAGGAGAGCTCGGTCCAACTTGCGAACAGGACAATCCAATTGTCTCGGCTGTGATAGCGCCGTCTTTTCGGAGCCTTCCACGGTGACCTTTTGGAAGACATCTCAAGGAACCTGGCAAGCGATCGCGGTCTGTCCGGATTGCGCTGCCAATGTGCGTACGCTCCTGAGTGAGACGGATCGAGACAAGGTCGCAAAATGCACCGATACCAATGCCAGCCGGCCCTCACCGCCGCGCTCGCCAATGCGGACTGCCTCGCACACTACCGGACCAGGTTCGAACGCGACGTATTCCAGGCGCGCTTTCCACCGGTATCTGCATGAGGTCCGGGCACGGGACTGGTAGCGCGGGGCGCGATCCGGGGGTTTCGACGCGATCCTCCGGAAGATCCCGCGCCGACGCCGCCCTCGCGTTTTGGCGGCCACCCGAACAGTGATCTGCGGGGCCGGCCGGGAACGACGCCACGTCTGCCGGCGAAAGGCGGTTTGCAGCGCGCGGCGTTCCCGGTAAACACCCGGCGATGGCCGCGAACGCGGCGCTCTTTGGCCAACAGATGCGGATGGGGTCCGCAATGCCTGCTCGACCCCACCTGCGCGCGCGTTTCTGACCGGACCCACATGCCGTGACCCCTGCCGCCCGCCTGCAATCCACATTGGAGCTTCTGGCCGAGGTCGAACGCACCGCGCGCCCGGCGGATGCGGTTACCTCCGCATATTTTCGTGCCCGGCGACATATCGGCGACAGCGACCGGGGCGCCATTCTCGAGCTGGTCTATGCGCTGCTCAGGCACCGGGCGCGGCTGGGCTGGTGGCTGGCGCGGCTGCGGCAGGACGATACCCCGCGCGGTCGCCTGCTGGTCTGGCTGATGCTCGGCGACGGCAAGTCGCCCGACCAGCTGAAACGGCTGTTCGACGGCGCGAAATTCGCGCCCGCCGCGCTGAGCGCGCCGGAAAGCGCGCTGGTGGCAGGACTGCGCGGCCGCACCATGCTGCATCCCGACATGCCCGACGAGGTGCGGCTCGAATGTCCGGCCTGGGCGGCGGACCCGCTGCGGCGGCGCTTCGGTCCGACCTTCGACGCCGAGATGGCGGCGAGCCTGCTGCCGCCGCCGCTCGATCTGCGGGTCAACCCGATCAAGACGACGCGCGCCGAGGTGCTGGGCGATCTGAAACGCCTCGGCCTCGACGCCGAAGTCACGCCGCTCGCGCCCCAGGGTATCCGTGTGCGCGAACGGTTCCCGCTCGCGCGTCTCGCCGGGCTCAAGACCGGCGCGGTCGAAATCCAGGACGAGGGCTCGCAGCTCGTGGCCGCGCTCGTCGATGCCCGGCCCGGCGACCGCGTGGCCGATTTCTGCGCCGGCGCCGGCGGCAAGACTCTCGCGATGGCCGCCGGCATGCAGGGCAGGGGTCGCATCGTCGCCTGCGACGTGAGCGCGGGCCGGCTGAAACGGGCGGCCGAGCGGCTGCGGGGCGCGGGCCTCCACAACACCGAGACCCGGCTTCTGACCAGCGAGACCGACAAATGGGTCAAGCGCCACAAGGGCAGCTTCGACCGCGTGCTGATAGACGCGCCCTGCGCCGGCACCGGCACCTGGCGGCGCAACCCCGATACGCGCTGGCGCCCGCAGGCCGAGACCGGGCTCGACGACCTCCTGGCGCTGCAGGCCCGCATATTTGCCAGCGCCGCGCGGCTGGTCAGACCGGGCGGCCGGCTGGTCTATGCGACCTGCTCGCTGCTCGCCGAGGAAAACGAGGACCAGGTGGCCGCCTTCCTCGCGGCCAACCCGGGCTTTCGCCCCGTGCCCGTCACCGAAGCCGCGCCCTGGCTGGCCGAGGCCAACGACGGCGATTTCCTGTCGCTCACGCCCGCCCGCCACGCGACCGATGGCTTCTTTGCCGCCGTCCTCACCCGCGACCCGCCTGAAGCGACGGCCGCGGGCTGAGGCGGGTCACCGCTTCGGAAACGGCACACCCTTGGTGGTGAACTTCCGCGGCCGCGAATTCGGCCGTCCCGGCGCCTTCTTCGCGGCGGTCCTGGCGGCACCGACGGGCTGGTGCAGCGGCACCAGCTGGTCGGGTCGCGGCCCGATGAGGTCGGCCCGGCCCATCGACTTCAACGCCTCGCGCAGGAGCGGCCAATTGTCGGGGTCATGGTAGCGCAGAAACGCCTTGTGCAGCCGCCTCTGCCGCCCGCCGCGCACCGTCTCGACCTTCATGCTCGCGCCGCGGCGCACGCCTTTGAGCGTGTTGACCCCGGTGTGATACATCGCCGTCGCCGTCGCCATCGGAGACGGCAGGAAGGTCTGCACCTGATCGGCGCGGTAGCGGTTCTTTTTGAGCCAGAGCGCGAGGTTCAGCATGTCTTCGTCGGTGGTGCCGGGATGCGCCGCGATGAAATAGGGGATGAGATAGTATTTCTTCCCCGCCTTCGCCGCCGCCGCGTCGAACATCTCCTTGAACCGGTCGTAGGTGCCGATGCCGGGCTTCATCATCACGTCGAGCGGCCCGCGCTCGGTGTGCTCGGGCGCAATCTTGAGGTAGCCGCCGACATGGTGGGTGACCAGCTCCTCGATATACTCGGGGCTCTTGACGGCGAGGTCGTAGCGCACGCCCGAGGCCACCATCACCTTCTTGATCCCCTTCACCTCGCGGACCTTTCGGTACAGCCGGATCAGATCGTCATGTGAGGTGTCGAGGTTCGGGCAGATATCGGGGAAGACGCAGGAGGGCAGCCGGCAGGCGGCCTCGATCTTGGGGTCCTTGCAGGCCATCCGGTACATGTTGGCCGTGGGGCCGCCGATATCCGAGATCACGCCGGCGAAGCCCGGGGTCTTGTCGCGGATATTCTCGATCTCGCGCAGGATCGAGGCCTCCGACCGGCTCTGGATGACGCGGCCCTCATGCTCGGTGATCGAGCAGAAGGTGCAGCCGCCGAAACAGCCGCGCATCACCGTCACCGAAGTCTTGATCATGTCCCAGGCGGGGATCTTGGCCTCGCCGTAGGACGGGTGCGGCGCACGGGCATAGGGCAGGTCGTAGACCGCATCCATCTCGTCCGATGTGAGCGGGATCGGCGGCGGGTTGAGCCAGAGGTCGCGGTCGCCGTGGCGCTGGACGAGCGGGCGGGCGTTGCCGGGATTGGCCTCGCGGTGCAGCACCCGGCTGGCGCGGGCATAGGCCTCGGAATCGGACTCGACCGCCTCGAAGGCGGGCAGCCGGATCACCGTGTCGCCGGGCACGCGGCTCGCGGCCTCGTCGGCGTTGTCGAGGTCGTCGGCCGGAAGTTCGGTGAACCCCTCGGGCACCGGGCGGAACAGCGCGACGCCACGGATGTCGTCGAGGTCTCGCGGGCTCGCGCCCCCCGCCAGACGGTGCGCCACCTCGACGATGGCGCGCTCGGCGTTGCCGTAGAGCAGGAGATCGGCCTTGGCGTCGGCGAGGATCGAGCGGCGCACCTTGTCGGACCAGTAATCGTAATGCGCGATCCG
>JAGRMO010000203.1:19769-27818 GCA_020441205.1 Maritimibacter sp.
TCCGGCCGCTTGCCGCCCTCGCCGCCG
The DNA here is from genome assembly GCA_020441205.1 of Maritimibacter sp. GTDB lineage: Bacteria > Pseudomonadota > Alphaproteobacteria > Rhodobacterales > Rhodobacteraceae > Sinisalibacter. The sequence continues at coordinate 19,797 of JAGRMO010000203.1, forward strand.
GCCGTATAGGCGTCGTCGTGGCGCAGACGACGGTCGGACGTGTAGCGGTTGACCATCGAATCCATGTTGCCGCCGGTGATGCCGAAGAACAGCCGGGGCCGCCCCAGCGCCCGGAACGGCTCGGCCGATTGCCAGTCGGGCTGCGCGATGATGCCGACGCGGAACCCCTGGGATTCGAGCAGCCGTCCGATGATCGCCATGCCGAAGCTCGGATGGTCGACATAGGCGTCGCCGGTCACCAGCACGATGTCGCAGGCGTCCCAGCCAAGCGCTGACATCTCGGCCCGGCTCATCGGCAGGAACGGCGCGGCTCGGTCGCCGGGGCGGGGTCTGGTCGACAGAGGGGTCATCGCGTCCGGTTCACTGGCCATGGTCTCCCGTGTGTAGGATGCCGCCGGCGCGAACTCAATTCGCTTCGGCGTGAGGTCTCCGACGGCTGGTCCGCCACCTGCTGCGCAGCGTCACGCCCGCCGATCGGGCCCCGGTTGCCAACGCGGTCAGGGCGCCGCGAACCTCTCGTCGTCGCCCTCGTCGGGATCGAACGGCGCCGGCGGCCCGCCGGTGACGACGATCCGCACCCCCCAGTCGCGACAGCGCAGGGCGAGGCTTTCCGGCAGCGGCTGATCGGTGAACAGCGCGTCGATCTCGGAGATCGAACCGATCCGCGCCGGTGCGGTGCGGCGAAACTTCGACTGGTCGGCCACCAGGAAGACCTTGCGCGACTGGCGGATGATGGCCTGGCTCACGCTGACCTCCTGGATGTCGAAATCCAGCATGTCGCCGTCCTCGTCGAGCGCGGAGCAGCCGATCACCGCGAAATCGACCTTGAACTGGGAGATCGCGGTGCGGGTGAGCGTGCCCACCAGCCCGCCGTCGGAACGCCGGAGCTGCCCGCCGGCCACGATCACCGCGCAATTGGGGTTGGCGGCAAGAATGTTGGCCACGTTCATGTTGTTGGTCACCACCATGAGATCGTGGTGCCGCAGGAGCTCGTGCGCCACCGCCTCGGTGCTGGTGCCGATGTTGAGAAACACCGAGCTTCCCTCGGGAATGTCGGCGGCGCAGGCGGCGGCGATCGCCTGTTTCTCGTGGCTGTGCAGGGTGCGCCGTTCCTCGTAGCCGATATTGGCGGTGCCCGACGGCAGCACCGCGCCGCCATGCACCCGCTGCAGCCGCCCCGCTTCGTCGAGCTCGGTCAGGTCGCGCCGGATCGTCTGCGCCGCCACGCCGAACCGCCGCGCCAGGCTGTCGACCGTGACCTTGCCCTCGCTGCGGGCGATCTGGAGAATCTCGGTCTGGCGGATCGATTGCGCCAAGGGTCACCTCTGCTCTGTCCGCCACCAGTCTACGCGGTTCCGGCCGACAAGAACACCGGCGAACCCGCGACCGCCGGAAATCCGCCGAAAACGCTCAAACCAGGAACGCATACACCCATAGGTGGCAAAGATGCGCGATTTCGCGCATCGAACAGCCCGCAATCGCGAAAAACCTGTTGATAATCTTCGTCAACGGCAAAAATCGCCCAAAAACGCACAAAGTTCTGTGGTCGTTTTGTTCGTTTCTGTGTAGAAGCGAGTCGCGCGCAGAGGGAACTGCGCCACGGAGGAGGGACACGCCGTGCAGAACAGATCGCAATCTGCGATCCATGATCTGTTCGTCATCGGTGGCGGCATCAACGGCTGCGGCATCGCCCGCGACGCCGCCGGACGCGGGCTCGACGTCGTGCTGGCGGAAAAGGACGATCTCGCCGGCGCCACCTCCTCGGCCTCGACCAAGCTGTTTCACGGCGGGCTGCGCTACCTCGAATTCTTCGAGTTCCGGCTGGTGCGCGAGGCGCTGGCCGAACGCGAGGTGCTGCTAAAGGCGATGCCGCATATCAGCTGGCCGATGCGCTTCGTGCTGCCCTACCACGACGGCATGCGCTTCGAGAGCGAGACGCCGACCTCGAAGCTGCTCAAGCTGGTGATGCCCTGGATGAACGGCCGCCGGCCGGCCTGGCTGATCCGTGCGGGCCTGTTCCTCTACGACCATCTGGGCGAGCGCCACATGCTGCCGAAGACGGTGCGGGTCGACTTGACCGCGGGCCCCGAGGGTGCGCCGCTCGCCGACAAATATCGCTTCGGTTACGAATATTCCGATTGCTGGGTCGAGGATTCGCGCCTGGTCGCGCTCAACGCCCGCGACGCGGCGGAGCGCGGCGCGCGGATCATGCCCCGGACGCTGGTGGTTTCGGCCCGGCGCGAGGGCGACCTCTGGACGATCGAGACCCGGCGGACCACAGACGGCGCGCGCAAGACCTGGCAGGCCCGCGCGCTGGTCAACGCCGGAGGGCCCTGGGTGGGCCGGATCATCGAGGACGTGCTGCCGAAAGGGTCGCGCGACCGGGTCCGCCTGGTGCGCGGCAGCCATATCGTGACCCGCCGCCTGTTCGACCACGACAAGGCCTATTTCTTCCAGGGCCAGGACGGGCGGATCGTCTTCGCGATCCCCTACGAACAGGATTTCACCCTGATCGGCACCACCGACAAGGACCATGCGAACGCCGACGAGACGCCGGTCTGCACGCCGGAAGAGCAGGACTACCTGATCGACTTCGTGAACGACTATTTCGCTCGCCGGATCAGCCGCGACGACATCGTCTGGACCTATTCCGGCGTGCGCCCGCTCTACGACGACGGCGCGACCAGCGCGACGGCGGCGACCCGCGACTACGTGCTCAAGGTCGATGCCACAGGCGGCGCGCCGGTGCTCAATGTCTTCGGCGGCAAGATCACCACGTACCGCCGCCTCGCCGAAAGCGCGATGGACAAGCTCGCGCCCTTCTTCACCGCGCTGCCCGGCGCCTGGACCGCGGGCGTGGCGCTGCCGGGCGGCGATTTCGCGGTCGCCGACACGCCGCTGCTTGCCGTCAGGCTGAAGGAAGATTTCCCTTTTCTGTCAGAGACCTGGGCGGCACGGCTCATACGCGGCTACGGCCGCGACGCCTGGGCGCTGTTGGGCGACGCCGGATCGGGCGACGACCTCGCGCCGAGTTTCGGCGCGACCCTGACCGGCGCCGAGGTCATCTGGCTGATGCGTCACGAGTTCGCCTGCAGCGCCGACGACATCGTGTGGCGGCGCACCAAGCTGGGATTGCGGATGAGCGCGGCCGAGATCGCCGCCCTCGACGACTGGATGAAGAACGCGCCGGCGGCCATTCGGGCCAATATGGACGCGGCGTAGGGAGGACCCGGACGAGATGACCCTGGTACTGGAGAACGTTTCATCGCGGCATGGCGGGCGGGTGCTGATCAAGCCCACCGACCTGACGCTGGAGAACGGGACCATGAACGTGCTTCTCGGCCCCACCGGCTCGGGCAAGACCGAATTGATGCGGCTGATGGCCGGGCTCGACACCCCGCGCACCGGGCGGATCCTGTGGAACGGCAAGGACGTGACCGGGATGCGGGTGCAGGACCGGGGCGTCGCCATGGTCTATCAGCAGTTCATCAACTACCCGTCGATGAGCGTCTACGACAACATCGCGAGCCCGATGCGCCTGCTCGGCAAATCCTCCGCCGAGATCGACCGGGCGGTGCGCGAGGCGGCCGAGCTGATGAAGCTCACCGAGTTTCTCGACCGCAAGCCGCTCGAGCTTTCCGGCGGCCAGCAGCAGCGCTGCGCGCTCGCCCGCGCGCTGGTCAAGAACGCCGGCCTCGTCCTGCTCGACGAGCCGCTCGCCAACCTCGACTACAAGTTGCGCGAGGAAATGCGCGTCGAGATCCCCCGGATCTTCGAGGAATCGGGCTCGATCTTCGTCTACGCCACCACCGAACCCGAGGAGGCGCTGCTGCTCGGCGGCCATACCGCTACGCTCTGGCAGGGCCGGATCACCCAGTTCGGCCCGACCCCCGAGGTCTATCGCCAGCCGGTCGACGCTACCACCGCCAAGGTCTTCTCCGACCCGCCGATGAACTTCCTGCCGATGACCAAGGAGGGCGACAAGGTCTATTTCGGCGACGGCCAGGTCGCGGACGCCGCGGGCCTCATCGCCGGGCTCGGCGACGGCGAATATCTCGCAGGCTTCCGCGCCAACCATGTCGAGCTCGAACAGCACACCGAAAAGGCGATGAAATACAACGCCCGGCTGGTGGTGACCGAGATCACCGGCTCGGAGACCTTCATCCATCTGCAATGCTGCGCGCAGCACTGGTTCGGGCTGATCGACGGCGTGCACAACCTGCCGATCGGCCAGAAGCTCACGGTCTGGCTCGACATCCGCCACATCTACGTCTTCGGCGAAGACGGCAGGCTGGTGGCGCCCGCCGCCTATGCGCTGGCGGCATGAGAGGGGGAGGGACATGGCAAAGATCACACTCGACAATCTCGCCCACAGCTACATGAGCAACCCGCGCGGCGATCAGGATTTCGCCCTGAAGAAGACCACCCATGTCTGGGACGACGGCGAGGCCTATGCGCTGCTCGGCTCGTCGGGCTGCGGCAAGACCACCCTGCTCAACATCATCTCGGGTCTCCTGCGGCCGAGCCAGGGCCGGATCCTGTTCAACGAGACCGATGTCACCTATGCGCCCACGGCCGAGCGCAACATCGCCCAGGTGTTCCAGTTCCCGGTGGTCTACGACACCATGACGGTGCGCGACAACCTCGCCTTCCCGCTGCGCAACCGCGGCGCCTCGTCGAGCTACATCGCCCAGCGGGTGCAGGAAATCGCGAAGCTGATCGGCCTCGAGGACGACCTCAACCGCAAGGCCCGCGGGCTCACCGCCGACGTCAAGCAGAAGATCAGCCTCGGCCGCGGCCTCGTCCGCGAGGATGTCAACGCCATCCTGTTCGACGAGCCGCTCACGGTTATCGACCCGCAGATGAAATGGGAGCTGCGCACCCAGCTCAAATCGCTCCACCACGAGCTCGGCCATACGATGATCTACGTCACCCATGACCAGACCGAGGCGCTCTCTTTCGCTGACCGCGTGGTCGTCATGTCGGAGGGCCAGGTGGTGCAGATCGGCACGCCCGAAGAGCTGTTCGAGGCGCCGGCGCACACGTTCGTCGGCTTCTTCATCGGCTCGCCGGGGATGAACCTGCTCGACGCCCAGGTCGAGGGCGACAAGGCGACCATCGGCGCGACCGAGATCGCGCTGCCGGCGGGCTTCGGCACGCCCGTGGGCAAGGTGCAGATCGGCGTGCGGCCGGAATATACCCGCCTCGCCGCCTCTGGCGGCCTGCCGGTGAAGGTCAACCGGGTCGAGGACGTCGGCCGGCACAAGATCGTGCGCGCCGAATACTTCGGCAAGGCGATCAACCTCATCGTTGACGAGGGCACCGAGATCGGGACCGACATGACCCAGGTGGTCTTCGATCCCGCGAAGGTGAACGTCTACGTCGACGACTGGCGGGTCCAAGGGGAGGCTGCGTGATGGACAAGACGGTCAACCAGAAAGCCTGGTTCCTCGTGCTTCCGGTGCTGGTGCTGGTCGCCTTCTCGGCGGTGATCCCGCTGATGACGGTGGTCAACTACTCGGTGCAGGACACCTTCGGCGACAACGTCTTCTTCTGGGCCGGGCTCGACTGGTTCCGCGAGATGCTGGAGAGCGAACGGATGTGGTCGGCGCTGGGCCGCCAGGCGGTGTTCTCGTTCATCATCCTGATGATCGAAGTGCCGCTCGGTGTCATCGTCGCGCTGCAGATGCCCAAGAAAGGCTTCTGGGCCTCCTTCGCGCTCGTGGTGATGGCGCTGCCGCTCCTGATCCCCTGGAACGTCGTCGGCACCATCTGGCAGATCTTCGGCCGGGTCGACATCGGCCTCCTGGGCTATGTGCTGCACAGCCTCGGCATCGACTACAACTACACGCAAGGCTTCTTCGCCGCCTGGATCACCGTCATCGTGATGGATGTCTGGCACTGGACCTCGCTCGTGGCCCTGCTCGCCTATGCCGGCCTCCAGTCGATCCCCGATGCCTATTACCAGGCCGCGAAGATCGACCAGGCGAGCCGCTGGGCGGTGTTCCGCTACATCGAGCTGCCGAAGATGCAGGGCGTCCTGATGATCGCGATCCTGCTCAGGTTCATGGACAGTTTCATGATCTACACCGAGCCCTTCGTCGTCACCGGCGGCGGCCCGGGCAACTCGACGACCTTCCTGTCGATCGACCTCGTGAAGATGGCTCTGGGCCAGTTCGACCTCGGTCCCGCCGCCGCCTTCTCGCTCATGTACTTCCTCGTGATCCTGCTGATCTCGTGGGTGTTCTACACCGTGATGACCAACCTCGACAAAAGGGATGGCGTGTGATGGCCCAAGCGACCGCGACCAGGAAACCCGCCCGCCGCCGGATCAATCATTCGACCGTCATCATGGGCCTGTATCTCCTGTTCATGATCCTGCCGATCTACTGGCTGGTGAACATGAGCCTGAAGAGCAATTCCGAGATCCTGTCGACCTTCTCGCTCTGGCCGGAGGATCTGACCTTCCGCAACTACCGGGTGATCCTCACCGATGCGAGCTGGTACATGGGTTACGTCAACTCGCTGATCTACGTGCTGATGAACACGGTGATCTCGATCACCGTGGCGCTGCCCGCCGCCTACGCCTTCTCGCGTTACACCTTCATGGGCGACAAGCACCTGTTCTTCTGGCTCCTGTCGAACCGGATGGCGCCGCCCGCGGTCTTCGCGCTGCCGTTCTTCCAGCTCTATTCGTCGATCGGCCTGTTCGACACCCATATCGCCGTGGCGCTGGCGCATTGCCTGTTCAACGTGCCGCTCGCGGTGTGGATCCTCGAAGGCTTCATGCGTGGCGTGCCGAAGGAAATCGACGAGACCGCCTATATCGACGGCTACGGCTTCTGGCGGTTCTTCCTGCGCATCTTCATGCCGCTCATCGCCAGCGGCATCGGCGTGGCGGCGTTCTTCGCCTTCATGTTCTCCTGGGTCGAACTCCTGCTGAGCCGCACGCTCACCACGGTTTCGGCCAAGCCCATCGCCGCCACTATGACCCGCACCGTCAGCGCCTCCGGCCTCGACTGGGGCGTGCTCGCCGCCGCGGGCGTGCTCACCATCGTGCCGGGCGCGCTCGTGATCTACTTCGTACGCAACTACATCGCCAAGGGCTTCGCCCTGGGCCGCGTCTAACCGTCGGAAAGGAGGAGATTTCGCATGGAATGGATGGCCTGGACCTGGCCCACCGCCCTGTTCTTCATCGTCATCGCCAGCCTGCTGGTGGTCTTCACCGTCCTCGGTATCCGCTACCCGGAAACCCCGCGCACCGGGATCCTGAGGATCGAGACGACCCGCGGCGACCGGCTTTTCATCACCCTTCTCGGCTCGGCGTTCATCAACATCGCCTGGCTTGGATTGGTCGGGACGAACCAGGCGTTCGCCCTGATCGTATGCCTCATCTACGCTCTCGCGGTCTTCCGCTGGGTTTAGGTCGGGCAAAATCGCGCCCCGCCGACGGGCTAGGTCGACGGGGCGCCTCAACGAAGCACTCACTACCGCACACGGGAGGAATTAATGAAACGTTCAATCAAATCAACCACCGCTTTGGCGTTGGCGCTCGGTTTCCTCGGCGCACCCGCCTGGGCCGGCATGGAGGAGGCGACGGCCTTTCTCGACAGCGAGATCGGCGAAATGTCGACGCTGAGCCGGGCCGATCAGGAGGCCGAGATGCAGTGGTTCGTCGATGCCGCAGCCCCCTTTGCCGGCATGGAGATCCACGTCGTTTCCGAGACCATCACCACCCATGAATACGAAAGCCAGGTGCTGGCGCCGGCGTTCTCGGCGATCACCGGCATCAAGGTGATCCACGACCTGATCGGCGAAGGCGACGTGGTCGAGAAGCTGCAGACCCAGATGCAGTCGGGCGAAAACATCTACGACGCCTATATCAACGACTCGGACCTCATCGGCACCCACTGGCGCTACCAGCAGGTGAGCAACCTAACCGACTGGATGGCGGGCGAGGGCGCGGACGTGACCAACAATGGCCTCGACGTGGCCGATTTCGTGGGCTAGAGCTTCACCAAC
>JAGRMO010000204.1:0-7090 GCA_020441205.1 Maritimibacter sp.
GTCTTGCCGACGAACAGCTCCTCGACCGCGCGGCGTTCGAGCCCCATCCCCAGCGCCGCCACCTCGGCGGTGATGTGATCCACCCCGATCCCCTCGCTGTCGACGATCACCCCGTCGCAATCGAACAAAACCGCCGCGGGTCTCATGACGCCTCCAACAGGTGAATGATTGTATCCCCGTAACGCCGCGCGTCGAGCAGCGCGAGCCCGTCGGGGGGCGACACTTCGGCGCTCTCCTCCCAGACGACGAGCGCGCCCGGCGCGATCCACCCGCCCGCCAGCGCCGCCGCCAGCGCCCGCTCCCCCAGCCCCTTGCCATAGGGCGGATCGCAGAACACCAGCGTCGCCGGCGCGCCCGGGTTGGCCCCGAGCCGGGTCGCGTCGCGTGTCACCAGACTGGCCCGCGCCTTCGCCCCGAGCTTGTCGATATTCTCGCGGATGAGCCTTTGCGCCACCCGCCCGTCGTCGACGAACACCGCCGCCGCGGCCCCCCGCGAGAGGGCCTCGAGCCCCAAGGCCCCGGTCCCGGCGAACAGGTCGAGCACCTGCGCCCCCGGCAGCGGATCGCCGAACCGCCCGCCCGCGAGCATCGAAAACAGGCTCTCGCGCACCCGGTCGGCGGTGGGGCGCAGATGCGCACCGGCATCGCCCTTGCCGACCGAGGCGAGCGCCCGCCCGCGCCAGTCTCCGGCGATGATCCTCACGCTTTCAGAAGCGGTTTCAAATCCGCCGCGGCATCGGCGATCACCGCCTTGTCGGGGCTCTTGCCCGCCTCGATCAACCGCTTGCCGACCATGTAGGCGCGCGAATCGTTCATCGCGTCGACGGCGAGCAGCCGCGCGCCCGCGTAGTACCAGAAGCTCACCACGCCGCCGCCGCTGTCGCGGGTGACGATCTCGTCCCAGCCGGTGTTGAGCCCGGCGATCTGCAGCTTGGTGTCGTACTGGTCCGACCAGAACCACGGCCTGGCGACGTAATCCTTGCCCGCGCCCAGCATGTTCTCGGCGACGAGCTCGCCCATGTCGATGGCGTTGCCGACGCTTTCGAGCCGGAGCCGCCCGCCCCCATGCGGGAACGAGGCGCAATCGCCCGCGGCCCAGATCGCCGGATCGGAGCTGCGGCCCTGAGCATCCACCGCGATGCCGTTGTCGAGGGCGAGCCCGGCGGCCTCGGCCAGCGCCACCGCGGGCCTGATCCCGACCCCGACGATGACGAAATCGACGTCGAGCCGGCTGCCGTCCGCGAGCTCCGCCCCGCTCACCCGGGGCCCCCCGGTGAGCGCCTTCAGCCCGACGCCCTCGCGGATCGTCACCCCGTGCGACCCGTGCAAAGCCCTGAAATAGTCACTGGTCTGCGGCGCGGCCACCCGCTGCAGGATGCGTTCGGCCGCCTCCACCAGCGTGACCGTAACCCCGCGCTTCGACGCCACCGCGGCCGCCTCCAGCCCGATGTAGCCGCCGCCGACGATCAGCGCGCGTGCCCCTGCGCGAAACTCATGCGCCATGGCGTCGACATCGGCCAGTGTGCGCACGGTATAGACCCCGTCGAGCGCGCCGCCGATCGCGTTCGGCAGCCGGTTCGGCACCGAGCCCGTGGTCAGCGCCAGCATGTCGTAGGCGATCGTCTCGCCGTCCAGCGCGACAACCTTCGCGTCCCGGTCGATCCGCTCCACCCGCACGCCCAGCCTGAGCGTCACGTCCTGCTCGCCGTACCAGGCCTCGGGTCGCAGGTAGAGCCGGTCGAGCCCCATGTCGCCGAGCAGATAGGCCTTCGACAGCGGCGGGCGCTGGTACGGCACCACCGGCTCCTCGCCGACGAGCGTGATCCGCCCGTCGAACCCGCCCGCGCGCAGCTTGGCGATCAGCGAGGCGGCGGCCTGTCCGGCCCCGATGACGACGACATGGCTCATGGCGATTTCCCCGTGTTGTCCTGCGATTGGCTCTGGTCCGGCACCCTAGGTTGGCCGTATCAGGATGGCAAACGCGAACACGGAGCACAGGATGACAATTGACGTTGGCTACAGACTTCCCGGGGCCTCCCTCCTGCACATGGGGGCCGACCGGCCGGAAACGGTCGATCTCGCGGCGCGGCTCGCGGGGCGCAAGGTGGTGATCTTCGGCGTGCCCGGCGCCTTCACCCCCACCTGCGACAGCGCCCATGTGCCGAGCTTCATCCGGGTGATGGACGCGCTGCGCGACAAGGGCGTCGACGAGGTGATCTGCCTCTCGGTCAACGATGCCCATGTGATGCGCGCCTGGGGCGAGTCCACCGGGGCGACGGCGGCCGGCATCACCATGCTGGCCGATGCCGACGGCGCCTTCACCCGGGCCATCGGCATGGCCTTCGACGCCCCGCCCGCCGGGCTCTACGGCCGCTCGCGCCGCTACGCGCTGATGGCCGAAGATGGCGTCGTCACCATCTGGCACCCCGAGCCCGAACGCGGCTGCGTCGTCTCCAGCGGCGAGGCGATGCTCGCGGCACTCTGAAGAACGGCGCCAACAGATCGAAGCCGCTGCAAAGCGGCTTCGACCGGCCGTCAGGCTCAGATCGCGGCGACGACCGCGCCCATCATCTCGCGCACCTGGCCCGCGACCTCGATGAGCTTGGCGTTGTCGATCCCCGCCATCGACGCCACCGGGTCGACGGCCGAAACCTCGACCCCGCCCTCGACCGCGCGCAGAATCACGTTGCAGGGCAGCATCGCGCCCACGCGCGGCTCGTGCCCGATCGCCTGGAAGGCGAGCTTCGGGTTGCAGGCGCCGAGGATCTTGTAGGCCGCCATGTCCTCGTCGATCTTCTTCTTCATCGTCGCCGCGACGTCGATCTCGGTCAGCACGCCAAAGCCCTTGCCGGCCAGCGCCTCGCGCGTCCGCGCCTCGACCTCGTCGAAGCTCGCGCCCGCGATCACCCGGTCAATCGTGTAGCTCATTCCACTCTCCGTATATGCGTTTTTCTGAATATGGGCCGCTCGCCCGCGCGGTCAACCGGGCCCGCGCCGAAACGGCCCCATCGAGGTGAGAATCTCGATGTCCTCGCCGACCGCCTCGGCCTCCTGGGTCACGAAATCCTCGACCGCGCGCCGGAACCCCGCATCCGCGATCCAGTGCAGCGAATGCGTCCGCTGCGGCAGATACCCCCGGGCGAGCTTGTGATCGCCCTGCGCGCCCGCCTCGACCCGCTTGAGCCCGGCGGCGATGGCGAAATCGCAGGCCTGGTAGTAGCACAGTTCGAAATGCAGGAAGGGATGATGTTCGCGCTGCCCCCAGTAGCGGCCATAAAGCGTCTCGCGGCCGATGAAGTTGAGCGCGCCCGCCACCGCCACGCCCTCCCGCATCGCCAGCACCAGCAGCACGTCGTCGCGCATGGTCTCCTGCACGATGTCGAAGAACGCGCGGGTCAGGTAGGGCGAGCCCCATTTCCGGCTGCCGGTATCCTGGTAGAAATCCCAGAACGCCTCCCAGTGTTCGGGGCGCAGATCGCCGCCGGTCAGTTGCACGATCTCGCCGCCGAAACCCTGCGCACCCCGCCGCTCGCGCTTCAGCGCCTTGCGCTTGCGGCTCGACAGCGTGTCGAGGAAGGCGTCGTAATCGGCATAGCCCGCGTTGTCCCAATGATATTGCGTCTGCACCCGGTGGATCAGCCCCATCGCCACCCCCGCCGCCGCCTCGGCCTCGGTGCAGAACGTCACATGCAGCGACGATAGCCCGGCCTCGGCAGCGACCTGCACCGCGCCCTGCACGATGGCGGCCTGGCCCCGCGCCTCGTGCCCGGGCTTCGCCAGCAACCGCCGCCCGGTCACCGGCGTGAACGGCACCGCGATCTGCAGCTTCGGGTAATACCGCCCGCCCGCCCGCTCCCAGGCATCGGCCCACGACCAGTCGAACACGTATTCGCCGTGGCTGTGGCTCTTGAGATAGGCGGGTGCGCAGGCGATCGTCTCGCCCCCGTCATGCACGGTGATGTAGCGCGGTGCCCAGCCGGTGCCCCGCCCGACGCTGCCGGACCGCTCCAGCGCCAGCAGAAACCGGTGCGTGGTGAACGGATCGTTGGGCCGCGCGCTGCCCTCGGGCGCGGCGCAGCCGTCCCACTCGGCGGCCGGGATCTCGGCAATGCTCTCGGTCAGGCGGATTTCCAGCGCGTCGCTCATGGCCGCGATACTGACGGGGCTTGGGCCATCGTCAAGCGGGCAGGGCGGCGGCGTAGCCCTCGAAGGTGATATTGTCGGCGATCTCCCGGGCTTGTGATTCCTGCTCCGCCGTGCGCACCGTCCAGCACAGCACCGGCACGCCCCGCGCCTTCAGCTTAGCCACCCGCGGAGCGCCGAGATCGCGCCGGTCGTGGCTGATGAAGCTCGCCCCCACCCGCTCGAAATCGGCGATCGCCGCCAGCTCCGCCCGCCGCGCCTCCGGCAGGGCCTGCGCCTCCGCGTCGTCCCAGCCGTAGGTGGTGAGCCCGCGCGGTACCTCCGGCGCCAGCGCCGCCATCGCCGCCACCGAATGCGGATTGAAGCTCATCACCGCGACCGGGCCGCCGTATCCTTCGAGCGCCCGGGCGACGGCGCGTTCGAGCCCGCCCACACCGGGCCCCATCGCGCCGTCCTGATCCTTGATCTCGATGAGCAGCGCCACCCTGCCGGCCACCGCGTCGAGCACCTCGGCCAAGGTCGGGATGCCCGCGTCGCCGCCGGCGAGCGTGATCGCGCCCAGCTCCGCAGCCGTGCGCGCCGCCACCGGCCCCTCCGCACCGGTCAGCCGGTCGAGCGTGTCGTCGTGATACACCATCGCCACCGCGTCGGCCGAGGGCTGCACGTCGATCTCGATCCCGTAGCCTGCCGCCACTGCCGCCCGCACGGCGGCGAGGCTGTTCTCGGGGCGGCCGGGCCCATGCAGCGCGCGATGCGCGATGGGCGCCCGCAGGAAAGCGTCCGGCAGCCTCATTTGAGCTGGAAGATCCCTTCGATCTCGACCGCCACGCCGAACGGCAGGCTCGCCGCCGACACCGCCGAACGGGTGTGACGCCCGGCGTCGCCCAGCGCTTCGACGAGGAAATCCGATGCGCCGTTGATCACCTTGGGCTGATCGCCGAAATCCTGCGTCGAATTGACGAAGCCGGTGAGCTTGACCACCTGTTTCAGCCGGTCGAGGTCGCCGCCCGCCGCCGCCTTCACCTGGGCAAGCAGGCTGATCGCGCAGATCCGGGCCGCCGCCGCGCCGTCCTCGACGCTCATCCCGTCACCGAGCTTGCCCTTGACGAAGGCACCGTCTTTCATCGGCACCTGGCCCGAGACATAGACCATCCCGTCGAGCACCATCCACGGCACGTAATTGGCCGCCGGCGCCGGCGCGTCCGGCAGCGTGACCCCCAGTTCGGCGAGCCGTGTCTCGATCTTGCCCATGCGCAGTCCTCCATTTGCTGGCGTGACGCTACAGCAAGCGCGCCGGCCCGGCAAATGGCTCAGTTCTCGCGGAAGGCGGTGCGGAAATAGTCGATGAACGGCTTCAGGAGATAGGCCGCGGGGCTCCGGTCGGCGGTGCGCAGCTGCGCCTGCACCGGCATCCCCGGTACCAGGATCGAGCCTTCCGGCAGCTTCGCCACTTCGCCTTCGCTGATCTCGACCCGCGCCCGGTAATAGCTCCGCCCGGTCCGCTCGTCCTGAAGCGCGTCGGGCGAGACCGAGATCACCCGCCCGGTGATCTCCGGCGTGCGCCGCGTGTCGAAGGCGGCGAACACGAGGTTCACCTCCTGGCCGACGAACACCTCGTCGACATGGATCGGCTCGACCTGCACCGCGATCACCAGCGGCCGGTCCTGCGGCACGATATAGAGGATCGGGTCGGCCGGCCGGATCACCGATTTCGCGCCGAACACCTTGAGTTCGTGCACCGCGCCCGAGAGCGGCGCGCGGATGTCGAGCCGGTCGAGCTGTTCGATCACGGCGCGCCGCCGCTCGGCGGTTTCCAGCTCCGTGCCCTCCTGCTCGTTGAGCCGGGCGATGGCCTCCTCGCGCAGCTGCGCCTGGATCTTGAGAATCTCCAGCTGGATTTCCGAGATCCGCGCCTCGGCTTGCGCCACCGTCGCCTGCAATTCCCCGGCCGAACCTTCGAGCGAGGCCTTCTCGCGCTGCAGCGCGAGAATCTTCGGCCGGTTGCCCAGCGCCTTCTTTTCCAGTTCGAGCTGGTCGTCGAGCTCGGTCTGCAGGAACTCGAGCTGCGAACGCAGCGCCGCCCGCTGCGCCTCGAGCCCCTCGATCTGCGAGGCGGTCTGGAGCTTGCGCTCCTCGAGCTGTTCGATCGAGGCCGCGAGGTTCTCGGCCCGCTGCGCGAACAGCCGCTTGTTGCTTTCGAGCAGCGCCGCCATTTCCGGGTTCTTTCCCGCCTCCGCGACGAGTTCGGGGTCGAAGGCGATTTCCGCGAGCCCGTCGCGCTCGGCCTCGAACATGCCGCGCCGCGCCATCAGGTCGAACCACTGGTTCTCGATGATGGTGAGCTCGGTGGTAAGCCGCTCGCGGTCGAGCCGGATCAGCACCTGCCCGGCCTCCACCACGTCGCCCTCGCGGATCATGATCTCGTCGACCACGCCCCCGTCGACATGCTGCACCGCCTGGCGGTTCTGCTCCACCTCCAGCGCCCCGGGCGCGACGATGGCGCCCGCGATGGTGGTGGTGACCGCCCAGGTCCCGAGCCCGCCCACCAGAAGCAGGATGGCGACGAGCCCGAGGATCATCGGTCCGCGCGCCGTCCAGGCCCTGAGCACCGCCTGCTCCTCGTCCTTGAGCACCGGCCGCTTGATCGGTCGCGCCACCTGCTTGGGCTGAATCTTCGCGAGTTCCGTGACCATCAGCTCACCCCGCCCACTTTGCCTTCGGCCGAGCTCGAACGGATCTGCCGCGAATTCTTGACGGTCTGTTCCAGCACCTCGTCGCGCGGCCCGAAGGCCTTGACCATGCCGTGGTCGAGCACCAGCAGCATTTCACATTCGGTGATCGCCGAAGGCCGGTGCGCCATGATCAGCACCACCCCGCCCGAGGCCTTCTTCTCGCTCACCGCGAGGTTCAGCGCCCGGCTGCCCTCGTTGTCGAGGTTCGAGTTCGG
>JAGRMO010000204.1:7144-7523 GCA_020441205.1 Maritimibacter sp.
TGCATCTGGCCGCCCGAGAGCATGCCCCCGCCGCCCGAGACCCTTGTGTCGTAGCCTTCCGGCAGTTCGAGGATCATCTCATGCGCCGCCGCCTTCTTCGCCGCCGACACCACCTGCGCGTCGTCGGGCTTGGCGAGGCCCGCGATATTCTCGGCGATGGTGCCGTCGAACAGCTGCACCCGCTGCGGCAGATAGCCGACATGCTGGCCGAGCACCGCCGGCTCGAACTGGTCGAGCGAGGCGCCGTCGAGCCGGATCTTCCCGCCCGCGGGCTTCCACACCCCGGTCAGGCAGCGCGCCAGCGTCGACTTGCCGGCGCCCGAGGGGCCGATCACGCCCATCGCCTCGCCCGGCTGCAGCTCGAAATTGACCATCCGCA
>JAGRMO010000204.1:7675-16684 GCA_020441205.1 Maritimibacter sp.
CCATTGGCCGATCGCAAGATCGACTGGCGCCAGCGCCCGGCCAAGCAGGATCGAGCCCGCGATCATCGCGCCGGCCGAAAGCTCGCCATGCAGCACCAGATAGGCGCCCATCCCGAGCATGGCCGATTGCAGGAACATCCTCAGCGTCTTCGAGATCGCCGAAAACTGCCCGGCCCGGTCGGCCGACAGAATCGTGTCGTCGAGCGCGCGCCGCCGCGCCTCGTGCCAGCGGTCGAAGGCCGCGTCCGACATCCCCAGCGCCCGCACCATCTCGGCCTCGGTGCGCACCTGTTCCGCCCAGCGGTCGGCCTGCATCGAGGCGAGGTTCGCATTGCGCACCGGTCCGGCGGTCAGCATCTGGTTGAGCACCGTGACCAGGATCAGCACCGCCCCGCCGCCGAGCGCGAGCATCCCGAGCCACGGGTGAAAGATCGCGATCCCGGCGAGAAAGATCGGCGTCCACGGAATGTCGAACACCGCGGTGAACACCGGCGACGAAAGCAGCCGCTGCACCGCTTCGAGGTCTCGCAGCGCATTCGCACTGCGCCCCGGCCCCCCCGGGTTCGACGCCTCGCGCCTCAGCACCGCCGAGAACACGCGCCGGTCGAGCCGCGCCTGGAACCCGGCGCCGATCCGCGCCAGCACCCGGCCGCGGGCGTAGTCGAGCACCCCCATCATCGCGAACAGGAAGGCCATCAGCGCCGTCATCGCGACCAGCGTGCTTTCCGACCGCGAGCCGAGCACCCGGTCGTAGATCTGCAGCATGTAGAGCGGGCCGGTCAGCATCAGGATGTTGACGAACACCGAGAACAGCGCCGCCGCCCACATCAGCCCGCGGCTTTCGGCCCGCACGGCCCTCAGTTCGGCCGCACCCTGGTCGCGTTGTGCACCGCTCATCATCGCTTGGTTAGGAACTGCCACGCTTCGCCCGATCTAATTATCACGTCCCGCCCGCACACCGGCGGGAGACTATAACTTTGTGTAGAAGTTGTGCAACATCGTTGACCGTTTTGCGTCACCTGTCGATCCCGAGAATCGCCCGTAGCACACCGAGCAGCGATTCCTCCGCGCCCGGCTGGCGTCCGCTGCCCGTCCCGGTTCTCGGGCCGGTGCCATAGGTCTGGCCGGGAAAGCCCGTGCCGTTCGCCACCGTGGGTGGCTCGTCGGGGTTGATCATCGGCAGCGGCCGCGGCTGCAGATTGGCCTGCACCCGGGTCATCACCTCGTGCCAGATCTCCGCCGGCAGCCCGCCGCCGGTCACGCCCTTGAGCGGCGTGTTGTCGTCGTAGCCCATCCACACGCCGGTCACGTAATCGGCGGTGAAGCCGATGAACCAGGCGTCGCGCGCCGCCGTCGTCGTCCCGGTCTTGCCGGCGGCCTGATAGCCCTCGAGCATCGCCCGCGCGCCCGACCCTTCGGCGACGACCCGGCTCATCATATAGGTGAGCTGCTGCGCCGCGTTGGGCGTGATCACCCGCTCGCCGATGCCGCCCTCCTGTTCCATGAGCGGCGCCTCGTCGCCGAGCAGCTTGAGGTCGATGAGCCCGTAGGGGCTGACCGACGAGCCGCCGTTGAGGATGCCGGCATAGGCCCCGGTCATCTGCAACAGCGTCGTCTCCGACGCGCCCAGCGCCAGCGCCGGCCCGGCCGCGAGGTCCGACTGGATGCCGAACATCGACGCCACCGTGCGCACATTCTCGCGCCCGACCGCCTCCGACAGTTTCACCGCCGGGATGTTGAGCGAATTGCGCAACGCGTCCGTCAGCGTCACCCAGCCGCGGAACTTGCGGTCGTAGTTCTCCGGGCACCAATTGCCCGAGCCGGGGATGTCCATGCAGAACGGCGCATCCTCGATCAGGCTGTCGTAGCTCCAGCCGAGGTCGAGCGCGGCCGCGTAGACGAAGGGCTTGAACGCCGAGCCGGTCTGGCGCGACGCCTGCGTCGCCCGGTTGAAGTCGCCCGGCAGCGGCGCATCGCGCCCGCCCACCATCGCCCGCACCGCCCCGTCGGCGCTCATCACGATGATCGCCGCCTGCGCGGTGGATTCCTCGCTCACCTTCTCGGCGAACACCTGCGCCAGCGCCGCTTCGGCGGCGAGCTGGATGTCCTGGTCGTAGGTGGTGCGGATGATCACGTCCTCGGTCGTGTCGCGGGTCAGGAACGACGGGCCCGAGGCCATCACCCAGTCGGCGAAGAACCCGCCCGAACGCTGCTCGGCCGCCGCCGACAGCACCGCCGGATGCGCCCGCGCCGCGTCGGCCTCCGCGGCGGTCAGATAGCCCTGATCCTGCATCAGCTTCAGCACCGTCAGCGCCCGGTCCCAACTGCGCTGGAAATTGTTGGTCGGGTCGTAGCGCGAAGGCGCGGTCAGCGCGCCGGCGAGCACCGCCGCCTCGCTGGCGTTGAGCACGCTCGCGGACTTGCCGAAATAGCGCTGCGCGGCCGCCTCGAACCCGTAGGCGCCCGATCCCAGATAGGCGCGGTTGAGATAGACCGTGAGGATCTCGTCCTTCGAGAACTTCACCTCCATGGCCATCGCGTAGATCGCTTCCTTGGCCTTGCGCCCCAGCGAGCCGCGCCGGCAATCCGCCTCGTATTCCGCCTCGCTCATGCCGGTGTCGGGGTCGTAGGGCACACCGAGGCACAGAAGCTTCGCGGTCTGCTGGGTGAGCGTCGAGCCGCCGTGGCCCGAGAGCGGCGAGCGGCCTTCCGCGAGGTTGATCCGGATCGCGCTGGCGATGCCGCGCGGGCTCAGCCCGAAATGGCGGTAGAACCGCTTGTCTTCGGTGGCGATCACCGCGTTCTTGACTTCGGGCGAGACGGTCTCGGCGGTCACCAGCCCGGCGAATTGCTGGCCGCGCCAGGCGAAGGTGCTGCCATAGCGGTCGAGCAGCGTGACCGACCCCTTGGCGCGGCCGTCGACCATCGCGGTGATCGGCGGCATCGTCGAGGCATAGTAGAACACCGCCCCCGCCAGCGCCACGGCGAACAGCAGCCCCGCGACGAGTGCGAGCCGCAGCCCCAGCCGGAACACCCAGCCCACCAGCATGAGCGGCAGCGCGAAGATCCACGGCAGACGGCGCGACGCCCCGGTCCGTCGCGACGCCCGGCGCGTTTTCGCCGATTTCGCCGAAGTCTTCTTCGTCGGCGCCGCCTTGGCCGCGCTCTTGCGCGACTTCGAATTGCCCGGATAACGCCGATCCGCCACGAGGGGAGGGCGCCTGGAACCTTTGTTACTCATCGAATGCCGTCCGACCTGCTCTGTTTTGGCCACCATACCGACTCGGGCCGGCCAAGACGAGAGGGCACGGCCGCCTCATGTCGGCCGCCCATTTATTGAGCGCATATTTTTTGTGCAAACGCGTTTCGTTCTGCGCAATTTCCGTAGATTTGCCTGTTTTTCAGGCAGAGCCCCCCGGCAGATTGCTTGTCCGCCACCGCGACTGGGGGCTTGGGTACTGCAGTGAAAGCTGCGGGAGATGCCCGCTCTGGCAAAAGGGGAAACAAGTGAAACTGATCATTGCAGCGATCAAGCCGTTCAAGCTCGAGGAGGTGCGCGAAGCGCTGACATCCATCGGCGTGCGCGGCATGATGGTGACCGAAATCAAGGGCTTCGGCACCCAGTCCGGGCACACCGAAATCTACCGTGGCGCCGAATACGCGGTGAACTTCGTGCCGAAAGTGAAGCTCGAGATCGTCGTGGCCGACAACCTCGCCGAACAGGTCGTCGAAGCCATCGCCAAGACCGCCCAGACCGGCAAGATCGGCGACGGCAAGATCTTCATGCTCAACGTCGAGAACGCCCTGCGGGTGCGCACCGGCGAAACCGACGGCGACGCGCTCTGAGCCGGGCCGGACGAAAGGATTGATACCGATGAAACTCACCAAACTCCTTCCGCTTGCCACGAGCGCGGCGCTGCTTCCCGTTCTGGCTTTCGCCCAGGATGCGACCGAAGAAGTCGCGCCGATCGTCGATAAGGGCGACGTCTCCTGGATGATGACCTCGACGCTCCTCGTCCTGTTCATGATCATCCCCGGCCTCGCGCTGTTCTACGGCGGCCTCGTGCGCACCAAGAACATGCTCTCGGTGCTGATGCAGACCACCATGATCGCCGCGGTCGCGATGGTGATCTGGGCGCTCTGGGGCTACTCGATGGCCTTCGGCGGCGGCACCTCGCCGTTCTGGGGCGGGTTCGGCAAGGTCTTCCTCGCCGGCGTCACCCCCGACAGCCTCGCCGCCACCTTCACGGATGGCGTGATGCTGCCGGAATACGTCTTCATCGCCTTCCAGATGACCTTCGCCGCGATCACTCCGGCGCTGATCATCGGCGCCTTCGCCGAACGCATCAAGTTCTCGGCGGTGATCCTGTTCGTGATCCTGTGGTCGACGGTGGTCTACTACCCGATCGCCCACATGGTCTGGGACGGCGCCGGCATGATCTTCAACTGGGGCGCGATCGACTTCGCCGGCGGCACCGTTGTGCACATCAACGCCGGTATCGCGGCCCTCGTCGCGGCGATCGTCATCGGCCCGCGCATCGGCTACGGCAAGGATAACCTCGCGCCGCACTCGATGACCCTCACCATGGCCGGTGCGGCGATGCTCTGGGTCGGCTGGNNGGCTGGTTCGGCTTCAACGCCGGCTCCAACCTCGAGGCCACCTCGGGCGCCACGCTCGCGATGCTCAACACCTTCCTGACCACCGCCGCGGCGATCATCTCCTGGTCGCTGGTCGAGACCTTCGCCCATGGCAAGCCCTCCGGCCTCGGCGCCGCCTCGGGCATGGTCGCCGGCCTCGTCGCCGTGACCCCGGCCTGCGGCACCTCGGGCCCGATCGGCGCCATCGCCCTCGGCCTCGTGGTCTCGCCGATCGCCTACTTCTTCGTCGCCAAGGTCAAGCACATGATGAAGTATGACGACAGCCTCGACGTCTTCGGCATCCACGGCGTGGGTGGCATCGTCGGCGCCATCGGCACCGGCATCCTGATGGCGCCCGCTCTCGGCGGCGCCGGTGGCGAAGATTTCGCCATGGGTGGCCAGGTCTGGATCCAGATCAAGGCCGTGCTGGTGACCATCGTGTGGTCGGGCGTCGCCACCGCCGTGCTGCTCTACGTCGTCAAGGCGATCACCGGCCTGCGGGTCGAAGCCGACGACGAGCGTCAGGGCCTCGACCAGACGACCCACGGCGAGAGCGCCTACAACATGTGATACGCGCGAGCCTCGGCTCCGCACTATGGCCCGGGCGCCGCGCGCGCCCGGGTTTTTTTCATGCCGACTCGACCTTTGCGACCAAATCCCTATTCTGTTCCTGTCAGCGGGGTGACATGCGGTGGTCCTGGGGGGGTTCTGCGCGTGGTCGAAAATCCACAGATCGCGGTTCTGCCGCCCGAGCGCATCGCGCCGGCGGTCTGGGATGGCGTGGCGCCGGAAGGTAAGCGCTGCCCCCGCCTCTCGCGCGACTGGACCGATTGCGCGGTCGAGACCGATCCGCTCGGCGGCACCGTCCGCCTCGTCGTCGTGGGCCCGCCCGCCGATCCCTTCGCCATCGTGCCGCTGGTGGTGCGCCCCGGCCCGCTCGCCCGTCACCAGTTCATCGCCAACACCGACGGCGCGGTCGAGATCGCGGTGCGCGACGATGCCGCGCTTCCGGCGCTCGCCCGCGCCCTGGTCTCGCTGCCCGGCGAAGTCAATCTCTTCGCCTATCCCGCCCATTCCCGCCTTCTCGGCCATATCGCCGCCGCCTCGCGCGGTCGGGCCATCGTCGTGCGCGAGCCCCAGGCGATGCCCTCGGCCCCCTTCATCGACCTCGACGAGAGCTGGAAGGAACCCGAGGAGCACCTCACCGCCAAAATGTCCCAGTCGATCCGCCGCCGTCAGCGCCGGCTCCTGGAACTCGGCCGCGTCCGGGTAGATTTTCTCGAGCCCCGCGAGGACGAGGTCGACGGGTTGCTCGATACCGTGGTGCTGGTCGAGGCGATGGGCTGGAAGTTCCGCGCCGGCACCGCGCTGGTCGAAGACCAGCCGCAGCACGCGTTCCTGCGCGCCTATGCCAAGACCGTCGCCCGCGAGGGCCGGCTGCACATCACCTTCCTCTATCTCGACGACGAACCGCTCGCGATGAGCATCGGCGAGATCGCCGACGGCACTTATTGGGCGCACAAGACCGGCTACGACGAGACCTTCCGCAAGTTCGGCCCCGGCATCCTTCTGCAATATCACCTGATCCGCCACCTCGCCGAGCGCGGCCTCTCGCGGATCGATTTCCGCGGCCAGGCCGATGCCTTCAAGCGCGCCTGGACCGACAAGGCCGTGCCCACCGTCGCGCTCCGGATCTACCCGCTCAGCGTCAGGGGCCTCTCCGCCTACCTGCTCGATGCCGCGCGCCGCGGCTGGTCGGCCTCGGTCCGTCGCCGCGCCGCCCGTGTGACGGCCCCCGCCTCCGCTCCTGACCCCGCCCGCGCGCCGGGTCCTTCCGCGGTCGACTCCGTCAGCCCCGCGCCCTGACCGCCCGACCGGCGGTCGCCGCGCCCTGACCGCCCGACCGGTGGTCGCCGCACCCTGACCGCCCGACCGGCGGTCGTCCGTGCTCAGACCGCCCCCGGTGGCGGCAATTGTTTCGAAATCATCAACAGGTTGTGCGCGGAATGCCCGATTTCGAGGGGTACATCCCGCGCCGGATTGGGCTACCCTGCAGCGGGAATGCAACCCTGGCGGTTGCAGCATGGGGACATCGATAACCAGTGACTGCCGTGGATTACCATATCCTGGCTCCGACCGATATTGCGCCGGAGGTCTGGGACGAGATTGCGCCCCCCCACGCCCGCTCGCCCATGGTGTTGCATGACTGGACGATGAGCACCCTGCAGGCCCCGTCCCAGAACGGCGCTGTCCGCGTTGTCGTCTCGGGCGATCCCGCCCGTCCCGATGCGCTGGTGCCGCTTCTCGTCGAGAACGGCCCGCTCGAACGCCACGAGTTCATCGGCAACACCGACGGCGGCATCGACGTGCCCGCCCGCGACGACACCGCGCTCGAAGCCCTCGCGCGCGGCCTCGTCTCGCTGCCGGGCGCGGTCAACCTGCTCTACTACCCCGCCGCCTCGCGGTTGTTCGATCACGTCGCCGTCGCCGCCCGCGGCAAGGCGCTGGTGCTGCGCAAACCGCAGCCGACCCCCTCCGCCCCCTGGCTCGAACTCGACGCCTCCTGGGTCGAGCCCGAACGCCACATCAAGAAGAAGATGGCCCAGTCGATCCGCCGCCGCGAACGCCGGCTCAACGAAGCGGGCCAGGTCCGGGTCGAGTTCCTCGAGCCCGCCGCGCACGAGGTCGAGGCCCTGCTCGATGCGGTGATCCATGTCGAGGCCCAGAGCTGGAAACAGCGCGCCGGGACCGCGCTCCTCAGCCACGAGGCCCAGCGCGACTTCCTGCGCACCTATGCGGCGAAGATCGCCCACCACGGCCGCCTGCACATCACCTTCGTCTATCTCGATGACGAGCCGATCGCGATGAGCATCGGCGAGATCTACAACAACGGCTACTGGGGCCACAAAACCGGTTTCGACGAGCGCTATTCCAGGTTCGGGCCCGGCATCCTGCTCCAGCTCTACCTCATCCGTCACCTCGCCGCCCGCGGCGTCGAGCGGCTCGATTTCGGCGGTCAGCTCGACCCGTTCAAGCGCGCCTGGACCGAGAACGCCGTGCCCACGGTCACGCTCAGGATCTATCCCTACACGCTGAAGGGCATGGCCGCGCTGGGCCTCGACGCGGCTCAGCAAGCAAGGCGCAGGGCGCTCGGTCTCGCGCGCGGCCTGTTGGCGTCCCTGACGTCCACGCGCGGTCCGGCGCAGAAATCCGCACCCGCCGCACCGGCCGGCTGACCCGGTGCGCCTCGGGCCACCCGCCCGGTTTTTTGTCGATTCCCGGGCCGTAACCGGCTAGACCCGGGTCAAAACAACGCGCCGCGTACAGCGTCCAGAGCAGGAACACCGCCGATGGCCGCCCAGACCGTTCAGATGCTTTCCGAGGCCGAGATCGCGCCCGAGGTCTGGAATGCCGTGGCTCCGCCCGCGGCCCGGAGCCCCAAGCTCAGCCACGATTGGGCCCGCTGCCACGCCGAGGCCTACAGCCGTGGCGGCAATCTCCGGGTGATCGTGGTCGGCGACCCGGCGCGGCCCGCCGCGCTCCTGCCGCTCGGTGTCTTGCCCGGCCTCCTGCGCCGCCACCGCTTCGTCGACAACGACGACGGCGGCCTTTCGGTCCCCTGCCGCGATCCGGCCGCGCTGCCGGCGCTGGCCGATGCGCTGATCCGCCTGCGTGTCCCGGTCGATCTCGGCTATTACCCGGCCGATGCCCCGCTCATCGCCGAGCTCCGGCGCGCGAGCCGGGGCAGGGCGATCACCATCGTCCGTCCGCAGGAAATCCCCGCCGCCCCCTGGCTCGATCTCGATCCCTCCTGGGCCGACCCCGACCAGAAGCTCACCCGCAACATGCGCCAGTCGATCCGCCGAAACGAACGCCGGCTCACCGAGATGGGCGCGCTGACGGTCGACTTCCACGAACCGGCGGAAGCCGAGGTCGACGCCCTGCTCGATACCGCGATCCGGGTCGAGGCGCAGAGCTGGAAGGATCGCACCGGCACCGCGCTCGCCCATGACGCCCGTCAGACCGCCTTCCTGCGCGCCTACGCCAGGACGGCGGCGCGCCAGGGCCGACTGCACATCACGCTGATGTCGCTCGATGGCACCGCGATCGCGATGTACATCGGCGAGATCTACGAGGGCGTCTTCTGGGGCCACAAAACCGGCTTCGACGAGGCCTATGCGAAGTTCGGCCCCGGCATGCTGCTGCATTACCACCTGATCCGCGAAATGGCCGCGCGCGGCGTCTCGCGGTTCGAGTTCCAGGGCCAGCTTCTCGATTACAAGCGCCGCTGGACCGAGCACGCGGTCCCCACCTCGGCGGTGCGGATCTACCCGCTCACCCCGCGCGGGCTCGCCGCCATCGGCGCCGACG
>JAGRMO010000034.1 GCA_020441205.1 Maritimibacter sp.
AGCACCGTCTGCAGGATGCCGCCGCTGCGATAATACTCCAGTTCCACCGGCGTATCGATGCGCACCACGGCATTGAACGTCTTGCTCGCGCCGTCGGGCGAGGTGGCCGTCACTTGGATCGTCGACAGCGGCACGAGGTCGTCGTTCAAGTCGGGAATGTCGAAGGTTTCTTCGCCAGTCAGCCCCAGCGATTGCCAGGTTTGGCCGTCGGCGAAGACCAGCGGCAGCACCCCCATGCCGACCAGATTGCTGCGGTGAATGCGTTCGAAACTGGCCGCGATGACGACCTTCACGCCGAGCAGATACGTGCCTTTGGCCGCCCAGTCGCGGCTGGAACCCATGCCGTAATCGGCGCCGGCGAGCACCACCAGCGGCGTGCCGTCGGCCTCAGGGTTGACGTCGGGATCGGACGTCGACGCGCTGCGATAAGCGCATGCCGCTTCAAATATCGACGTCGCCGTGCCGGACTTCAGGCCGTTGTCGGCGCCCAGGTACTTCGTCCAGCCTCCTTCGGTTCCGGGGGCCAGTTGGTTGCGCACCCGAATGTTGGCGAACGTGCCGCGCACCATGATGCGGTCGTTGCCGCGCCGCGAACCATAGCTGTTGAAATCCTCTCGCGCCACGCCGTGGGCGAGCAGGTATTTTCCGGCCGGCGAGTCCTTGGCGATCGATCCGGCAGGCGAAATGTGATCGGTCGTCACCGAATCGCCCAGCAACGCCAGGATGCGCGCTCCCGCGATGTCGCTGATCACGCCCGGCTCGCGGCCCATGCCGCGGAAATAGGGCGGGTTCTGCACATAGGTCGAGCCCGTCGGCCAGGAATAGGTCTCGCTCTCCTCCACCGAGACCGCCCGCCATTTCTCGTCGCCCTTGAAGACATCGGCGTATTTCGACCGGAAGGATTCCCGCGTCACCGTGCGCTCGACGATCTCGGCGACCTCCCTGGCGCTCGGCCAGATGTCCTTGAGATAGACGTCCCGGCCGTCGGGGGTCCGGGCCAAGGGCTCGGTCGCGATGTCGATGTTCATGTCGCCCGCCAGCGCATAGGCCACCACCAGCGGCGGCGAGGCGAGGTAGTTCGCCCGCGTGTCGGGGTTCACCCGCCCCTCGAAGTTGCGGTTGCCCGAGAGCACCGAGGCCGCCACCAGGTCGCCCTCCTGGATCGCCTTGGAGATCTCCTCCGGCAGCGGCCCCGAATTGCCGATGCAGGTCGTGCAGCCGTAGCCCACGAGGTTGAAGCCGATGGCGTCGAGATCCTCCTGCAGGCCCGCGGCCTCGAGATAGTCGGTGACCACCTGGCTGCCCGGCGCCAGCGAGGTCTTGACCCAGGGCTTGCGCGTGATCCCGAGCGCGCGGGCCTTGCGCGCCACCAGCCCGGCGCCGACCATCACGTAGGGGTTCGAGGTATTGGTGCAGGAGGTGATCGCCGCGATCACCACCGAGCCGTCGCCGATGTCGTAGTCCGCGCCCGCGACGGCATGGCGCTTGCGCGGATCGACCAGGTCGAGCTCGACCACCGCACCGCCCTCCGAGGCCATCGCCTTCGAGCCGTTCGACATGTCGACGCCGCGGTAATCCGCCACGACCTTGAGGAAGGCCGGCGCCGCATCCGCCAGCGCCACCCGGTCCTGCGGCCGCTTCGGCCCGGCGAGCGAGGGCTCCACCGCGCCCATGTCGAGCTCCAGCGTGTCGGTATAGACCGGATCGTAATCGGCACCGCGCCAGAAGCCGTTGGCCTTGGCATAGGCCTCGACGAGCGCGATGCGCTCCTCCTCGCGCCCCGAGACCCGCAGGTAGCGCAGGGTCTCGTCGTCGATGGGGAAGAAGCCGCAGGTGGCGCC
>JAGRMO010000205.1:0-3662 GCA_020441205.1 Maritimibacter sp.
TGCCCGCGGCACGCGGCGGCCCGCAGGGCCGCATCCCGCCCGCCGCAGGCGCGACGGGGCAAAGCCCCGGCGGATCGGCCCGGGCGGAGACCGGGGCGCGGCCCCTCAGAAATCGACGGCGAGGCCCTTTTTCTCGTAATCGCCGAAGCGGGTCGGCTCGGGGCCGTCGCGGCCGCCGTATTCCTTGGGCAGGGCCGCCGCCTTCGCCGCCTTGCGGCGTTCTTCGGCCTCGGCCAGCGCGCGCTGCGCTTCGGGGGGGAGATCGGGGTTATTCGCGTCGCTCATCGGTGACTTTCCTGTCTGACCGGCTTGGTATAGGCCCATCGCTGAGTTTTGGCAAAGCGCAGGGGGCCGACCATCCCATGGCGGGCGAGGCGACAGGCACGGCGGCGCGGAAGGCCGCGCTCGATCTCATGGGCGAGGTGCTGGATGAGCACCGGCTCCTGGCGGAGGTGCTGGCCAAGCGCCTCGCTCCGCTCGCGCCCGAGGAGCGCGCCCGTGCCCAGCGGCTTGCGACGCTGTCCTTGCGGGTGATCGACCGGTCGGACCGGATGCTCGGGCCGCATCTCAAGAAGCGCCCGCCCGCGCGGGTGCTGAACCTCCTGCGGCTCGGCGTCGCCGAAATCTGCGAGGACGGCGCGGCGGCGCATGGCGTGGTGCATGCGCTGGTCGAGATCGCGGGCGCCAACCGCAAGACGGCGGGAATGGCCGGGCTGGTCAACGCGGTGTTGCGCAAGATCTCGGGCGAAACCGCGAAGTGGCACATGCTGCCGCTGCCCCGGTTGCCGAAATGGCTGCGCAAGCCGCTGGTGGACGATTACGGCAAGGCTGTCGTCGCCGCGATCGAGGCGGTGCAGGCGGCGAGCCCGCCGCTCGATCTCACGCCGAAGGGCGACGCGAACGCGCTGGCCGAGCGGCTCGGCGGCCGGGTGCTGCCCACCGGTTCGGTGCGGCTCGACGGGCGGGGGCAGGTCTCGGCGCTGGCCGGGTTCGCGGAGGGCGACTGGTGGGTGCAGGACGCGGCGGCGGCGATCCCGGCGCGGGTGCTGGCCGCGCGACCGGGCGAGCGGGTGCTCGATCTCTGCGCCGCGCCGGGCGGCAAGACGATGCAGCTCGCGGCCGCCGGGGCCGAGGTGACCGCGCTCGACATTTCGCCCACGCGCATGGGCCGGGTGCGGGAGAATCTCGAGCGCACCGGGCTCAAAGCCGAACTCGTCACCGCAGATGCGCTCGAGTACGAGGGCGGGCCCTACGACGCGATCCTGCTCGACGCGCCCTGTTCCGCCACCGGCACGATCCGCCGGCACCCCGATCTGCCGTACGCCAAGGACGGCGGCGATTTTCCCGGCCTGTTCGAGCTGCAGGAACATCTGATCGACCGGGCGCTCGGGATGTTGAAACCGGGAGGGCGGCTGGTCTATTGCACCTGCAGCCTGCTGATCGACGAGGGCGAGGAACAGATCCGCGACGCGCGCGCGCGTCATCCCGGACTGGTCGTCGACCGCGCGGCGCTGGACCGGCCGGGGATCGACCCGGGCTGGATCGGCGCAGACGGCGGGCTCCGGCTCCGGCCCGACTATTGGGCCGAGGTCGGCGGCATGGACGGGTTTTACGTCGCGTGCCTGAGGTTGTCCGAGTGACTTGCACGCATCGCACCTGTATCCTACCGGTCGAGGCCCTGGTAACGGGCAGAAAACCATCCGAGGCGAGGCCATTTCATTGCCCAGACGCGTAACCTGGTCGGAGCGCAAGGCGCGCTGGCAGAACCGGTGGCATGCCCGCCGGGCGGCCCGCGCACGTCCGCCGACCGGGTTCGTCGCCCAGCCCGAGCCGCGCACGATCGGGCGGCTGGTCAAGGGCCGGCAGCTGGTGGCGGGCAAGGTGCTGCTCGCGGGCCATCTCGTCGATCTGCGCGAGCGGTCGGTCTGGGACATCGCCGCGCCCACGCCCACCTTCGCCGAGCAGCTGCACGGGTTCGGCTGGATGGACGATCTCGCCGCCCTCGGCGACCGCGCCGCGCGCGATACGGCGCAGGAATGGACCTACGAATGGATCGAGCGCTATGCCGGCGGCAGCGGGGTGGGCTGGACCCCCGATCTCGCCGGGCGGCGGATCATCCGCTGGATCAACCATTCGGCGCTGCTGCTCGACGGGCAGAACCGGTCGAACAGCGAAGCGTTCACGCTGTCGCTCGCCCAGCAGACCCTGTTCCTGGGCAAACGCTGGTCGGCGGCCGCGCCCGGCCTGCCCCGGGTCGAGGCGCTGACCGGGCTGATCTATGCCGGCCTGTCGCTCAACGGCATGGACGGGATGATCGACCAGGCCGCCGCCGGGCTCGGGCGGGAGTGCGACGCGCAGGTGGATGCGGGCGGGGGCGTGGCGACGCGCAGCCCCGAAGACCTGCTCGAAGTGTTCACACTGTTGAACTGGGCGGCGCTGGCGCTGGCGGAGACCGGGCGGAATGTGCGCCCGGCGCTCGCGGCGGCAATCGAGCGGATCGCGCCGACGCTCCGGGCGCTGCGCCATGCCGACGGCGGGCTCGCGCGATTTCACGGCGGCGGGCGCGGCGCCGAGGGGCGGCTCGACCTCGCGCTGGCGATGTCGGGGATCAAGGCGACCGCGGGCGCGGGGCTGGCGATGGGTTACGCGCGGCTGCATGGCGGGCGCACGTCTTTGGTGATGGACGCGGCGCTGCCGCCGCAGGGCGCCGCTTCGCGCAATGCCCATGCCTCGACGCTGGCGCTCGAGGTGACCTCGGGCCGGCGGCCGCTGATCGTGAACTGCGGGTCGGGCGCGGAGTTCGGCGGCACCTGGCAGAAGGCGGGCCGGGCGACGCCGTCGCATTCGGTGCTGGGGATCGACGGGGTTTCGTCGTCGCTCCTGCGCCGGGGCGCGCAGGCGCAGCTAGCCGGCGGCCCGCGCGAAGTGCATGCCCAGGCGCTGGCGGGCGAGGGGCTCACAGGCGTGGTCGCGGGCCACGACGGCTATGCGGCGAGCCATGGGCTCAGTTACCTGCGCCGTATCGAGATGGCCACCGACGGGCGGATGATCTTCGGCGAAGAGACGCTGGCAGCGGTGTCGGACGCGGAGCAGGCGCAGTTTCGCGCCGCGCTGGCCGGGTTCGGCAACGGGCGCGAGGGCATCCCGTTCTCGCTGAGGTTCCATCTGCACCCCGACGTCGACGCCTCGGTCGACATGGGCGGCACGGCGGTGAGCCTCGCGCTCAAGTCGGGCGAGATCTGGGTGCTGCGCTACGAGGGGCGGTTCCGGCTGTCGCTCTCGGCGTCGGTCTATCTGGAAAAAGGCCGGCTCGAGCCGCGTGCGGCGAAACAGGTGGTTCTCTCCGGCGTCGCAATCGACTATGCGACGCGCATCCGCTGGTCGCTCGCCAAGGCGCAGGATACCCCGGTGGGGTTGCGCGATCTGGTGATGGACGAGCCGGGCGGACTGGCTGACGAATCCTGAGGGGGCCTCGATGACCGATCTTTCTCCCGTGCGCCGCGCGCTGATTTCCGTTTCCGACAAGACCGGGCTGGTCGATCTCGGCCATGCGCTGGCGGCGCGCGGCGTCGAGCTGCTGTCGACCGGCGGGTCGGCGGCGGCGCTGCGGGAGGCCGGCGTCGCGGTGCGCGACGTGGCCGAGGTGACCGGCTTTCCCGAGA
>JAGRMO010000205.1:3677-4984 GCA_020441205.1 Maritimibacter sp.
AAGACGCTGCATCCGATGGTGCATGGCGGGCTTCTGGCGCTGCGCGACAACCCGGCCCATGTGGCGGCGATGGAGGCGCACGGGATCGGGGCGATCGACCTTCTCGTGGTCAACCTCTACCCGTTCGAGGCGGCGCTGGCGCGGGGGGCAGACTACGACGAGATGATCGAGAATATCGACATCGGGGGGCCCGCGATGATCCGGGCGGCGGCGAAGAACCACGCCTTCGTCACCACGATCGTCGATGTCGAGGATTACGCCGCGCTGATCGGCGAGCTCGACGCGCATGACGGGGCCACGAGCTACGGGTTCCGCCAGCGCCAGGCGCAGATCGCCTATGCGCGCACCGGGGCCTATGACGCGGCCGTATCGAGCTGGATGGCGGGCGCGATCGGCGCGGCGGCGCCCAGGCGGCGGGTGATCGCGGGCGAGCTGGTGCAGACGCTGCGTTACGGCGAGAACCCGCATCAGTCGGCCGCGTTCTATGCAGACGGCAGCGGGCGGCCCGGGGTGGCGACGGCGGTCCAGCTCCAGGGCAAGGAGCTGAGCTACAACAATATCAACGACACCGACGCGGCGTTCGAGCTGGTGGCGGAGTTCGATCCGGCCGAGGGGCCGGCGGTGGCGATCATCAAGCACGCGAACCCCTGCGGGGTGGCGCGCGGCAAGACGCTGCGCGACGCCTACCAGAAGGCGTTCGACTGCGACCGGACCTCGGCCTTCGGCGGCATCGTCGCGCTCAACATGCCGCTCGACCGGGAAACGGCGGAGGCGATCGCGGAGATCTTCACCGAGGTGGTGATCGCGCCCGGCGCATCCGAGGAGGCGAAGGCGGTGTTCGCGGCGAAGAAGAACCTGCGGCTGCTCACCACCGATGGGTTGCCGGACCCGATGGCCGAGGGGATGACCGTGCGCCAGGTGGCGGGCGGGCAGCTCTACCAGACCAAGGACAACGGCCATGTCGCCCGCGACGACCTCAAGGTGGTGACCAAGCGGGCGCCGAGCGCGGCGCAGCTCGACGATCTGCTGTTTGCCTGGAAGGTGGCGAAACACGTGAAGTCGAACGCCATCGTCTATGTGAAGGACGGGGCCACCGTGGGTGTCGGCGCAGGCCAGATGAGCCGGGTCGAC
This sequence comes from Maritimibacter sp., assembly GCA_020441205.1. Lineage (GTDB taxonomy): Bacteria > Pseudomonadota > Alphaproteobacteria > Rhodobacterales > Rhodobacteraceae > Sinisalibacter. The sequence continues at coordinate 4,809 of JAGRMO010000205.1, forward strand.
AGCGCCAATATCGCCGCGACCAAGGCGGGGCGGATGGCGCGCGAATTGGGGCTCGCCGAGAGCCCGGCGGTGGGCTCGGCGGTGGCGTCGGACGCGTTCTTCCCCTTCGCCGACGGGTTGATGGAAGCGGCCGCGGCGGGGGCAACTTGCGTGATCCAGCCGGGCGGCTCGATGCG
>JAGRMO010000205.1:5035-11335 GCA_020441205.1 Maritimibacter sp.
CATGCGCCACTTCCGGCACTGAGCCATGCGCGCGTTCTGGACCACCTTCGCCGCGACGCTGGCGGCCGACCAGATCACCAAAGCGGTGGTGGTGCACGGGATGAACCTGAAGTCGCTGGGCCAGATCGAGGTTCTGCCCCGTCTCGTCGAGTTTCGCATGGCGTGGAACCGGGGGGTGAACTTCGGCCTCGGCGCATCAGGCTCGGAGCTGGTGCGCTGGGGGCTCGTCGGGCTCGCCATCGCGATCTCGGCCTGGGTGTTCTGGTGGGTGCGGCGCGAGCGGTTCGGCGCGCGGTCGCAGATCTTTGCCGGGCTGCTGATCGGCGGGGCGCTCGGCAATGCGATCGACCGGCTGGTCTATGGGGCGGTGGCGGATTTTCTCAACGTCACCTGCTGCGGTATCGCCAACCCCTGGTCGTTCAACATCGCCGATGTCGGGGTCTTCGCCGGGGCCATCGGGCTCGCGCTGTTCACCCCCCAGGGGGCGCGGCACAACACCCCGTGACGCGCCCGGATCAATGCGGTAAGAAGGGCCGAACTTGGGGAAGGAGAGACCCATGCGGGGCATGGTGGGGATTCGTATTTTCGCGCTCGCGGGGCTCGCGACGCTGGCCGCCTGCGCGAGCGACAACCCCGAGTTGATGAACATCCGCTCCGATACCCCCGATGAGTTCGCCATTCTCCCGACCAAGCCCCTGGAAGCGCCCGAGGATTACACCGCCCTGCCCACGCCCACCCCGGGCGGGATCAACCTGGTCGATCCGAACCCGCAGGCCGACGCGGTGGCGGCGCTCGGCGGCAATCCCGACCGGCTCGCGGCCGGGCAGATCTATGCCGGCGAACAGGGGCTCGTCTCGTATACCGGGCGCTACGGCGTGCCGGCCGATATCCGCGCGACCATCGCTGCCGAAGACCTCGCCTGGCGGCAGGAGAACAACGGCCGGCTGCTCGAACGGCTGTTCAACGTGAACGTCTATTATTCGAGCTACAAGCCGATGTCGCTCGATCAGCATATCGAGCTCGACCGCCTGCGCAGCCTCGGCGTGCGCACGCCTTCGGCCCCGCCCGACCCGCAGATCAAGGTCGAATAGGCTCTATCCCTAGACTTTCGCATTGTTGGCCCCGAGGAGGACGGCGCAGGGGCGCCGGACGAGGCGGTGCCTTTGCCGACGCCGCAGGGCCATGATCTGGCCCGGATTGGCCGCCACACTCGCGATCACTTCCCCGCGCGCGGCGCTTGCGGACCGCGGCGCTTCCGTTAGCTTTGGCCAAAAGCAGGAGTATCGAATGACATCGCGCCTGGCCTCTCTTGCCCTTTTCGCGGGCCTCGCCGCCACTTCCGCGCTCGCGGCCGGCGACGTGACCGATTTCACCCTCGAGAACGGCATGGAGGTGGTGGTGGTGGAAGACCACCGGGCCCCGGTCGTGATGCATATGGTGTGGTACCGGATCGGCGCCGCCGACGAGCCGCCAGGCAAATCGGGGATCGCGCATTTTCTCGAACATCTGATGTTCAAGGGCACCGACGAGCGCGCTTCGGGCGAGTTCAGCCAGGTCGTCGAGGCCAATGGCGGCTCGGACAATGCCTTCACCTCGCAGGATTACACCGCCTATTACCAGCGCGTCGCCGCCGACCGGCTGGGGCTGATGATGGAGATGGAGGCCGACCGGATGCGCGACCTCGTGCTCGACGACGTGACCACCGAGCGCGACGTGATCCTCGAGGAGCGGGCGACGCGGACCGACAGCGAGCCGCGGGCGCTGTTCTCGGAGGCGATGAGCGCCGCGCTCTACCGCAACAGCCCCAACGGGATTCCGATCATAGGATGGAAATCCGAGATGGAGGGGCTGAGCCGCGAGGATGCGCTGGCGTTTTACGAACGGTTCTACGCGCCCAACAACGCCATCCTCGTGGTCGCCGGCGACGTCACGCCCGACGCGGTGAAGCAGCTGGCGGAAGAATATTACGGCCCGCTCGAACCGAGCGCGGGGCTCGCGCCCCGGATGCGGCCGCAGGAGCCGCCGGCGGTGGCCGAACAGCGGCTGGTGATGAAGGACGAGCGGGTTTCGCAGCCCTCGATGGTGCGCAGCTACCTCGCGCCGCAGCGGCGCGCGGGCGACCAGGCGGATGCGGCCGCGCTGGTGTTCCTGTCGGAGCTGCTCGGCGGGTCGAGCACCACGTCGGTGCTGTCGCGGGCGCTGCAATTCGACACCAACACGGCGATTTACGCGGGCGCGAGCTATTCGGCCACCTCGCTGGACGAGACCACGTTCTCGTTCGTCGTGGTGCCGGCCGAGGGGGTGAGCCTTGCCGAGGCGGAAACCGCGCTGGACGAGACTTTGGCGAAGTTCATGGCCGAGGGGCCGGACCAGCAGGCGTTCGAGCGGATCAAGATGCAGATCCGGGCGCGCGAGATCTATGCGCTCGACGACGTGGGCGACATCGGCAACCGCTACGGCGAGGCGCTGACCTCGGGGTTGACCATCGCTGACGTGAAGGCCTGGCCCGAGGCGCTGCAGGCGGTGACGCCGGAAGACGTGATGCGGGTGGCGCAGGATGTGCTGCAGGCGCCGGGCTCGGTGACCGGCTGGCTCGAGCCGGAAGACGGGGAAGGATCGTGATGAAACGCCTTTATGCGGCTCTAATCCTGACGATCTTCGCGGCCTTTCCGGCACGGGCGGAGATCGAGATCCAGACGCTGACCTCGCCGGGCGGGCTCAAGGCCTGGCTGGTGGAGGAGCATTCGATCCCCTTCGTCGCGCTGGAAGTCCGGTTTCGCGGCGGCACTTCGCTGGATGCGCCGGACAAGCGCGGGGCGGTCAACCTGATGACCGGGCTGCTGGAAGAGGGCGCGGGCGAGCTCGACGCGCAGGGCTTCGCCACGGCGCGCGAGGCGCTGGCGGCGCGGATCCAGTTCGATGCCGGCGGCGACGGGCTCACGGTTTCTGCCCGGATGCTCACCGAGAACCGCGACGAGGTGGTCGCGCTGATGCGGTCGGCGCTGGTCGAGCCGCGGTTTGACGCCGATGCGATCGAGCGGGTGCGGGGCCAGGTGCTGGCCAATCTCAAATCGCGCGCGACCGATCCGCAGGATATCGTGGGCGAGACCTTCGATGCGCTGGCCTATGGTGATCACCCTTACGGCAGTTATGACGGCGGCACGCCCGAAAGCGTGGCGGCGCTGACCCGCGACGATCTGGTCGCCGCCTTCCAGGGCGCGATCGCGCGCGACCGGGTCTATGTTTCGGCGGTGGGCGACATCACTGCGGCGGAGCTGGGCACGCTGATGGACAGCCTGTTGGGCGATCTGCCCGAGACCGGGGCGGAGATGCCGGTGGACGTCGCCTTCGGGGCCAGCGGCGGGATCACCGTGGTGCCCTTCCCCAGCCCGCAATCGGTGGCGCGGTTCGGTCAGCCGGGGATCGGGATCGAGAGCCCGGATTTCTTCGCGGCCTATCTGCTCAACACGATCCTCGGCGGGGCGGGCTATTTCAACAGCCGGCTGAACCAGGAAGTGCGCGAGACCCGGGGGCTCACCTACGGGATCAGCACCTATCTGATCGATTCGGACCATGCGGAGTCGATCATCGGCGCGGTCTCGACCGTCAATCCGCGGATGGCGGAGACGGTGGAGGTGGTGCGCGCCGAATGGGCGAAGATCGCGGCCGAAGGGGTGACGGCGGAAGAGCTCGCGGCGGCGAAGACCTATCTCACCGGCGCCTATCCGCTCAGGTTCGACGGCAACGAGCCGATCGCGCAGATCCTCGTGGGGATGCAGATGGACGACCGGACGCCGGATTACGTGACCACGCGCAACGCCCAGGTCGAGGCGGTGACGCTCGAGCAGATCAACCGCGTGGCGGCCGAGCTCTACCGGCCCGAGGCGCTGCGCTTCGTCATCGTCGGCGCGCCGGAGGGATTGGAGAGCAGCGACGACGCGGGTGCGGGCGAACCGGTGGACGGCCCCACGCCGGGGTGAGATCTTTCTCCTGCTTTTGAGATTCCGAGAAACCCGGGTGTGCCGGGCAGGCTCAGGCTCTGAGGGCCGTGGCTGGGCGGATGGCGCCCGTGACGAGGCCGCGGCGGTTGCGGATCGGGCCGTCGATCAGCGCTTTGGCCTGGGGATGGTCAGGGTCGAGCGCGCCGAGACGGACCAGGAGGGTGGCCATCGCGGTTTCGGCCGCGCGGTCGGCACCGTCGGTGATCTTGAGCGCGATGCCGCGGCGCTGGTCGGGGAGGATGGCGACATAGACCGCTTCGGCGCCCGATTTCACCACCGCCCTGCCGTCCATCGCCCGCATCAACCCGGTGCAGGTGGTGCCCTCGCCGGCGACCAGCTCGGGATGGGCCTGCATCGCCAGGCGCAGGCGGGCGGCGGCGCGGGTGCGGGGATCGGGGCTCTCTGCCCTGGCGGCGGCGACGAAGGCCATGGCGCGTGCGAGCGCCTGCAGCGAGGTGGCGAAGTTGGGGGCGGAACAGCCGTCGATCGCCCAGCCGTGGACCGGTTCGCCGGTCACGTCCTCCCAGGCGGCGCGCACGGCCTTTTGCACCGGATGGTCGATCTCGTTGTACTCCGGCCCGCCGCCCAGCGCGCGGGCGAGCATCAGGAAACCGGTGTGTTTGCCCGAGCAGTTGTTATGCGCCTGGCGGGGATGGCCGCCCGAACAGAGCAGCGCCTTCGCGGCCGGCTTGTCGTCGGGCATCTGCGGGCCACAGCGCAGATCGTCGTCGGTGAAGCCCTGGCGCGCGAGCCAGGCGTCGACCCGGTCGGTATGGATCGCGGCCCCGGTATGCGAGGCGCAGGCGAGCGCCAGGTGTTCGGGGCCGAGCCCGGCTTGATCGGCGAGCCCGGTCTCGACCAGCGGCAGCGCCTGGATGATCTTGGCGGTCGAGCGCGGGTAGATCACCGCCCCGGGATCGCCCCAGCCCGCTTCGAGACCCTCTTGGCCCCAGAGGGCTATGTGACCCGAATGAAGGGATTCCACGCGATTTCCGCGCCAGATTTCGACAAGGGCTGCGGGTTCGGACACTTGCTGGCCTCGCTCTCCCGGCGCACGCGCGGTTTTCTGCCGACGGGGCTTTCAAATCCCGGCGGGATTACGTTATGGTCCGGCCAGATCGCAATGGCGGCCCAGCCCGAAGAAGACCCCGACACCGGGGGCGGCGCAAGGGCCATGAGCAGGAACAGCTGGAGGCAGCAGGGGATGATCGCACAAGTCGCGCGCATGGTGGGCCTCGTGGGGCTCGGATTCGCGGCCAGCATGGCCCAGGCTCAGGAAAGCTCGAACCAGGTCGTTGTCGAAGAACAATGGTCGGTGTTCGTCGAAGAGAACCCGAAGGAATGCTGGAGCGTCTCGGAGCCGACCAAGACGGTCAACACCCGCGACGGCCAGACGGTATCGGTGACCCGCGGCGATATCCTGTTGTTCGTGGTCAACCGCCCGGGCACCGGCGGGGCGGGCGAGGTCGCCTTCACCGGCGGCTATCCGTTCCGGCCCGAGAGCACGGTTTCGGTGGCGGTGGGCGGCGAGACCTTCCAGATGTTCACCGATGGCGAATGGGCCTGGGCGCATACCTCCGAAGACGACGCCAAGATCATCGCGGCGATGAAGAAGGGCGCGGACGCGGTGCTCACGGCGGAATCGTCGCGCGGCACCAAGACCGAGGACACGTTCTCGCTGATCGGCTTCACCGCCGCGGTCGAAGACGCCGCTGCGCGCTGCCAGTAGGCCCTGGCCGGACCGAGCGTTTCGTCACATTTCCATGCGCGCCCCGGGATCAACCGGGGCGTTTGCTTTTGCAAAGGGGCGGCAAAGCCTTATATCGGCGCCAGACCCGAGGATTTCAGCATGACCGACCCCACCGCCCCGATCACCCAGGATGTCGTGACCTTTCCGCGCAGGGATACGGCGGCCGCGACCGGCAAGGTCAATCTCGTGGGGCTCACCCGCGAGGAATTGCGCGCGGCGCTGATCGCGGCGGGCACGCCGGAAAAGCAGGCGAAGATGCGGGTGGGGCAGATCTGGCAATGGATCTACCAGAAGGGCGTGCGTGAATTCGACGCGATGACCAATCTCGCGAAGGAGTACCGGGCGCTGCTGGACGAAAAGTTCGAGATCCGGGTGCCGGAGCTGGTGACCAAGCAGGTTTCGGACGACGGCACGCGCAAATACCTGGTGCGGATCGCCGGCGGCCACGAGGTCGAGATCGTCTATATCCCCGAGGAAGACCGGGGCACGCTCTGCGTGAGTTCGCAGGTGGGCTGCACGCTGACTTGTTCGTTCTGCCATACCGGCACG
>JAGRMO010000206.1 GCA_020441205.1 Maritimibacter sp.
GAGATCCGCAAGGTGCCGGTGACCGTGCTGAGCCGCTGCCAGCGCTTCGATCTGCGTCGGATCGAGCCCGAGGAGATGATGGCGATGCTGCGCCGGATCGCCGACGCGGAAGGCGCCGAGATCGCTGAGGACGCGCTCGCCCTCATCACCCGCGCCGCCGAAGGCTCGGCCCGCGACGCCCAATCGCTGCTCGACCAGGCGATCAGCCACGGCGCCGGCGAGACCACCGCCGAGCAGGTCCGCGCCATGCTCGGCCTCGCCGACCGCGGCCGGGTGCTCGATCTGTTCGACCTGGTGATGAAAGGCGATGCCGCCGGCGCGCTCGACGAGCTCGGCCGCCAGTATGCCGACGGCGCCGACCCGATGGCGGTGCTGCGCGATCTCGCCGAGGTCACCCATTGGGTGAGCGTCATCAAGATCACGCCCGAAGCGGCCGAAGACCCGACCGTCGGCCCCGACGAGCGCACCCGCGGCCAGGCGATGGCGGCGGCGCTGCCGACCCGGGTGCTGGCGCGGATGTGGCAGATGCTGCTCAAAGCGCTCGAAGAGGTGGGCCAGGCGCCGAACGCGATGATGGCGGCCGAGATGGCGGTGATCCGGCTCACCCATGTGGCCGACCTGCCGGCCCCCGAAGACCTGCTGCGCCGGCTGCAGGACGCCCCGCCGCCGCCCGCGCCCACGCCGCCCACCAGCGGTGGCGGCGCCCCTGCGCCTGGCGGCCCCGGCCCCGAGGCGCGCGTCTCCCGTGCCCCCACGGCGCCCACCGGCAACGGCGGTGTCACCGCGCTCGCCGTCGCCAGTGACAGCGCGCTCGCCCGCTTCGCCCGGTTCGAGGACGTCGTCGAGCTGATCCGCCGCAATCGCGACGTGAAGCTCCTGATCGACGTCGAGACCGGCCTCAGGCTCGCCCGTTACGAGCCCGGCAAGATCGAGTTCACCCCGACCGAGAGCGCGCCCCGCGACCTCGCCCCGCGCCTCGCCCAGCAGCTTCAGGGCTGGACCGGAGTGCGCTGGGGCGTGACCCTCGTCCAGGGTGCCGAGACCGCGACCGTGGCCGAGATCCGCGACGCGGCCCGCCTCGCGCTCGAGGCCGAGGCGCTGGCCCATCCCACGGTTCAGGCCGTGATCGCCGCCTTCCCGAACGCCCGCATCACCGCGATCCGGACCCCTGAAGAGATCGCCGCCGAAGCCGAGGCCGAGGCCCTGCCGACGGTCGAAGAAGACGAGGATTGGGACCCGTTCGAGGACGGCTGACCGGGTGGGCGAACTCGGACACGGGACCAAACCATTGATTCCATGTAAGATAGCGCTAACAAGATCACGCGCGCGAACCACCCGGGCGAACCTCTGCCGGCCCCAGACACGCGCCCCCGCCGCTTGCCGCCCCCGGGCCGCAGCCCTATGTTCCCGACAACCCGTGAGTAAGGAGAGCGACATGCTGAAAGGATTGGGCGGCCTTGGCGACATGGCCAAGATGGTGAAGGCCGCACAGGAGATGCAAGGCAGGATGGAAGAGGCGCAGGCCGCGCTCGACCGGATCACCGTGACCGGCGAGGCCGGCACCGGGCTGGTCAAGGCCACCGCGACCGCCAAGGGCGATCTCGTCGGCCTCGACATCGACCCGTCGATCTTCGATCCGAACGAGAAGGAAGTGGTCGAAGACCTGATCCTCGCCGCGATCAAGGANNCAAGGACGCCCAGGCCAAGGCCGCCGCACGCATGCAGCAGGAAATGGCCAAGGTGACCGAAGGGCTCGGCCTGCCGGCCGGAATGGCGAACCCGTTCGGGGGCTGATGGCCGGGCTGCTGTCCTACCGGCGGGCCGAGGCCGAAGCCCGGCCGCTAACGCCCGAGACCCTGGCCCGGGTGATCGCGACCAGCCGGCGCGTCTGCCTCACCCAACTCGCCCTGTTCGCCGCCCTCGCCGCCGGGCTCGGCTGGACGGCCTCGCGGCTCGACGGCGCCGGCTCCGCGATCCTGGGCGGGCTCGCTGCGCTGGCGGCCTGGGGCGTCCTCGCCGCCGCCCTCTCGACCTGGGACCATTTCCGCGCGAGTATCGCGCTCGGCCGGCTGACCCCCGCGTCCCTCGCCGCCGAGACCGACCCGCGCGCCTTCTGGTGGACATACCGCGCGGTGTTTCCGATGCAATGGACCATGAGATGACCACAGCCCCGCGCGAAATCGAAGACCTGATCGAGCTCATGGCCAAGCTGCCCGGGCTCGGTCCCCGCTCGGCCCGACGCGCGGTGCTCTACCTCATCCGCAAGCGCGGCATCCTCCTTCACCCGCTGGCCGACGCGATGCATGCCGTTGCCGTCTCGGCCCGCGAATGCATCACCTGCGGCAACGTCACCACCACCGAGCGCTGCGAGATCTGCACCAGCGAGAAACGCGCCATCGGCGTGCTCTGCGTGGTCGAGGACGTGGCCGACCTCTGGGCGATGGAACGTGCGAACGTCTTCAAGGGCCGCTATCACGTGCTGGGCGGCACGCTCTCGGCGCTCGACGCGGTCGGGCCCGACGATCTGCGGATCCCGAAGCTCGTCGCCCGGGTCGCCGACGAGAAGATCGAGGAGGTGATCCTCGCGCTCAACGCCACCGTCGACGGCCAGACCACCGCGCATTACATCGCCGAGGAACTCGAAGGCCGCTGCACCGTGACTTCGCTCGCCCAGGGCGTGCCGATCGGCGGCGAACTCGATTACCTCGACGATGGCACGATCACCGCCGCCCTGAAGGCACGAAAGGCGCTCTGACCCAAAAAGAGCGCGGGGCGGGACCCCGGCACGCGATGTGCGCGAGGAAATCGCCGATAGGCCCGAGGTCCTTCCGACAGAAATGTGACGCGCAAATCGAGTTCCGTCGAGGCTGGTTTGGGGCGCGCCATTCGGTGTCTCAGATCCCCCGAAGCGCAGGGGCTGCGCGGTGGGGAAACCGCCGTCAGCCGCGCGCGGCCTCCTCTGCCCGCTCGACCGGCCCCAACAACGTGGTGAACATCGACATCCAGACGCGCGGGAAAGTGTCGGGCACCACCGCGTTGAGATAACAGCGCCGGGACTGGATCAGCAGGTAGAACGGGTCTTCCGCCCGCACCGGGCCCTTGAGCGGCTGGCCGGTCTTGCGCAACTGCACCATCGACAGCGAAAGGAACTCGCCCACCTTGTCGCCGTCGCGCCGGAGCGCCTCCACCGCCAGATGCGCGGCCAGGATCGCGTTGAGCGGTGGCCGCCGGCGCCCCGCGAAGGCCGGGCCGTCCTCGGCATCGCCCGCCTGCGCCCGGCTGAGATCGTTCGGGAACAGGAACCGTCCGGTATCGGCGAGCCCCGACAGCCTCGCGCTGATCTCGGCCAGCCGCCGCGCCGTCTTCGGCTCGCGCGGATCGTTATCGCGCAACGCCAGCGCCTCGGCCACCTGCTCGAAGAATTCCTTGGAAAACGCCATGATCTCGCGCCGGTATTCGCCGATCAGCGCGTATTTCTGCGCCCGGAGCTCGCGCCTACGAAGGCCGCGCCCGATCATGAACCCGATCACCGCGATGGCGATGCCGGACAGCGCCGAGATCGCCTCCCAGGTGAACGTCTTGAGCGCGAATTCGAACATGGCACCGGTCCTTCCCTGCCGCCGGGCGAGACTGCCAGCTTCGGCCCGGCCAGGCAATCGCCGCGGACCGCGCGCGGCGACCGCCCTGCGGCGCCTTGCCGCAGTTGCCCGCGGGGCATATGTCTGGCGGACACCGGAAAGGAACCACCGTGGCAGCCATCGTATCCATCGAAAACCTGCGCAAGACCTACGACGGCGGCTTCGAGGCGCTGAAGGGCATCGACCTCGCCATCGAGGAAGGCGAGGTTCTGGCCCTGCTCGGCCCCAACGGCGCCGGCAAGACCACCCTCATCTCGATGATCTGCGGCATCTCGACGATCACGGCGGGCACGATCACCGTGGGCGGCCATGACGTGGTGCGCGACTTCCGCGCCGCGCGCGGGCTGATCGGCCTCGTGCCGCAGGAGTTGCATGTCGAGGGCTTCGAAAGCGTCGTCAACACCGTGCGCTTTACCCGGGGCCTGTTCGGCAAGCGCCCCGACGACGCGCTGATCGACCGCATCCTCAAGGACCTCGCGCTGTGGGAGAAGCGCGACGCCAAGATCATCGCGCTCTCGGGCGGGATGAAGCGGCGGGTGATGATCGCCAAGGCCCTGGCCCACGAGCCGCGCATCCTGTTTCTCGACGAGCCCACCGCCGGCGTCGACGTGGCGCTCAGGCGCGAGATGTGGGAGGTGATGCGCGGTCTGAAGGCGCTCGGCGTCACCATCATCCTCACCACCCATTACATCGAGGAGGCCGAGGCCATGGCCGACCGGGTGGGCGTCATCAACAAGGGCGAGCTTCTGCTGGTCGAGAAGCGCGAGACGCTGATGCGGCGGATGGGGCAGAAGACGCTGACCATCGACCTCGGCGAACCGGTCGCCGAACTGCCCTCCGCGCTCGCCGCGCGCGGCGTGACGCTGGCCGACGACGGCCGGCAGCTCGTTTACACCTATGACACCGCCGCCGAGCAGACCGGCATCACCGATCTGCTCGCCGAACTGCGCGAGGCCGGCCTGCACCTCGCCGATCTGCAGACAAGACAATCGAGCCTCGAGGATATCTTCGTCGGCCTCGTGAAGGAGGATGCGGCATGAACCTGCAGGCGATCCGCGCGATCTACATCTTCGAAATGTCGCGCACCTTTCGCACGATCTGGCAATCGATCGTCTCGCCGGTGCTCTCGACCTCGCTCTATTTCGTCGTCTTCGGCGCCGCCATCGGCTCGCGCATCGAGACCGTCGAGGGGGTGAGCTACGGCGCCTTCATCGTCCCCGGCCTCATCATGCTGACCGTGCTGCAGCAATCGGTGGCCAACGCCTCGTTCGGCATCTACTTCCCGAAGTTCATCGGCACGATCTACGAGCTCCTGTCGGCCCCGGTCACGGTGATCGAGATCGTCATCGGCTATGTTGGAGCGGCCGCCACCAAGGCCTTGATGATCGGGCTCATCATCCTCGCCACCTCGACCTTCTTCGTCGACATCGAGATCGCCCATCCGGTCTGGATGCTCGGCTTTCTCGTGCTCACCTGCTTCAGCTTCGCGATGCTCGGCTTCATCATCGGCATCTGGGCGAAGAGCTTCGAACAGCTCCAGCTCGTGCCGCTGCTCATCATAACGCCGCTCGTCTTCCTCGGCGGCTCGTTCTACNNTTCTACTCGATCACCATGCTGCCCCCTTTCTGGCAGACGGTGACGATGTTCAACCCGGTGGTCTACCTCGTCTCGGGCTTCCGCTGGTCGTTCTTCGGCCTCGCCGACGTGCCGGTCGCCGCCTCGCTCGCCGCCATCGGCCTCTTCGCGGCGCTCTGCCTCGCGGGCATCTGGCTGATCTTCCGCACCGGCTGGCGGTTGAGGACCTGAGGCCCAAAAACAACGGGCCCGGGCGATTTGGCGGCCCGCCTTGTGGTCGCCGCGCCCGGCCTCTACATGGCACCCCATGATGCGCTTCGTCCCGTTTCTCAACCATGCGCCGCGGGTGGCCGTGATCCGGCTGCACGGCGCCATCGCCAGCGGATCGCGCGGACGGATCAACGACGCCGCCTTCGCCGGGCTGATCGAGCGCGCCTTCCGGCGCGGCAAACCCGCCGCCGTCGCGCTCAGCATCAACTCGCCCGGCGGCTCGCCGGTGCAGTCGTCGCTGATCGCCGCCCGCATCCGCCGGCTGGCCGACGAAAAGCAGGTGCCCGTCGTCGCCTTCGTCGAGGACGTCGCCGCCTCGGGCGGCTATTGGCTCGCCTGCGCCGCCGACCAGATCTATGCCGACCGCACCTCCATCGTGGGCTCCATTGGCGTCATCATGGCGGGCTTCGGCGCCCATGAGTTCATCGCCCGCCACGGCATCGAGCGGCGGGTCTACACGAGCGGCGAGAACAAGTCGCAGCTCGACCCGTTCCGCCCGGAAAACCCCGAGGACGTGGCCCGGATCAAGGCGATCGGCGGCGAGATCCACGAAGCCTTCATCGACCACGTGAAGCGCGCCCGGGGCGAACGGCTGGCCGACGACCCCGCCCTGTTCACCGGCGCGTTCTGGACCGGCGGTCACGCCGAGACGCTGGGCCTTGTCGACGGCATCGGCCATCTCGTGCCGGTGATGAAACAGCGCTTCGGCGACAAGACCCGCTTCATCGTCTACGGCCCGCGCCGCTCGCTCCTGCGCCGCTTCGGCGCCGCCGTCGCCGGCGATGCCTTCGCCGCGATCGAGGAGCGCAGCCTCTGGGCGCGCTACGGGCTGTGAGATGTTGCTGAAGGTCATCTCCCTCTTCCTCGTCTTCATGATGGTGCTCGCCCTGTTCGGCCGGCTGCGCTTCCCCGGCCAGAAGCGGCTGAGCTCGCTCAAATGCCCCAAATGCGGCCGCTACCGCATCGGCTCGGGCCCCTGCGCCTGCGGCCACAAGGGCTGAACCCTTGGATTTCGTCTTCGCTTCCCTCGGGCTCGCGATCCTGCTCATCGCCGGCGACAGCCTGGTGCGCGGCGCCGTCAACCTCTCGCTCCGTCTCGGTGTCCCGGCGCTCATCGTCTCGCTCACCATCGTCGCTTTCGGCACCTCGGCGCCGGAACTGCTGATCTCGATCCAGGCGGTGCTCGACGACGTGCCCGGCCTCGCGCTCGGCAATGTCGTGGGATCCAACATCGCCAACATCCTGCTCGTCCTCGGCATCCCCGCGCTGATGACCGGGCTCGCCACCGCCGGCACCGACACCCGGCGCAACTACATCGCGATGATGGCCGCCACCGTGCTGTTCATGGCGCTCGCGACCACCGGCCGCTTCGCCTGGCCGCAAGGCATCGTCCTGCTCGCCGGCCTCGCGCTGATGCTGGTCTCGGCCTCGCGCGAAGCCCTCGGCCATCGCCGCGAACTCAAGCTCGCCCGCGCCGCCGAGCTCGCCGCGCGCTGCGAGAGCCTCGACCCGGCCGCGCTGGATGCCGAAGCCGAGGCCGAGGCGGAAGCCGAGGAAGAAGGCGAGATCGAGGGCGCCGACCCGGAAATGCCCTGGTGGAAGGTCATCCTCTTCGTCGTGATCGGCCTCGCCGGCCTGCCGCTGGGCGCGCATATCCTGATCGACGCGGCGACCGGCATCGCCCGCACCTACGGCATCCCCGACACCGTGATCGGCCTCACCCTCGTTGCCGTCGGCACCTCGCTGCCCGAGCTCGCCACCACGGTGATGGCCGCGATCCGCCGCCAGGCCGACGTGGCGCTGGGCAACGTGATCGGGTCGAACATGTTCAACCTGCTCGCGATCATCGGCGTCGCCGCCTTCGTCGGGCCGATCCCGGTCGATCCCGAGATGCTGCGCGTCAATCTCTGGGTGATGTTCGTCGCCGCCCTGCTGATCGCTCCCGCCGTCTTCGGCGGCTGGCGGCTCGGCCGGCGCTGGGGCATTGCCTTCGTCGGCCTCTATGTCATCTATGTCGTGATGTTGCTGGAGCATTGAGATGATCGCGGCGGGACGGGCATTGGTGACGGGCGCAGGCGGACGGCTCGGCCAGGCCATGGCGCTCTATCTCGCAAGGCGCGGCTGGGACGTGGCGGTGCATTACGCAGGCTCCGAGGCCGGCGCCGAGGAGACGGTGGCCGCCTGCCGGGCCGAAGGCATCCGCGCCGCCGCGCTGCAGGCCGATCTGCTCGACCTCGCGGCGACCGACGCGCTCGTCGGCCGCGCCGCCGAAACGCTGGGCGGACCGCTGACCCTGCTCGTCAACAACGCCTCGATCTTCGAATACGACCGGCTCGACACCGCCACCCCCGAGGGCTGGGACCGGCACATCGGCTCGAACCTGCGCGCGCCCTTCTTCCTCACTCAGGCCTTCGCCGCCCAGGCCCCGGCGCAGGCCGACGACGGCGAGCCGCTGGCCGCGTCTCTCGTCGTCAACATGCTCGACCAGCGGGTCTGGAAACCGACGCCCGAGTTCATGACCTACACCATCGCCAAGATGGGGCTCTGGGCCTTCACCCGTACCGCCGCCCAGGCGCTCGCACCCGCCGTCAGGGTCAACGCCATCGGCCCCGGCCCGACGCTGAAGGGCAGCCGCCAGAGCGAGGACCACTTCGCCCGCCAGCGCGCCGGCACCGTGCTGAAACGCGGCGCCGACCCCGACGACATCACCCAGGCGCTCGGCTATCTGATCGACGCCAAGGCCGTCACCGGCCAGATGATCGCGGTCGACGGCGGCCAGCATCTGGGTTGGCAGACGCCCGACATTCTCGGCCTGGAATAACCCGGGACGAGGGCGACCCGCGACAACTTGTACACCCGAGGATTGTCTTGCCTTAATCGTACCTATTTCTGCGTGGCTTTTCAGGGTTTTACCGAAGCGTCATAATTTTCATATGACTTTTCAACGACTTGGAGAAGCGCCCAATTTTTGGGCACACCGACGAACCGGGCGGGATTCAACGCTTTTTCTCGGGTCGCGCAGCTCTTTCCACGGACTTATCCACAGATTCTGTGCAGTTCTTTGCCCTTGCCCTTGCCCGGCCAAGATTGCAGCGCGCCCAGGGAATCGGTAGTCCATGAGGATGGACGAGACCCCCGCCCCCGACACCACGCCCGACGCCGACACGGGCCCCGTTCCGGATGCCGCCCGGAGGCCCCGGGGCCATGCGCTGATCGCCGACGAGGTGCGCCGCCTCGACGGCTCGCCCGGCGTCTACCGGATGCTCGACGACAAGGGCCGGGTGCTCTACGTCGGCAAGGCCAAGAACCTGAAAAAGCGCGTCTCGAACTATGCCAAACCCTCGGGCCATTCGGCCCGGATCGCGCGGATGATCTCGCAGACCGCCGAGATGATGTTTCTGACCACGAAGTCGGAAACCGAGGCGCTGCTGCTCGAGCAGAACCTCATCAAGCAGCTCAAGCCCTATTTCAACGTGCTCCTGCGCGACGACAAGTCGTTCCCCAACATCCTGGTGACCGACCACGCCTATCCGCAGATCCGCAAGCACCGGGGCGCGAAGAAGGACAAGGGCCAGTATTTCGGCCCCTTCGCCAGCGCGGATGCGGTGAACCGCACGCTGAACCAGCTGCAGAAGGTGTTTCTCCTGCGCAATTGCTCGGACGCGATGTTCGAGAGCCGCACCCGGCCCTGCCTGCTCTACCAGATCAAGCGCTGCGCGGGGCCCTGCGTGGGCAAGATCGCCGAGGCGGACTATGCCGGCCTGGTGGCCGACGCGACGCGGTTTCTCTCGGGCAAGACGACGGGGGTGCAGGAACAGCTCGCCGCCGAGATGCAGGCGGCCTCGGAAGCGATGGAATTCGAACGCGCCGCGGCGCTGCGCGACCGCATCCGCGCGCTGACCCAGGTTCAGTCGACCCAGGGGATCAACCCGAAGGGCGTGGCCGAGGCCGACGTGATCGCGCTCTGGATGGAGGGCGGCCAGGCCTGCGTGCAGGTCTTCTTCATCCGCGCCAACCAGAACTGGGGCAACCGCGCCTTCTACCCCCGCACCGGTGCCGGCGCCGGCGAGGCGGAAGTGCTGCAGGCCTTCATCGGCCAGTTCTACGACCAGAAGGAGCCGCCGCGCCTCCTGCTGCTGAGCCACCCGATCGAGGACCCCGAGCTGATGGCCGAGGCGCTCTCCGAGAAGGCTGGCCGCAAGGTCGAGCTCGCCGTGCCGCTCAGGGGCGAGAAAGCCGAGCTGGTCTCGTCCGCCCAGCGCAACGCGCGCGAGGCTCTGGGCCGCAAGATGGCCGAGACCGCGACGCAAGCGAGGCTGCTGGACGGGCTCGCCGAGGCCTTCGGGCTCGACGAGCCGCCGGCCCGGATCGAGGTCTACGACAACTCCCACATCCAGGGCGCGCATGCGGTCGGCGCGATGATCGTCGCCGGACCCGAGGGCTACCTCAAGAGCCAGTACCGCAAGTTCAACATCCGGGGCGAGGAGCTGACGCCCGGCGACGATTTCGGGATGATGAAGGAGGTGCTGACCCGGCGGTTCAAGCGGCTCCTGAAGGAAGACCCCGACCGGACGGGCGGAACCTGGCCCGATCTCCTCTTGATCGACGGCGGCGCCGGCCAGGTCTCGGCGGTGAACGGGATCATGGAGGATCTCGGCGTCGAGGACATCGCCATGGTGGGCGTCGCCAAGGGCATCGACCGCGACGCCGGCAAGGAGGAGTTTCACCGCATGGGCGCGCGCCCCTTCGCGCTCAAACGCGACGACCCGGTGCTCTACTTCGTCCAGCGGCTGCGCGACGAGGCCCACCGNNCACCGCTTCGCCATCGGCACCCACCGGGCGAAACGGGCGAAGGCGATCGGCGCGACGCCGCTCGACGAGGTGCCGGGCGTCGGCGCCACGAGGAAACGCGCGCTGCTCGGCCATTTCGGCTCGGCCAAGGCGGTGGCGCGCGCCTCGCTCGACGATCTGAAGGCGGTGCCCGGGATCTCGGAGGCGCTGGCCGAGACGATCCACGGTTATTTCCAAGACCACGGCTAGGGGTTTCGGATTGCCGGGGACAATCCGACCGAGGCGGGGGCGCCGCCCCCGTCGCCCCGCAGGGGGGCATCCCAAGGCGGGGGGCCAGCCCCCCGCACCCCCCGGGATATTTGAAGACCAAAGAAGGGGAGGCAACGCAAAAACCCCCCGCGCCACGCACGGGGGGTTCTTCTTCGGTCGCGGTCATCGGCTTCCCAGCC
>JAGRMO010000035.1 GCA_020441205.1 Maritimibacter sp.
GCCGCGGCCGTGGTGCCGTTCGGCGAAGTGACGTTCTCGCGGAGCTTCGACGCCGGAAGCTCGGAACGGTAAAGGAGTTCGCCCGCACCCGCGACGGTCTCACGCGCCAGTTTCGCGGCAAGCTCTTTCGATAGTCCCGCCTTCTCGCCCGCATGCGCCAACGTCTCGGCGAGCAGAAACACATAAGCCGGGCCGGAGCCGGAAACGGCGGTCGCGGCATCCATGAGATTTTCGTCATCGATCCATTCGACCGGACCGGTCGAGCGAAGAAGCGCATCGGTCAGCGCACGCGCTTTCTCGTCCGCGCGCGCATTCGGCACCGCGACCGTAATGCCCCGGCCGATCGCAGCCGGCGTATTCGGGATCGTGCGAACCACCGCCGAGTCAGCAAAAGATTGTTCAAGAAACGAAATCGTGCGCCCCGCCATGATCGAGATCACAGCCGTATCCGCGCCCGCGAATTGCGAAAGCGCGGGCAGCACCTCCGGCGCGACCTGCGGCTTCACCGCGAGGATGAGCGCGGCCACTTCGCCGGAAGGGTTTTGGTTGAGCGGAATCTTGTTCGCGGAGAGCAGCGAAAGAATTTCCGGCGGCGGGCCGGGATCGCGCACCGCGACCTGAGAAGCGGGCAGTCCCGCCTTCAGCCAGCCTTCGAGCAGCGCGCCGCCCATCTTGCCGCAGCCGACGAGCAGCAGCCCGCGGTCGTTCAGATGCGCAAGATCCATGGCCGGACGCCTCCCCCCTGATGGTCGGGAAGCGCGCCGGGGCGTCCCGTCAGGCGCGTCCGTAGGCCTGCGCCATGGCGATGTCCAGCGAGGCCTCGGCCCCGGTGTCGCCCCAGCAGGCGAGCTGGAAGGCCGGGTAGAAACGTTCGGCGTTGGCCACCGCCGCGCCGATCAGGTGGTTGATCTGCTCGGGGCCGGCCATCTGGCCGCCCGACAGCACCAGGCCGTAACGGAACACCATCAACCGCTGGTCGTGCCAGTAGGTGAAGGCGCCGGTCCAGACCATGTCGTTGGTACGGTTCAGCGTTTCGTAGAGCTGGGGCAGCCGGGCTTCCGGCGGCTCCATCTCGAAAGTGCAGATCAGCCGGAGCGTCTCGTCGACGGGGCTCCAGGCCAGGGTGATGGAATACGTGCGCCACTGGCCTTCCACGGCCATTGCAATCTGGTCGTCTGCCACCCGGTCGAAGTCCCAGGCATGGGTCTCGGCCAAGGTCTCGACAATGTCGATCGGGTGCAGGTCTTCGGATACGAGATAGTGCTCGGTCGAAGCCATTTGGGGCTGTCCTTTCTGCTCGTTCCCGAACCCATGTGGAGCAGACACTTGGATCCGATGCCTCTTGAGGGTCCAGCGTCTTCCGCGCCGGATCCCTGAAAGCGACGGTGGGGTATTCGCCGGGGGCTGTAAAGCAGAAATGATTTTTTTATTGATTTTTTGGCGAATCGTGCACGCAGGGGACTCGGGAGTTATACTATTCGAACATTCCCGGTTATTTTGTTGTTCGTGAAACGAAGGCGGCGGCGGGCCGGTCCCCGGTACGCACCCGGGCCGTCGTCCAAAGGCGCACGGCAGGCGCCGCGCCCTGCCCCCGATGCCGCCCCGCTCCAGAGCCGGGCCGGCCCGCAATGGCAGACCGGCCGGGCGAAGTTGCGCGCGGCAACGCGACGTCCGGCCGGCCCCCAAATCAAGCGCGGCCGCGAACCGGTTGAAAAAACTGCATCATCCGGCCGGATCACCCCGTGAAGTGCCGGCAAGGGCCGCTTCGCCCGCCGCGCTCATCCGTCTCGTTCGTCAATAAGCGGCGTGCGCCCGGCTCCGATGCTCGTTTTTTGTGCACATGCCCTGAGGCGAGCCCCGCGGCGGCCGGATTTCGCGCGATTGCCATTGCGGGCCTACGCGTATCTGTCAATCATCGAGGCATGGAACGCGATATGTTCGACGAGATGTGGGGACGCGACGGGGCACTGCGAAGCCCCTACGCGCATTTCAACGGCTGGCTCGAGGGCGAGGACCCGAAACGTCTGCGCGCCAAGCAGCGCGAGGCGGAAGAGCTGTTCCGCCTCACCGGCATCACTTTCAACGTCTACGGCCAGGCCGCGGCCGAGGAACGGCTGATCCCGTTCGACATCATCCCGCGGATCATCTCGGGCCACGAATGGCAGAAGCTCAGCCGCGGGATCGAGCAGCGGGTGCGCGCGATCAATGCGTTCTTGCACGATATCTACCATCGGCAGGAGATCATCCGCGCGGGCCGGATCCCGAAAGAGATGATCGCGCGCAACGACGCGTTCCTGCCGCAGATGATCGGAGTGAGCCCGCCGGGCGGGGTCTATACCCATATCGTCGGCATCGACCTCGTGCGCACCGGACCGGGCGAATTCTACGTGCTCGAAGACAATGCGCGCACGCCCAGCGGGGTGAGCTACATGCTCGAGAACCGCGAGACGATGTTGCAGATGTTCCCCGAGCTGTTCAGCCAGAACCGGGTGCGGCCGGTGCAGTATTATCCGCGCGACCTCCTGCGCTCGCTCGCCGCCTCGGCGCCGGCGGCCTCGTCGGAGAAGCCGACCGTCGCGGTGCTGACGCCGGGGATCTACAACTCGGCCTATTTCGAGCACGCTTTCCTCGCCGACCAGATGGGGGTGGAGCTGGTCGAGGGCCACGACCTCAGGGTCGTCGAAGGCCGGGTGGCGATGCGCACGACGAAAGGCTACAGGCCGATCGACGTGCTCTACCGGCGGGTCGACGACGATTTTCTCGATCCGCTCAACTTCAACCCCGAGAGCGCGCTGGGCGTGCCGGGGATCATGGATGTCTATCGCGCCGGGCGGATCACCATCGCCAATGCGCCGGGCACCGGGATCGCCGACGACAAGGCGATCTACAGCTACATGCCGGAGATCGTCGAGTTCTACACCGGCGAGCGGCCGCTTCTGGAAAACGTGCCGACGTGGCGCTGCTCGGAGCCCGAGGCACTGACCTATGTGCTCGACCATCTCGACGAGCTGGTGGTCAAGGAGGTGCACGGCTCGGGCGGTTATGGGATGCTGATCGGTCCGACCGCCAGCAAGAAGGAACTGAAGGATTTCCGCCGCAAGCTGAAGGCGCGGCCGGGCAATTACATCGCCCAGCCGACGCTGAGCCTGTCGACGGTGCCGATCTTCACCCGCACCGGGCTCGCGCCCCGACATGTCGATCTGCGCCCCTTCGTGCTGGTAAGCCCGGGCGGCATCCGGATCACGCCCGGCGGGCTCACCCGCGTCGCGCTCAAGAAGGGCTCGCTGGTGGTGAACTCGTCGCAGGGCGGCGGCACCAAGGACACCTGGGTGCTGGAGGACTAGGGGATGCTGGGCAAGACCGCCAACGGGCTGTTCTGGATGCACCGCTACCTCGAGCGGGCCGAGAACATGGCCCGGCTGATCGAGACCGGCCAGAGGATCGCACTGACCACGCTCGGCACCACCGAGATCGAGTGGCGCTCGGTCCTGGAAACGGCGGGGGTGGCGGTGGGCTACGACGCCCAGAACGAGACCGTCACCAAGGACGAAGCCGTCGACTGGATGCTCAGGGCGAAGGCCAACCCCTCGTCGGTGCTGTCGTGCTTCGCCGCCGCCCGGCAGAACGCGCGGATGGTGCGCACGGCGATCACCAACGAGGTGTGGGAGGCGGTGAACGGCACCTACATGCAGGCGCAGGAGCTGCTGGCGCGCAAGGTGAGCGAGCGCGATCTGCCGCAGACGCTGAACGCGATCCGCCAGCGCACCGCGCTGGTGCGGGGCGCGACCCATGGCACGGTCTTGCGCAACGACATCTACGATTTCACCTCGATCGGCACCTATCTGGAACGCGCCGACAACACCGCGCGCATCCTCGACGTGAAGTATTACGTGCTGTTGCCCTCGGCGATGTCGGTGGGCTCGGAAGTCGACAACGTGCAGTGGGAGACGATCCTGCGCTCGGTCTCGGCGCGGCGGGGGTTCCGGATGGAATACGGCTCGACCGCGGGGCCGCGCGACATCGCGCAGTTTCTGATCCTCGACAAGCGGATGCCGCGCTCGCTCGCGTTCTGCGCCCGCAAGATCCGGGTGAACATGGGCTATCTCGCCGGCAATTACGGGCACCGGCCGCCCTCGTTCGGGATGGCCGACCATATCGAGAAGGACTATCTGTCCTACGACATCGAGGCGATCTTCGATTACGGTCTGCACGAGTTCATCCAGAAGCTGCTCGAACTGTTCGACGAGCTGGCCCGGCAGATCCAGACCGACTACCGGTTCTATGAATAGGAGCGGCCCTTGCGCCTGACGATCCGCCATACCACGCGCTACGCCTTCGACGACCCGGTGAGCTACGGGCTGCAGCAGCTGCGCAAGACGCCGAAATCGACCCATCAGCAGCATGTGCGGCGGTGGAAGACCACGGTCGAGGGCGGGCGGCGCGAGCTCGGGTTCGAGGACCATCACAACAACACGGTCGAGCTGATCTCGTTCGAGCGCGACGCGAAGGAACTGGTGGTGACCTCCGAGGGCGAGCTCACGCTCGAGGATACCAGCGGGGTGGTCGGGCGGCATATCGGGCCGTCGCCGCTCTGGCTCTACGAGCGCCAGACCGAGCGGACCAAGGCGGGCGCCGGCATCCGGGCGCTGGCGCGCGAGGTGGGGGGCGAGGACGGGCTCGACCGGCTGCACCGGCTGATGGCCGTGGTGGGCGAGCGGGTGGCCTACGAGGTCGGCGCGTCCGAGGCCGGCTGGAGCGCGGAGGAAGCGCTGGAGGCGGGGCGCGGGGTGTGCCAGGACCACACCCATGTGTTCCTGTCGGCCGCGCGCGAGATGGGATTTCCCGCGCGCTATGTCTCGGGCTACCTGCTGCTCGACGACCGGGTGGAGCAGGAGGCGATGCATGCCTGGGCGGAAGCGCATCTCGACAGCCTCGGCTGGGTGGGTTTCGACGCTTCGAACGGGATCTCGCCCGATGCGCGCTACGTGCGCGTCGCAACGGGGCTGGACTACGGCGAGGCTGCGCCGGTAACAGGGACGCGGATGGGCGGCGCGGGCGAAGCGCTCTCGGTCGCCATCGAAGTGGCGCAGCAATAGCCCCGGGCGGGCGGAGTATCTGGAAATGACCTATTGCGTGGGGCTCAGGCTGGACCGGGGGCTGGTGTTCATGTCGGACACGCGGACCAACGCCGGCGTCGACAACATCTCGACCTTCCGCAAGATGACCAGCTGGGAGGTGCCGGGCGAGCGCGTCATCACGCTTTTGAGCGCGGGCAACCTCGCCACCACCCAGGCCGTCGTCTCGCTGCTCGACGAGCGGACCAAGGCGCCCGAGGAGCGCGACCCGACCATTCTCGGGGCACCGTCGATGTTCCAGGTCGCCCGCCAGGTGTCGGAAACGCTGCGCGACGTGATCGGACGCCAGGCCCAGGCCGGGCAGCGCGCCGACAGCACGTTCAACGCGACGCTCCTGGTGGGCGGGCAGATCGCGGACGCGCCGCCGAGGATGTTCATGATCTACCCGGAGGGCAATTTCATCGAGGCGGGCGAGGACACGCCGTGGTTCCAGATCGGCGAGACCAAATACGGCCGGCCGATCCTGGTGCGCGGCTTCGACCGGGCGATGAGCTTCGAGGATGCGGTGAAGCTGCTCATGGTCAGCTTCGACAGCACGCTGAAGGCCAATCTCTCGGTCGGGCTGCCGTTCGACCTGCAGATCATCGAGCGCGACGCGCTGGTGCTCGGGCCCAGGCGGCGGATCGCGGCCGACGATCCCTATTACCACGAGATTTCGGAACGCTGGGGCGCGGCCCTGCGTGAAGCGCTCGACTCGCTGCCGGATTATTCGTTCGAGACCTAGGCGGGCGCGGCGCGGACACGGAGGGCGCGACCGGTTCCTACAGACGCCGGGAGTGCCCGTGCGCGGTGCGGGTGCGACATGGCGATCGCGGCGGCATCGCCGGTTTGGATCCACAGGGACCAAGGCGGACGCCGTGAGAGGCGGCGCGGGCGACCGGCCCCGCCGCGAACACCAGCCTCCCGCTCCGTCACGTCCGGGTCGCGCCCGGTCACGGCGTCGTGCCGCACGCAGGCGTGAAGGGTTTTCCCCCTGTCACGCGGTCGCCGGGCACCCATCTATGTCTCGAAGACCGAAGCCCCGGCCGCTGTCCCTCGGCCAGTATGGCGACGGGCCGGCGCTCGATCCCAGGCGCCGGCCCCGGTCTGTCCCGCCCCCGCACGCATGGCGCGCCGGGGCCTGTTGCCCGCCCGGGCGCTCCTCCCCTTGCGCCCGGGCCGGATTGCGTTTGGGGGCAGTTCGGCCGGCGGCGCGAACAGGCTACACGACTCATATTGACAAGTTACATGTCACTATGACAATCATGTTGTCATCATGACAAAAGACCTTCTCTATCGCCTCATCTGGTTGTCGCGCCCGCTCATGCAGGCGGCGGAGGCGGCCGTGGACCGGGGCCTCGCGGGAAC
Organism: Maritimibacter sp.; assembly: GCA_020441205.1. Classification (GTDB taxonomy): domain Bacteria; phylum Pseudomonadota; class Alphaproteobacteria; order Rhodobacterales; family Rhodobacteraceae; genus Sinisalibacter. The sequence continues at coordinate 6,483 of JAGRMO010000035.1, forward strand.
CGGGCTTACGGTCCGAACCCGTGCCGTCCTCGAGATCCTGCACGATTTCGGCGATGCCACCGTCCCCGAGATCGCCCATCGGCTCGAGATCAACCGCCAATACGTCCAGACCATGGTGAACGAAACGCTCGCGAGCGAACTCACGGTCAGGCGGGCCAATCCGCGGCACCGGGCCTCGCCGCTGATCGGCCTCACGGCGACGGGCCGCGAGACGATCGCAGCGGTTCTGGCGGCGGAACGGAAACTGGTTGGCGACCTTGCCCAGAGTTTCGACGACGCCGAAGTGGCGACCGCGCTCGACGTGGTGCAGCGGTTGACCGAGGCGCTACGCCCGCTCGGACGGGAGCGCCCGGCATGATCGCGGCCGGTCTCGCCCTCGTCGCGCTCGCGGCGCTCCTGTGGCTGGCGAACGGGATCCGACGCATTGGCGCGGTGAGCCAGGGGCGCCCGATCGGCCCGCGCCAAAATACGGCGCTGGTGCTGGTCGATCTGCAAACGGTATTCTGGGACGACGGCCCCTATGCGCCGGCCGCGCGGCTGGAAGCCGAGACGGCGATCCGCGCCGAGATCGCGGCCGCGAAGGCGGCGGGATGGCCGGTGATCGCGGTGCGGCAGGAATGGTCGATCCCGTCGACCCGGGTACTCGCCCGGTTGACCATGGGAGGACGGGCCGTGGCCGGGACAGCGGGCACCGAGCTCGCACCCGCCTTCGCGGGCCTGCCCGACCACGTGCTCGTCAAACGGGTGCAGGATGCGTTCGAGACGGGCGCGCTCGACCGGTTGCTCGACAGCCTCGACGTGGGGCGGCTCAGGATCGTCGGGCTGGACGCGGCCTATTGCGTGGCCAAGACCGCGCTGGCGGCGCGACGGCGTGGCTACGCGGTCGAGATCGCCACCCGGGGCACGTTGGCGGCCGATCCCGCCGCGGGCCGGGCGATGTTCGACCGGCTCGCGGCCAGCGGATGCACGCTCGACTAGCGTCGCGCGGGGCGCGGCCAGGCTGACCCGCCGTCAGACCGCGTAGTTCCAGGCCCAGGCGCCTGCCATGCTGGCGCGGTAGCCGTCGGCGAGGACCCGGAGGTGGCCCGCGTCGATCGCGCCCTGCTGGCTCCAGGCCATCGAGGCCGTGCCCATCATCCGGGGCATCAGCATCGGCCAGAGCTGGTGGGCCTGGGTGGTGAACTCGCTCCAGAAATTGCCCTGCACGCCGAGGATGCGGCCGGCGACATCCTCGGCGCCCTCGGGCACCGGGTTCCATCCCACGGTATCGTCAAGCCCGGTCGCGCCGGCCCAGATCGCCCCCCAATCGTCGCGCGCGCCGGTGTGGGCCATGTCGAAATAGGCGTGTTCGGCCGGGCACATGACCACGTCGTAGCCGCGCCGGGCGGCGGCGACGCCGGGCCCCTGCCCCGACCATGAAAACAGGATCGCGCCATGGCCGATGCCGCCGTTGCGGCCCCGCGCGGCTTCTTCCCAGGCGGCCGCGCGCACGCCGGAGCGGGCCAGATGCGCCGCCATCCGCGCCATCATCCAGCCCTGCACGTCGTGGTTGCCGCCGAGGCCGTGGCGCTTTTTCAGCCGCGAGACCAGCGGCGAGCGCTGCCAGGCGCTTTCCGACAGCTCGTCGCAGCCCAGATGCAGGTGGCGGAAGGGAAACAGCGCCGCGACCTCGTCGGCGAGCGCGGGCAGGAGCTGCCAGGTGCGGTCGGAGCCCGGGTTGACGGTGTTGCCGCGGTAGCCCTGCGACGAGCCATCGGGGCTCGTGTCCTTCGGGTCGCGCAGCTCGGGGATCACCCGGGTGAGCGCGAAGGCATGGGCCGGCATCTCGATCTCGGGCATCACCTCGATGTTGCGTTCGGCCGCGCGGGCGAGGATGCGGACGACATCGGCCTTCGAATAGCTGCCGCCGGCCCGCGCGCCGCCACCGCGAAAGCCCGGAAACAGCTCGCCCTCGCCGCGAAAGGCGGTCTTCTGCCAGAGCTCGGGGCAACAATCGACTTCGAGCCGGAAGGCTTCGTCGTCGGCGAAATGCCAGTGGAAGCGGTTGAGCTTCAGGAGCGCCATGAGGTCGAGCAGCGCGAGGATGGTATCGACCGAGTGGAAGTTGCGGGCGCAATCGAGGTGCTGGCCGCGCCAGGGAAAGCGCGGGGCGTCGGCGATGCGGGCCGCGGGAATGCGGGCGCCGTGGGTGATCTGCAGATGGCGGAGCGTGATCGCGCCGTAGAACAGCCCGGCGCGGTCGGCGGCGGTGAGGCGGATGCCCTCGGGGGCGAGGACGAGGAAGTAGCCTTCGGGCGGCAGGGCCTTGTCGGTGCCGATCGTCACGGGGAGGCCCTGGGGGGAGAGAAACGGCGCGTCGTGGGTGCGGGCGTGGACCGCGATGGTGGCCACGGTGGCGAAGGCCTCGTGGGTGCAGGCAAAGCCGCGGCTCGCGTCGACCGTGCCGCCGGAGAGGGTCGACGCGGTGGGGGGCGGGCAGAGCATGAGCGCGTCGGGGCCGGCGGCGGCGGGCGTGGGGGCGGTGCCGGTGCGCGGGCCGGGTTCGGCGGGCGGCAGCTCGAGAATGCCGTGCCGGTGGCGGATGTAGGGGCCGAGCGGCAGCCAGGCGCGGTTGGCGGGGGCGAAGATCCGGTTGCGGTGCTCGACAGTGACGATGTGGGGCTTGCCGGGCCTGAGATCGGGCAGCGCGATCTGGACATGGCCGCCGAGGCTGTCGAGGAGCTTGCCGCCGGAGACGACCTTGGCGGGCGCCATGAGCGAGAAGCAGAGCACCGGACCGGCCAGCGGTTTGGCGGTGGTGAGGACGCAGCGGATCCTGCGGCCGTCGGCGCGGACATCGAAGGTCGCCGTCATGGCTCCGCTCCGGCGGCGGGGCGGCGCGGGGCCGGCGGCGCGCTTCCCGGTTTTTCACTGAACCTACCGGCCAAATCGCTGCCCCCAGACTCACATGCCGTTTCGCCGCTGCGGGTTTAGCAGGTTCGGCGCGGTATGCGGAGGCTCACCTTCGGTCCGCGCGCGGCCCCGGGATCACTCGGTGATGAAGCGGCGCTGCATCTCGGCTTCCTGCGCCTCCATCAGCTTCTGCGCCGTCTCCATGTGGTCGCGCATGATCAGCCGGGCGCTGTCGGCGTCGCCCATCCGCAGCGCGTCGATCAGCTCGAAATGATAGGCCGCGCCGCGGCGCCAGAGCTCTTCGTTCGGCGGCTCGTAGAGTTTGCGGTAGACGGTGAGGTCGGAGAGCATGTTGACCATGAAGTCGATGAGAAACCCCAGGAGCGCGTTGTCGGCCTGTTCGGCGAGGAGCGCGTGGAACCTGAGCGACGCGACGTGCTGGGCGCGCTCTTCCTCGACGGTGCGGGCGGGCTCGCGGTATTCGGCGACGATGGCTTCGAGCTGGCCCAGAACCTCGTCCGGGAGCCGGCCTGCGAGGGAAGCGGCAAGTTCGGGCTCGAGCACCCGGCGCAGGCCGTAGATGTCGCGGATCGTGAGATCCTTGAAGTAGAAGTAATTGCCGAGGAGCGCCCGGGCGCGTTCCTTCGAGACCTCGTGGACGAAGGTGCCGCCGCCCGGGCCGGTGCGGCTCTTGACCAGCCCCTGGGCCTCGAGGATGCGCATCGCCTCGCGGATGGTGCCCTTGGCCATCGAGAAGCGCTCGATCAGCTCGGGCTCGGAGGGCAGCCTGTCGCCGGCAGAGAAATGTTCCTGGACGATCCAGTCCTTGATTTCCTCGGCGACGCGCGCGGGGCGGCTCAGGCGGACGGGCGCCTCTTCATCCTTCGAGCGGGTGGTGGCAGGCGGCAAGTTGGTCGTCTCCCAAGGGTCTCAGTTCGGGCTCCGCGGTACGGCAGCGCTCGGTCGCGCGCGGGCAGCGGCCGGCGAAGCTGCAGCCCGGCGGCGGGTTCAGCGGATCGGGCAATTCGCTGTCCCGCTGTTCGGGCGGCGCGAGCGGGCGGCCGACCACCGGCGCGCTGTCGGCCAGCAACTTGGTATAGGGGTGGCGGGGCGTTTTGAAAACCTCTTCGGCGCGGCCGATCTCGACCACGGCGCCGAAGTAGAGCACCATGATCCGGTCGCTGACCGCCTCGACCACGGCGAGATCGTGGGAGATGAACAGATAGGTCAGGGTGAACCGGCGGCGCAGGTCTGCGAGCAGGTTCAGCACCTGGGCCTGGACCGACACGTCGAGGGCCGAGACCGGCTCGTCGAGGATCATGATCCGGGGGGCGGCGGCGAGGCCTCGGGCGATGCCGATGCGCTGGGCCTGGCCGCCCGAGAACTCGTGCGGGTAGCGGTCTAGAAACTCTTCGCGCAGGTTCACGGAGGCGAAAATCTCGCCGATGCGGGCGGTGCGCTGGGCACGGTCGAGCCCATGCAGCCGCTTCAGCGGCGCTTCCATGATCTGGCGGATCGACTTGCGCGGGTTGAGGCTGCTCACCGGGTCCTGGAAGATGTACTGGATGAGCTTGCCGAAGGCGGCCGGGTCGGCGTTGTCGAGCGGCTTGCCCTCGATCTCGATCCGACCGGTGGTGGGCTGGATCAGCCCGACCAGCATCCGCGCGAGGGTCGACTTGCCACAGCCCGATTCGCCGACGATGCCCAGGGTCTCGCCGGTCTCGACCGCAAACGACATCGGCCGCACGGCGCGCACCGCGCCGGCCGCGCGGAACAGGCCGCCGCCGACCGGGAAGGTCTTCGACAGGTTCTCGACCTTGAGCGCGGTCATGTCGTGGCCTCCTCTCGGGCGGGCGTCGCTTCGCGGTGGAGACAGCGGACCTTGTGGGTGGCGCTGCCGTAAGGCGCGTTCACGCCGGCACGGCAGGCTTCGAGGGCGACCTCGCCGGCGCGACAGGCGTCGGTCGCCTTGTCGCAGCGCGGCGCGAAGGCACACCCCGGCGGCAGGTCGGAGACCACCGGCGGCAGGCCGGGGATCGCGGCGAGTTCGCGCTTGCCCTGGCCAAGCTCCGGCACGCAGGCCATGAGCCGGCGGGTGTAGGGATGGGCCGGGGCGTCGAGGATGGTGGCGGTCGGCCCCTCCTCGACGATGCGGCCGGCATACATCACCGCCACCCGGTCGCAGAGCTGGGCGACGACGCCGAAATCATGGGTGATGAAGACGATGGCGAGACCGCGCTCGCGCCTGAGCTCGTCGAGCAGCGCGAGGATCTGCGCCTGCACGGTGACGTCGAGCGCGGTGGTCGGCTCGTCGGCGATGATGACGTCGGGATCGTTCGCCAGCGCCATGGCGATGCCGACGCGCTGGCGCATGCCGCCCGACATCTCGTGCGGGTAGTTCCTGATCCGGCTCTCGGCATTGGGGATGCGCACGGCCTTCAGGAGCTCGACGGCGCGGGCATGGGCCTCGCCCGTCGTCACCCTGTGGTGGGCCTGGATCGCCTCGATGAGCTGGTCGCCCACCCGGTAGAGCGGGTGCAGGGTCGAGAGCGGATCCTGGAAGATATAGGCGACGTTCTCGCCGCGCTTCCTGCGCAGGCTGCGGTAGTCGGCCGCGAGCAGGTCTTCACCCGCATAGCGCACCGCGCCGCCGGTGATGACGCCGGGCGGCGAGGCGACGAGGCCCATGACGCTCAGCGCGGTGACCGATTTGCCGGAGCCCGATTCGCCGATGATCCCCAGCGCCTCGCCCGGCTTCACATGAAGCGAGACGCCGCCCACCGCGCGGAAGATGCGCCTGTTCACATGGAACTGGGTTTCGAGCGCCTGGATGTCGAGAAGCCCGTTCTGGTCGTCGGCGGGGATATGGCCCTTGCGGTCGACCAGCGTCACCGCGCGGGGCCGCGTGAGCGCACCCGAGCGCAGCCGCGGATCGAGTGCGTCGCGCACGCCGTCGCCGAGCAGGTTGATCGACATGACGATGAGAAAGATCATGATCCCGGGCACGACCGAGGTATGCGGATCGGTGATCAGGGCGGCGCGCGCCTCGCCGAGCATCGAGCCGAGATCGGCCACCGGCGGCTGCGAGCCGAGGCCCAGGAACGAGAGGCCGGCGGTTTCGAGGATCATCCAGCCCACCGTGGTCGACATCGCGATGACGATGGTCGAGGCGACGTTGGGCAGGAGCTCGGTGAGGATGATCCTTGTATGCCCCATCCCGGCGAGGCGGGCGGCGTCGATGAACTCGCGGCCCGCGAGCCCGACGGTGACGCCGCGGATGTTGCGGGCGAAGAACGGGATGTTGACGGCGGCGACCGCGATGAGCGCGTTCATCAGCCCGGGGCCGAGAGCGGCGACGATGGCGAGCGCCAGCAGGATGTAGGGAAAGGCCATCAGCATGTCGACGCCGCGCATGATGAGGTTGTCGACGCGCCCGCCGAAATAGCCCGCGACGATGCCGATGGCGGAACCGATGGTGCCGGCGATGAGGGCGGCGGCGATGCCGACGGCGAGGCTGAGGCGCGTGCCCCAGAGAAGGCGGGCGAGCAGATCGCGGCCCAGGTGGTCGGTGCCCAGGAGGTGGCCCTCGGAAAAGGGCGGCTTGAACCGGTCGGCGGTGGCCGGGATATCGGGATCGGCGAGCGGCAGGAGCGGCGTGACGAGCGCGAGGATCAGGATCGCGGCCAGCACCACCGCGCCCAGCGCGGCGAGGCGGTTGCGGAACACGAGCTTGAGGAAGCCGGTCATCGGATGCGCCTCAGGTCTTGATCCGCGGGTCGAGCAGCGATTGCGCGACGTCGACGGCGATGTTGAAGAAAACGTAAGCGGCGGCGACGAAGACCACGCCGCCCTGCACCAAGAGGATGTCGCGCTTCAGGATCGCGTCGACCAGCATCCGGCCGACGCCGGGCCACTGGAACACGATCTCGATATAGACCGAGCCAGAGAGCACGAAGCCCGCCTGGATGCCGAGGACGGGGATGATCGAGACCATGGCCGCCCGCAGCGCATGCCCCATGATGACGCGGCGCTCGTCGACGCCCTTGGCGCGCGCGGTGCGGATGTAGTCCTGCCTCAGCACCTCGAGCATGGCCGAGCGGCTCAGCCGTGCGATCACGCCGGTCGCCACCACCGCGAGGGCCAGGGCCGGCATGACGAGGTGGCGGGCGAGATCGGGCAGATCGCCGCCGCCGTAGATCGCGTACATGCCCGAGACCGGGAGCAGCCGCAGGTTCACCGCGAAGGTGAGGATCATCATCATGCCGAGGAAGAACGAGGGCACCGAGATGCCGATCAGCACGGCGAAGGTGATCGCCTTGTCGGCGAAGCCGTACTGGCGCGCGGCCGAGACCACGCCGGCAAGGATGCCCAAGAGGGTGCAGAGCACGAAGGCGACGCCGGCGAGGATCAGGGTCGCGTTGAAGCGTTCGACGATCTCGTCGAGCACCGGCCGGTTGAGGCTGAAGGAGCGGCCGAAATCGCCCGTCAGCATATTGCCGAGCCAGATGAAATAGCGCGCGACCAGGGGCTTATCGAGGCCGAGGTCGCGGTTGAGCTTCTCGACGTTCTCGGGCGTCGCGTAGCTGCCCAGGATCGCCATCGCCGGATCGCCCGGGATCATCGCCATGATGAGGAAGACGATCACGGTGATGCCGAACAGCACCGGCACGGCCGAGATCAGTCGCTTGAGGATATATGCGCCCATGGTTCCGCCTCGTGCCCTGCCCTGTCGGAGCGCCCCGTTCCCCCTTCATCTTGGCAGAAATACTCTGCAGGGGGTCCGGGGGATGCAAAATCCCCCGGCTTTGCGTTCGTGTCTCGATCCGCGCGCGGATCGGGCGGGAGTGCTTGGCCCGATCCGCCAGCGGATCGGGCGGGTGTTCTTG
>JAGRMO010000036.1:0-3379 GCA_020441205.1 Maritimibacter sp.
GGGCACCAGCCGATGAGGCCGGTCGCGAGCGGCACGATGCCGATCAGGTAGAGCCAGGAATAGGCGCCGCCGCCGTTGAGGAAAAAGCCGGCGATCAGCGCGAGGCCGACGACGATACGGAGCACGCGGTCGACGGTGCCTTCATTGGTCTTGAACATGGGACGTCCTCCATTGGGTGTTGTTCCGATACAATCGTTCTAGCACGAAGGGTCTATCTTCGCATGTGACGGAGTCACACCGGGCACGGTCACGTCCGCGTGTGTGCGCCGGTGGTGAGCCCCCCTCCCGGGCGGCTCACATCGCCGGGCTCTCGGCCAGCGCCTCCAGCGCCGCCCGGTCGCGGATGCGCACGAGCCCGCGTTCGGTGCGGATCGCGCCCGATTGCGCGAGCTTGTCGAGCCGGCGCGAGACCACTTCGCGGGCGGTGCCGATGGCGCGGGCGATCTCGGCCTGGGTGATGGCTAGGCTGCCATCCTCGTCGGCGCGGTCTAGGATCAGGGCGGCCAGCCGCGCCTCGACCCGCATGAAGCTCAGCGTCTCGACCAATTGCATCATCGCCTGCATCCGCTCGGCGAAGGCGGCGAAGACCACCTTGCGGAAGGCGGGCGAGCTGTCGAGCAGTTCGAGGAACACCGGGCGCGGGATCAGCACCAGCCGTGTCTCGCGGCTCGCCACCGCCTCGGCCGAGTAATCGTCGCCGCCGAGAAGGCCGAGGGTCGACTGGATGCAGCTCTGCCCCGGCGCCACCTCGTAGAGCAGGATGTCGCGCCCCGAGGGGCCGAGGAGCGAGACGCCTACATGGCCCGCGAGCACCACGACATAGCCCTTCACCGTCTCGCCGGGGCGAAACAACACGGCGCCCGTCGGCACCTCTACGGGCGCGAGGCGTTCGAGAACGGCGCGCGCGGGCGCTTCGAGCGCAGCCAGTTCCTGGGCCCCGGCGGTCCAGTTCATGCGCCGGTCCTGCCGCGCGCGGCGAAGCGGGGGTACATCGCCGAGAAGTCGCGGCCGCGCCCGTCTTCCTCTTCGACGAAGCGGCGGTAGAGCTCGGCGGCGAGCGTGCCGGCCGGGGTGTCGGCGCCGGCCATCTCGGCTGCCTCCTTCGCGAGCCCCAGATCCTTCAACATCAGCTCGGCGGCGAAGCCGGGGCGGTAGTCGTTGTCGGCGGGCGAGGCGGGCCCCACCGCCGGCACCGGGCAATAGCTGGTGGTCGACCAGCTCTGGCCCGAGGCGGTCGAGACCACATCGTAGAGGCGCGCGGGGTCGAGCCCGAGCTTGCCTGCGAGCGCGAAGGCCTCGCAGGTGGCGATCATGGTGACGCCGAGGATCATGTTGTTGCAGATCTTCGCCGCCTGTCCGGCCCCGGCCGCGCCGCAATGCACCGCGCGCGCGCCCATGATATCGAACAACGGCCGCACCCGCTCGACATCTGCCTTACGGCCGCCGACCATGAAGGTGAGCGTGCCGGCGGTCGCCCCGCCGACCCCGCCCGAGACCGGGGCGTCGAGCGCGCCGAGCCCGGCGGCAGTGGCGTCCGTGGCCACGTCGCGGGCGCTGGCGACATCGACGGTCGAGCAATCGCAAAGCACGGCGCCCGGCGCCATCGCCGGGATCACCTCGGCGGCCACGGCCCGCAGGGCGCCCCCGCTCGGCAACATGGTGACGACCACCTCGGCGCCCGCGGCCGCCCCGGCGGCGCTCGCCGCTGCCGCCACGCCTTCGGGGCAGGGCTGGGCGAGGTCGAAGCCCCGCACCTCGTGACCCGCGGCCGCGAGGTTGGCCGCCATCGGCCCGCCCATGTTGCCAAGGCCTATGAACCCGATCCGCATCGCGTGTCCTCCCGTTGTCCGTTCACAATACCAGTTCGTATGCGCCGAGATCGTCCAGCATCGCCGCCACCTCTTGCGGGGTCACGTCGGCGAGGCTCGGATGTTTCCAGCGCGGCGCATTGTCCTTGTCGATCACCTTGGCGCGAATGCCTTCGAGGAAGTCCGAACGTTCCGAGGCGCGCCAGGTGAAACGGTATTCGCGCTTGAGTGCCTCGCGGATGCCGCCGCCCGCGGCGCGCACGGCGCGGATGTTGGCGGTGCCGCAGGCCACCGCAAGCGGCGAGGCGGCGGCGAGCGCGGCCCGGGCGCCCTCGGCGAAAGGGCTGCCCGAGGCGGCGAGCCCTGCGTCGAAAGCGCCGGGCGGGGCGGAAAAGACCGCGTCGATCTCGGCGGCGGCCGCCGCCATCGGGCCTGGGGGGAGCGCCTGGGCCATGCCGGCCGCGAGCCCCGCGTCGCCGTGCTCCACCAGCCCCGCCAGCAGGTCGAGCCAGAATTCGCGCGGCACGAAATGGTCGGCGAAGCCCGCGTAGATCGCGTCGTCCGGCCCCATCCGCGCCGCCGTCGCGCCGAGATATTCGCCCAGATGCCCGGGCGCGCGGGCCAGCAGCCCGGTGCCGCCCACGTCGGGGACCAGCCCGATGGCCACTTCGGGCATGGCGATGCGGCTGGTTTCGCAGACCACCCGGATCGACGCATGGCAGCCGAGGCCGACGCCCCCGCCCATCGTGTAGCCCTGCATCAGGCTCACCACCGGCTTGGGGTATTCGGCGATGGCGTCGTTCATCCGGTATTCGTCGGCCCAGAACCGCTGCCCGTAGCCGAAATCGCCCTGCCTGCCGGTCTCGTACATCTCCTGGATGTCGCCGCCGGCGCAGAAGGCGCGTTCGCCCGCGGCGTCGATCACCACGAGCGCGACCTGCGGGTCGTCGCGCCAGGCCGCGAGGGCGGCCGAAACGTCAAGACACATCCGGTAGCTCAGCGCATTCAGCGCCCGCTCGCGGGTGAGCGTGATCCGGCCCGCGCGGCCCTCGATGCGGATGTCGATATCGGCCACGCGGCCCTCCTCATTGCCCGGACCCTTTTGTGCCAAGGAACCGGGCAGGGGTCCAGCATTCCCGGCCCTGGGTATGCCGGCTTTTTCCTGCGGCAAATGCCGCGGGGGTCCGGGGCAGGGTCCCCGGCGCCTTGCGCGCGCCGCCGGGGTGGCAGGCAGCGCCTTCAATGCGTTCCGGGCAAACCGGCTTCCCGCGCTTTGGGTGTGACAGGCCCGCAGCCAGCGCTTATATGTCGGCCAAACGGAGACATTCATGCGCGATCTCAAGACCCCCGAGGGCCGTCACCCGGAAAAAGCCCACCGACCCGACCAGACCCAGCCGAAAAAGCCCGACTGGATCCGGGTGCGCGCGCCGGGCGGGCAGGGCTATGCCGAGACACGGCGGATCATGCGCGAGCACGGGCTCGCCACGGTCTGCGAAGAGGCGGGCTGCCCCAACGTCGGCGAGTGCTGGAACCAGGGCCACGCGACGATGATGATCATGGGCGAGATCTGC
>JAGRMO010000036.1:3487-4855 GCA_020441205.1 Maritimibacter sp.
CATGTGGTCATCACCAGCGTCGACCGCGACGATGTCGACGACGGCGGGGCCGAACATTTCGCGATGACGATCCGGGCGATCCGCAAGCGCGCGCCGGAGACGACGATCGAAATCCTGACGCCGGATTTCCTCAAATCCGCGCCCGGCGCGCTCGAAACCGTGGTTGCGGCGAAACCCGACGTGTTCAACCACAATCTCGAGACCGTGCCGGGGCTCTACCCCTCGGTGCGGCCGGGTGCGCGGTATTTCCATTCGCTCAGGCTCCTGCAGCGGGTGAAGGAGCTCGATCCTGCGATGTTCACCAAGTCGGGTATCATGGTGGGGCTCGGCGAAGACCGTCAGGGCGTCATGCAGGTGATGGACGACATGCGCGCGGCCGGGATCGACTTCATCACCATCGGCCAGTATCTCCAGCCCACGCCCAAGCACCACGCCGTCCACCGCTTCGTTACGCCCGACGAGTTCAAGGCCTATGAGAAGGCCGCCTGGGGCAAGGGGTTCTCGATGGTCTCGGCCACGCCTCTGACCCGCTCGTCCTATCATGCGGGCGACGATTTCGCCCGGCTGCGGGCGGCGCGGCTGGCCAGGCTCGGGCAGGCCTGAGGCGCGGGCGCGCGCGCTCAGTTCCCTCCGATCGGCAACGCCTTCACATAGGCGGCGACGGCGGCGCGGTCACTCTCGGGCAGGGCCGCGAGGTTTTCGACCACATGCGCCATGTGGCCCCCGACCATGTCGTATTCCGGGGTGAATCCGGAGGTGAGATACTCCACCAGTTCCTCGCTCGACCAGCCCATGGCGGGCGGGGTCAGGTCGGGGATATTGCCCGATCCGGCCGGGTTCGGCGCGCCCGAAAGCCAGGCGGCCCCGGTCTTCATGCCGCCGAGCGCGGTCCTGGGCGAATGGCATTCGCCGCAATGGGCCAGCGCCTCGACGATCTCGCGGCCGCGGGTGAGCTCGGGGTCGAGATCGCCTGCCATGACCCAGCCGTCCTTCAGATAGAGCAGTTTCCAGCCGCCGAGAGCGGCGCGGATGTTGAACGGAAAGCCGAGGTCGTGCGGCAGGCTCGGCGTGTCGCTCGCGGGCAGCGTCTTGAGATAGGCGTCGAGGTCGACCACTTGTTGCGGCGTCATCCGGATGTAGCTCGCATAGGGAAAGGCCGGGTAGAGGTGCTGCCCCTCGCGCCCGGTGCCATTGTGCAGCGCGTTCCACAGATCGAGCGCCGACCAGGCGCCGATGCCCTCGTCCGGGTTCTGGCTGATGTTGGGGGCGGTGAAACTGCCGAAGGGCGAGGCGAAGACCATGCCGCCGGCCAGCACCAGCCGGTCGTCGCCCTGGGCCTCGGGCGCCATGTGGCAGGAGGCGCAGCCG
>JAGRMO010000037.1:0-1030 GCA_020441205.1 Maritimibacter sp.
GCCGATGGAGTTTGCCATGGAAGCCCAGCAGCTCGTCGCGATCTCGCTCGAAGGCAGCGTGGGGTGATGGAACTCGACCAGCCACCGCTGCCTGACGGCGAGCGCTCCTGGACCTCGTTTGACGCGAGCTACAACCAGGGCATGACCTCGTTCATCGGCGTCATCGCCGGAGGAATGCTCGGGTTCGGGGCTTGGTTGTCGTTTTCGCTGCCCGGAAGCCCGGTGATTGGGGCGGTCGTCGGGGCCACGGCGGTGTTTGCCCTCTCCCGTATGATCGACCGGCGACTGGAAAGCCGGTTCGCGGCAAAATTCGCTCAGGAGACTCGCGACAGGTGGGCAGAGCGGGAAGCCGAGACACAACGGAAAATCGCCGAAATGAAGGCCGCTGAGAGCGCTGGAAAGGAGGGCGACGCATGATCGCGATCTGGACCACCGCTCTGCTGATCGCCGCGGCCTTTGGGGCCGCCATGACATACGGCTGGAAGCGCTCCGCGGCCCAGCCGATCAAACAGGAACACGACATCTGCGGGCCGACCTGCTACCCGCGGATCAAGCGCTGAGGAAGAACCATGCTCAAGATCAACAACCTCCACGTGAAGCTCGAAGAAGAGGACAAGCAGATCCTGAAAGGGGTCGACCTCGAGGTGCCGGCGGGCTCGGTCCATGCGATCATGGGGCCGAACGGCTCGGGCAAGTCGACGCTGTCCTACGTGCTCTCGGGCCGTGACGGCTACGAGGTGACCGAGGGCGGGGCCACGCTCGACGGCCAAGACCTGCTGGCGATGGAGCCCGAGGAGCGCGCTGCGGCGGGGATGTTCCTCGCCTTCCAATATCCGGTCGAGATCCCGGGCGTCGGCAACATGACCTTCCTGCGCACCGCGGTGAACGCCCAGCGCAAGGCGCGCGGGCAGGAAGAGATGAGCGCGGCCGATTTCCTGAAGGTGGTCCGCGCCAAGGCCAAGACGCTGAAGATCGACGCCGAGATGCTGAAGCGCCCGGTCAACGTCGGCTTCTCGGGCGGCGAGAAGAA
>JAGRMO010000037.1:1082-12853 GCA_020441205.1 Maritimibacter sp.
CCTCGACGAGACCGACTCAGGGCTAGACGTCGATGCGATGAAGCTGGTCTCGGAAGGCGTCAATGCGCTCCGCGACGAGGGCCGCGCCTTCCTCGTCATCACCCATTACCAGCGCCTGCTCGACCATATCAAACCCGACGTGGTGCATATCATGGCGGCGGGGCGGATCGTGAAATCCGGCGGGCCGGAACTGGCGCTGGAAGTCGAGCACAACGGCTATGCCGACATTCTCGCGGAGATCGCGTGATGGCACTGGCGGCGAGGAACACCGACGCGCTCGAGGCGCGGATCGCGGCGCTGGCGCTGCCCGCGGGCGGGGCCTGGGCGAAGGCCGCGCGCGAGGACGCGCTGGCGCGGCTGCGCGCCATGGGCCTGCCCGGGCGACGCGACGAATACTGGCGCTTCACCAGGCCCGACAGCCTGAACGCGGTGGAGCCCGCGAAAGCGCAGGTCTTCGACCATGGCGGCGAGGCGCCGGTCTTCGGCGCGATCGACCGGCTGAAGGTGGTCTTCGTCGACGGCGTCTTCGCCCCCGGCGAAAGCGACCCCCTGGACATGGCGGGTATCGAGATCGAACGGCTGGCCGATGCTGCGGCGCGCGACATCCACTGGGCGCAGGGGCTCTATGGCGCGCTCGAAACCCGCGGCCAGGACCCGGTGACGCGCCCCTTCGCGGCGCTCAACTCGGCCTTCGCGACCGACGGCGTGGTGATCCGGGTGACCGGCAAGGCCGCGAAGCCGGTGAACCTCGTCTACCGCCACGAAAGCGAGACCTCGGACGCGATCCTGCACCATGTCGTGAAGCTGGAACCCGGTGCCGACCTCACGCTCTTGGAAAACGGCCCGGCGGCGGCGCGGTTCAACAAATGCCTCGAGGTCGAGGTGGGCGACGGTGCCGCCTTCCACCATGTCCGCACCCAGGGACGCGACCACCAGCGCCAGGCGATCACCCATGTCTTCGCCCGTCTCGGCAGGGAAAGCACCTTCAAGAGCTTCACCCTCACGGTGAACGGCCGGCTCACCCGCAACGAATGCGTGGTCGAGCTGACCGGCGACGATGCCGTCGCCCATATCGCCGGTGCCGCGATGGGCGATGCGGTGCGCTGCGACTTCCACCACGACGACACCGTCTTCGTCACCCATGACGCCGAGGGTTGCGAGAGCCGGCAGGTGTTCAAGAAAGTGCTGCGCAACGGCGCGGTCGGCACCTTTCAGGGCAAGATCCTGGTGAAGCCCGGCGCGCAGAAGACCGACGGCTACCAGAAATCGCAATCGCTGCTGCTCGACGAGGATTCGACCTTCCTCGCCAAGCCCGAGCTCGAGATCTACGCCGACGACGTCGCCTGCTCGCACGGCTCGACCTCGGGCGCGATCGACGACGAGGCCCTGTTCTACCTGCGCTCGCGGGGCGTGCCGGAAGTTTTGGCGACCGACCTCCTGGTGCTCGCCTTCCTCGCCGACGCGATTGCCGAGATCGAAGACCCCGACATCGCCGCCGACATCACCGGACGGCTCGACGCCTGGCTGCAACGCCGCCGGGGGTAGGGGCCATGTCGGTCGTCCTCGACATCGCGCGGGCCTACCGCGCTCCGGTGACGGTGTTTCGCCGCCGGCTGGGCGGTGCGCCGCGTGAAGACCGGGCGCTGGTGACGCTGATGCTGGCCTGTGGGCTCATCTTCGTCTCGCAGCTTCCGGTCCGCCAGTGCGAGGCCTTCGAGACCGGCGGGGATTTCCAGATGCTCGCGGGCGCCACGCTGTTCGCCTGGCTCTTCGTGATGCCGCTGCTCGCCTACGGCTTCGGTTCGCTCACCCATGCCACCGCCCGCCTGTTCGGCGGCCGGGGCACCGGCTACGGCGCGCGTTTCGCGCTGTTCTGGGCGTTGCTGGTCGCGAGCCCGCTCTGGCTGTTCTGGGGCCTCACCCGCGGCTTCGTCGGCCCTGGGCTCGAAGAGCGGGCGGTGGGGCTGGTTGCGCTCCTGGCCTTTCTCGTTCATTGGTCGCTCAACCTCTGGGCCGCGGAACGAGGGCCGAAATGAAGGACATCGACTGGGGCTATCTTTTCGGCATGGCGCTGCAGACCGTGCCCGAGCCGCGCAAGGTCGCGCGCGACGTTTTCGCCTTCCGCGCCCCGCGTCCGGTGCTCTGGACGATCCTCGCCCTCGAGCTGGTGTCGGTCGCCTTCCTCAAGGTGATCTCGTCGATCCTGTTCCCGCTCGACCGCGACGAACTCACGGCGATGTTCGGCGAGGAGGTCATGGCGACGGCGATCCTCGATCCGATCGCCATCGGGCTGATCCTCGCCGCCGGCGCCGTCGCCGCGGTCTGGATGATCTACGCCATCGGTAGGCGCGCCGGCGGCCACGGCAGCTTCGATCAGGCGCTGCTGACGATGATCTGGCTGGTCTTCGTGCTCCTGAACCTGCAGCTCATCATCGTCGTGCTCACCCTCTTCGCCCCCGGTCTCGCGCTGCTCCTCGCCGTGCTCAGCTTCGCGATGAGCTTTTGGCTCGCGAGCCATTTCATCGCGGAGATGCACGGGTTCTCGTCCGCCGGCGTGGTCTTCGTCGGCATTCTCATGGTGCTTCTGGTGGTTGCCGTGGCGCTGTCCTTCGTCCTCGCGCTCCTCGGCTTCGGCGGCGCGGTGGAACCGGGGCCGGGAGGGGCCTGATGTATGATGTGAACGAAATCCGCCGGGATTTTCCGATCCTCTCGCGCGAGGTGCATGGCCGCCCGCTGGTCTATCTCGACAACGGCGCCAGCGCGCAGAAACCCCGGGTCGTGATCGACGCGGTCACCCGCTTCTACGAGAACGAATACGCCAACGTACACCGCGGCCTGCACTACCTGTCGAACCAGGCCACCGACCGCTACGAGGCGGCGCGCGCCTCGGTCGCGCGGTTCCTGAACGCGCCGGGCCCCGAGCATATCGTGCTCAACTCTGGCACCACGCTCGGGATCAACATGGTCGCCTACGGCTGGGCCGCGCCCCGGATGGGGCCGGGCGACGAGATCGTGCTCACCGTCGCCGAGCACCATGCCAATATCGTGCCCTGGCATTTTCTGCGCGAACGCCAGGGAGTGAAGCTCGTCTGGGTCGAGATCGAGCCCGACGGGAGCATCGACGCGGAAAAGGTGCTGGCGGCGATCACGCCCCGGACCAGACTGGTGGCCGTCACCCAATGCTCGAACGTGCTGGGCACGATGGTCGATGTGAAGCGGATCACCGAAGGCGCGCACGAAAAGGGCGTGCCGGTGCTGGTCGACGGCTCGCAGGGCGCCGTGCATGGCCCGGTCGACGTTCAGGACATCGGCTGCGATTTCTACCCGATCACCGGCCACAAGCTCTACGGCCCCTCGGGCTCGGGCGCGATCTACATCCGCCCTGAGCGGATGGCCGAGATGCAGCCCTTCCTCGGTGGCGGCGACATGATCGAGGAGGTGACCCGCGACCATGTGAGCTACGCCGCCCCGCCGCTCAAGTTCGAGGCCGGCACGCCGGGGATCGCCCAGGCCATCGGCTTCGGCGTCGCGCTCGACTACCTGATGGAACTCGGCATGGACAATGTCGCGGCCCACGAGGCGAAGCTCGTCTCCTATGCGCGCGAACGGTTCAAGGCACTGAACTGGCTCAACATCCAAGGCGACGCGCCGGGCAAGGCCGCGATCTTCTCGATGACCATCGAGGGCGGCGGACATGCCCATGACATCTCGACGATCCTCGACCAGAAGGGCATCGCCGTGCGCGCGGGCCACCATTGCGCCCATCCGCTGATGGAGACGCTGGGCGTCACCGCCACGGCGCGGGCGAGCTTCGGCCTCTACAACACGGTGGAAGAGGTCGACAAGCTGGTTGAAGGCCTGGAAATGGCGCACCGGCTGCTGGGGTAGGGGCGGGGCACACCCCGCCGTCCCGCAGGGGCGCCGCCGAAGGATCGGGGCGCTGCCTGTCGCCCCGAAACGGCGTCGGAAAGAGGATCGAGGGCTCTGCCCCCGAACCCCGGGATATTTCGAGACCAAAGAAAGAGCGGGTCAGTCGCCGGGCGTCGAACGGGACTTGAGCACCCACCACAGGCCTTTGAGATCGGTCCTGAACTCGCGGATCACCAGCGCGACGGCGGTGATTTCCAGCGCTGCCAGTGCGGCGAGACCGAGCGCGGCGGCATAGGCCCAGGGAACGAACCCGTACAGGAACAGCACGACGAAGAAACCGGTGAGCCCGATATCGGCCAGCTTGAACGAGTAGAGGTGGAATGCGGGAAGTTTGCGGAACCGGATGAGCGTGGTAGCGGTGGCGAGCGCCAGCGTGGCGAGGAACAGGCCGAGCCAGAACGGGTTCTGCACGAAGGGCGCGCGCTCGAACACCCAGATGCCGACGAGCCCGGCAACCAGCGTGGCACTGTCGGCCAGCGCATCGAGCCGCGCGCCGAGCCTTGTTTCTTCGTGGCGCCAGCGGGCAAGGAACCCGTCGACCGCATCGGTGGCGAGGCTCGCGAGCGCAAGCATGACGAAGAGCCCGCGGTGCCCGGTGAGCGCGGCCCCGGCCACCGCGGGCGCGGCGACAAGCCGGTAGAACGACAGCGCGTTGGAGATCGTGTAGATCGAAACGCGGCGACGTTCGGGGCGCTCAGCCATCGGGCGCGATCAGCCCGAGCCCGCGCAGATAGATGCCGATACCGCTTTCGAGCAGGTCCTCGGGCGGGAACGGCGATTTGGTGCCGGGCGCACCGCGGCTGAACAGTTCGACCACCCCATGCGCCAGCGCCCAGATATGCGCAGACACCATCCGAGCGGGCGGGCGCTTGTCGGCCGGCAGTGCGGCCATCACCTCGGCCGCCGCCTTCTCGAGCGTGCCGAGCGCCCGGTTCGCCACCATCGCGAGCTGCGGGTCGCGGTTGATCGAGATGCCGCTCTCGAACATCGCCACATATTGCCCGGGGAAGCGCCGGGCGAAGGCGAGATAGGCCCGCCCGGTGGCTTCGAGCGCGGCGAGCGGCGAGGGCTGGCCCTTGCCGTAGGCGTGTTCCATGAGGTCCGCGAACACTTCGAAACCCTGCCGCGCGGCTTCGGCGATGAGGTCGTCGCGGCCGGCGAAATGGCGATAGACCGCGGCCGGCGTGACGCCCGCGGCCTTCGCCGCCTCGGTGAGCGTGAAGCCGGTCGGCCCCTTCTCCTCGATCAGTGCCACCGCGGCGTCGACCAGCGCCTGGCGCAGGTTGCCGTGGTGATAGCCGCGTTTCTTATGCATCGTCGGAGGCCGGCCAGATCTCGGGCCCGCCGGTGATCTTCGTATCCGGCGCGCGGGCCACCTCGGGGTTCTTGCCGGCATAGTCGACCCGCGACAGCACGGTCTCGATCGCCGCAAGGCGGGCGCGATACTTGTCGTCGGCGCGGATCACATGCCAGGGCGTCTGGGGCCGGTGCGTGGCGGCGAAGGTTTCGGCGATGGCCTGGGTGTAGGCCTCCCATTTTCCGAGGCCGGCGACGTCGATCGACGAGAGCTTCCACTGTTTCAGCGGATCCTTCTCGCGGGCGAGGAACCGGCGCAGCTGCTCGGCGCGCGAGACGTTGAGCCAGATCTTGAAGAAATGGATCCCCTCGTCGGCCAGCATGTCCTCGAACCCGGGCAACTGGCGGAAGAAGGCGGCGCGCTGGTCGTCGGTGCAGAAGCCGAACACCTTTTCGACCACGCCGCGGTTGTACCAACTCCGGTCGAACAGGACGATCTCGCCGGCGGTCGGGAGATGCTCGACATAGCGCTGGAAATACCATTCGCCCGCCTCGCGGTCGGTCGGCTTCGACAGCGCCACGACCTTGGCGATGCGGGGGTTGAGGTTCTGGTTGAACCGCCCGATCGCGCCGCCCTTGCCGGCGGCATCGCGGCCCTCGAACACGACGACGACGCGCTTGCCGGTGGCTTTCACATCGGCCTGGAACTTGACCAGTTCGAGCTGCAACGCCTCGAGCCGGTCTTCGTAATCGTCCTCGTCCATCCAATGGTCGTAGGGGAACCCCTCGGCAAGGATGTCCTTCTTGCGGCCCTCGTCGATCGCCGCGCGGATATGCGCGGGCGCCTCGGTCTCGTAGAACCGCGTGATCGCCCCGTCGAAAGGTAACGTCGTCATGCCTGCCTCCGGTATTCGTTGGCCCGAATGTATATCTAGTTCACATCGCGCGCAATGAAAGCCGGTCGACGGCAGCGATCACCTCGGGCATGGCCGTGTGATGCGGCGCATGGCCGATGCCGGGCAGGATCGTGAGCCGGGCGTCGGGATGCTCGGCGGCGAGCCGCTCGGCATGGATATGCTGCGACACGATCTCGTCCCGGTCGCCGTGGACCACCTCGATCGGTACGCCGATCCCGGCCCAGCCGGGCGACAGCGCCGCGATCTCGGCAAGCAGCCGGCGGCGCTGGCGGGCATTGGCGCGCATCTGGCCGCGCCGCACCGCCATGTCGGGGCCGAAATGGGCGATGTAGCCGGACGGCGGCTCCTGCGGGGCGAAGACCTTGCCGATCTCGGCCCGGATCACCGGGCCCGGCGTGAAGGCGGTGATGAGCGGGATCACCAGCGCGAGGCCCAGCGGGTGCGACAGCAATGTGTAATAGGCCCCGAGCCCGGTATCCCACGGATAGGCCACGCCCGAGAGATGCACGATGCCCGCGAGCGTGCCGGGACGCGTCGCCCCCCAGGCGAGCGCCACCGCGCCGCCGTAGGAATGGCCGAGCACCAAGGGCCGGGTCGCCCCGAGTGCGGCCACCGCCGCCTGGATCGCCGTCGCCTGCTCGACGAGGCTGCCACCCCCCGGCAACGGGTCCGACCAGCCGAGACCGGGCCGGTCGACGACGAACACCCGGTAGCGGGTGGCGAGCTCGGGCGCGAGCCGGTGGGTGAAGTCCCGGATATTGCCCGACGAGCCGTGGATCAGCACGAGGTCGGGGCCGGTCGCGCCCAGCACCTCGACATGGACCCGGCGCCCCGCCACCTCGACGTCCTGCCCGGTGGGCGGCGTCAGCTTGGCGGCCCGCGCCTCGCGCCTGGCGGCCAAGACCTGGGTGGCGCCGGTGAGGCCGAGAAGGGCGAGAGCGGAGGCGGACAGCACGGTCAAAGCGGGGCCTTTCTTGGCGGCGGGTTCGGGTCCAGATAGTGGCGGGGGCGCCGCGCGGCCAGATCCTATCCAGCAAGTCCCGAAAAATGGTGAACGCCGCCACCCGTGCATCCCGGGAACCCGCCGGCTTCTTTGGTCTTCAAATATCCCGGGGGAGTCCTGCCTCCGGCAGGACGGGGGCAGCGCCCCCGAGCTGCCCGTGCGCCCGACGGCCCCGGCGTCAGCCGGGCCTGACTATCCCCGCCGGTCCTTCGACGTCGTGCCGATCTCTCCGATATCGTAGGGCGTGGTCATATACATCTCGGCGATCCAGTTGCCGTAGAGCAGATGCGCATGGCTGCGCCAGCGGTTCTGCGGCGGCTTCGACGGGTCGTCGTTCGGATAGTAGTTCATCGGCACGTTGATCGGCGCGCCCTTGGCGACGTCGCGGTCGTATTCCTGTTTCAGCGTGTCGCTGTCGTATTCGAAATGGTTGAAGATGTAGAGCGCCCGGTGCTTGGGATCTTCCACCAGCGCCGAGCCGGTCTCGGGCGAGCCGAGCAGCGGCACCAGATCGGGATGGGCATGGATATCGGCCTCCTCGATCTCGGTCCAGCGGCTGACCGGGATGACGAAATTGTCGGAAAACCCGCGCAGATAGGGCGAGGTCGGCGCGAGGTTCTTCTGGGGAAAGCAGCCGAAGGCCTTGTGGTCGAGAATGCGCTTCGGGATCCCGTGGAAATGGTAGAGCATCGCCATCCCCCCCCAGCAGACGCCGAAGGTGGTGTGCACATTGGTCTGGGTCCAGTCCATGATCTCGACCATCTCGTCCCAGTAGGTCACCTCCTCGTAAGGAAGATGCTCGATCGGCGCGCCGGTGATGATCAGCCCGTCGAACTTCTGGTCCTTGATCTCCTGGAACGGCACGTAATGCGCGCCGATATGGGCCTGGCTCTCGGTCTTCGAGACGTGATCGGTCGGCCGCACCAGCGTGAGCTCCACCTGCAGGGGCGAAGCGCCGATGAGCCGCGCGAACTGCGTCTCGGTCACGATCTTCTTCGGCATCAGGTTCAGGAGCGCGATCCGCATCGGCCGGATGTCCTGACGCTCGGCCTCGTCCTCGCGCATCACCATCACGCCCTCGTCCCTGAGGACGTCGGCGGCGGGCAGCGTGGCGGGGATCTTGATCGGCATGGAAAACTCCGGGGTCAGCGATCAGGCACAGATAGGCGGATGCGGGCGGAGGCTCAAGGTCGGGGCCTAACCCCCTCGGCGCGGGCCTCGAGCGCATGGGCGATGAGATCGACGAAGCCCGCGACGTCGCGCACCTTGGCGACGTCGTCGGCCCGCACCTTCACCCCCCAGCGCGCCGCCATCGCCGCGTAGCGCGGCTGGCGGTGGGCCAGCGCCTGCGCGTAGGTCCAGCGGATGAAGTCGTCGGGATCGACCGCCGTCTCGTCGCCGCCTTTCGCGGCAAGATAGGCCTGCCAGACCCGGTCGAGAAACTCGGGCATATAGGCCATCGGCTTCGGTGCCCGGTCGAACCGGCGCACGAGCTCCTCGGTATGCGCCTCGGAACCTTCGATCCAGACCATCAGCGTCTCGGCGGCGAGCGCGGTCAGGATCGGATCGGCCGCGTCCTCGGGATCGACCCATTCGCAGATCGATCCGCCGGTATCGCAGATGAAATGCGGATAGCCGTAGAGCCGCTGGGCGCGTTCGATGAAATGGCCGGTATCGAGCAGCGCATGGACTTCCGCGTCCTTGAACTGCGCCTGGCGGCGCCGGTATTCGGCGATCGGCAGCCCGCCCTGAGCCGGGTTGCCCGGCTTGCCGAGATAGGTCGAGACCGGGGTGAGGTTGTTGAACGAGATGTTCGAGCCGATGTAGATCGAATCCGACATCAGGAGCTCGCGCAGGAACCCGTTCTTCATCGCCTCGGCGCGGAAGTTGTCGACGATATGCTCGCCCATGTAACGGGTGCCGATCCGGTAATCGACCGAGTAGTGAAACCAGTCGCCGTGGTCGCGCAGCATGTTGGACAGGAAGGTCTTGCCGAGCCCGGACATGCCGAAAAGAAGCACCCTTTTGTGCTCCGCCGCCCGCCAGTCTGCCGCCGTTTCGTAGATCATGCCCGTCTCCCGTGCCTCCCCGGTGTGGTAGCCGGGGGGCGGGGTTGGGTCAATTGCGCCGAAGAAGCCGCCCGTCGATCACCACGAGCCCGAGCGCGATGAGCGCGAAGCCGGCGAAATCCTTGGGCGGCAGGCTCTCGGCCCGCGCCAGCGCGCCGAGCGCCACCGCGACCGGCACGATCAGCAGCGTCACCAGCGTGGCGTTGCCCGCGCCCGCGGTGCGGATGATCCGGTAATAGAGCAGATAGGCGAGCGCGGTTACGACGAGGCCGTAATAGGCGAGCGCCGCCAGCGTCGGCCCGGGCAAGGCAAGGGGCAGGGGGCCAGCCTCGATCCACGACAGCGGCAGGAGGATCAGCGACGAGCCCGTTACCATCCCCAGCGCGGCCACCTCGGGGCGCAGATGCCCGAGCCGCTTGCGGGCGAAGGCGCTGGAGACCGCGTAGGACAGCGTCGAGCCCAGCATCGCGAGCTGGGCGAGCGAGCGCAGATCGAGCCCTTTCAGCGCATCGAGCCCGATCACCACCGCGACCCCGGCAAAGCCGAGCGCGACACCCACGGCCTTGGCCCGGGTCAGCCGCTCGTCGGCCAGCACCAGGGCGGCCACCAGCGGACCGAGGATCGCCGTGGTGGCGTTGAGGATGCCCGCGAGCCCCGATTCGATCGTCGTCTGCGCCCAGGCCTGCAGCGTGAACGGCAGCGCGTTGTTGAGCGCCCCCATGACGAGGAGCGCGGCCAGCGTCGGCAGATCGCGGGGCAACGGGAAGCGACGCAAAAGGACGTAGACCCAGAGGAACGCCGCCGCCCAGACCACCCGGTGGGTCACCGCATGCAGGGGCGCCATCGTCTCGACCAGCGTGGTCGTTACCAGGAAGGACGAGCCCCAGATCAGCGCGAGCGCGATCAGCATGATCCAGGCGAGGCGTGGGATCGTGATTTGGGCGGGCGTGGGCGATTTTGTGCGGATCATGGCGCCGGTCTATCCCGGCGCCTCACGCGCCGCGACCCGTTTCCTGCTGAAGCCGCCGCATCGCCCGGCGCGCCCGCGCGCCTTCCGAGAGGTTCAGCGTGTTGGCGGCGAAGATCAGCGCCGCGCCGAGCGCGATGTACCCGTCGAGCCGCTCGCCATAGACCGCCCAACCGATCAGCGCGATGAGCGGCAGCCGGGTGAAATCGAGCGGCATCACCACCGTGGCCGGCACCAGCCTCAGCGCCGAGGTCAGGCAATAATGCGCGACCAGCCCGGCGATGCCGATGAGCGCGAGCAGCGGCGCGGTGGCGAGTGTGGGCGGCGCGATCTCGCCGTCGTAGCCGGCACTGACGAGGCCGAGCGCCACCTGCAGCGCGGTGAGATAGAACAGGATCGTCGTCAGGCTCTCGGTACGGGTGAGCCGGCGGGTGAACAAGGCCGAGAAACCGAAGCCGATCGCCGCCGCCGCCGCCGCGATCACCCCTACGGTGAGCGGCGCCGAGAACGGCCGCGTGACCACCAGAACGCCGACGAAGCCCAGGAGCGCGGCGAGGCTGCGCACCCGGGTGATCGGCTCGCCCAGCACGAGGGGCGCGAACAGCAGCGCCCAGAGCGGCGCGGTGAACTCGAGCGCGAAGGCCTGCGCGAGCGGCACCAGCGCCAGCGCGTAGAACCAGAGGTTCTGGCCCGCGAAATGGGCGAGGTTGCGCAGGAGATGCAGCCCGAACCGTTGTGTGGCGATCTGGCCCATCCTCCCGGTGGCCAGCATCACCGCGACGACGATGCCGAGGCCCACGAGCGAGCGGTAGAGCATGATCTCGAACGTATCATGCGCGCCGTGCAGCTCGCGCCCCGCCACCGCCATGGCCGAGAACGACACGACCGAGCCGATCATCCAGAGCGCGGCCCGGAGCGTCGGGCTCACCCGGCGAGTTCCTCGATCCGGTAGACCCGTTCGAGCCCCGCGCTGATTCCGGCCCAGGGGCTCGCCGCCGTCCGGACCTGATGCGCGTCGAAATCCGCCCGGCTCGCGAAGATCTCGGCCACCCGCCAGCGCCCGTCGACGTCCGGGTCTTCGGTCACTTCGAAGCTGAGGCAGCCGGACTCGGCATGCGTGAGCCGGATATGGTCGGGCAGGCCCGCCGCCACCGCTGCGCGGCGCTCGGGCGGCACGTCGATATGGCCGGTGAGACGGATCTTGGGCATCTGGGGCTCCGATGGGCAGCTCGGTGCATCGTGGCTGCCGGGCCGTGGTTTGCCAAGCCCGAAGCGGGCGAGAGCGCCGCGCTCGGGGCTGGCCAGCCCGGTCGTGTCACCGGAAAAAGACAATTTCTGTGGCACAATCCCGTGCCAAATCGCCGGATTGTTCGCGGGTCCGGGCCTATTCCCACTCGATCGTGCCCGGAGGCTTCGAGGTGATGTCATAGGTCACCCGGTTGATCCCCGGCACCTCGTTGATGATCCGCGTCGCCGTCTCGCCGAGGAACTCATGGCTGAACGGGTAGTAATCCGCCGTCATCCCGTCGACCGACGTGACCGCGCGGAGCGCGCAGGCGTAATCGTAGGTGCGCCCGTCGCCCATCACG
>JAGRMO010000037.1:12908-17638 GCA_020441205.1 Maritimibacter sp.
CCGTGCTTGCGGATCTGGTCGATATAGACCGCATCCGCCTGGCGCAGGATCTCGAGCTTGTCGCTTGTGATCTCGCCCGGGCAGCGGATCGCAAGACCGGGGCCAGGGAAGGGGTGGCGGCCGATGAACGAAGCCGGCAATCCCAGTTCGTGGCCCAGCGCGCGCACCTCGTCCTTGAACAGCTCGCGCAGCGGCTCGACCAGCTTCAGCCCCATCTTTTCCGGCAGCCCGCCGACATTGTGGTGTGATTTGATCGTGACCGAGGGGCCGCCCGAGAACGACACGCTCTCGATCACGTCCGGATAGAGCGTGCCCTGGGCCAGAAACGCGGCGCCCTCGATCTCGTTCGCATGTTTCTGGAACACGTCGATGAACAGCCGCCCGATGGTTTTTCGCTTTGTTTCCGGGTCGCTTACGCCCTCAAGTTCACCCAGGAACAGCGCCGATTCATCGGCGTGGATCAGCTTCATATTGTAGTGATCGCGAAACATCGTGACCACCTCGGCCGCCTCGTTCTGGCGCAGAAGCCCATGGTCGACGAAGACGCAGGTGAGCTGGTCGCCGATCGCCTCGTGCAGGAGAACCGCCGTCACCGAACTGTCGACCCCGCCCGAGAGCCCGCAGATCACATGCCCGTCGCCCACTTGCGCTCGGATCTTGGCGATCGCCTCTTCGCGGTAGGCCCCCATCGTCCAGTCGCCCTTGAAGCCCGCGAGCCTCACGAAGTTTTCGTAGAAGGTCTTGCCGTTCGGCGTGTGGTGCACCTCGGGGTGGAACTGCACCGCGAAGAACCTGCGGTCGAGATCGGCGGTGATCGCGAAGGGCGCGTTCGGCGAGGTGCCATAGACCTTGAAGCCGGGCGCGAGCCGGCTCACATGGTCACCGTGGCTCATCCACACCTGCTCGCGGCCCTCGGAAAACCAGCCGAACAGGAAATCCGCCGGCCCGTTCTGCGGCTCGACATAGGCGCGGCCGAACTCGGCGGTGCCGCCGCCGCCCGAAATCTTGCCGCCTTCCACGAGGCCGCCCAGATCCTGCATCATCACCTGCTGGCCGTAGCAGATCCCGAGCACCGGCACGCCGAGCGTATAGACCGAGGCCGGCGGCCGCGGGCTGCCGTCGCGGGTCACGCTGTCGGGCCCGCCCGAGAAGATCACCGCCTTCGGCGCGAAATCGGTTAGGAAAGCGTCGGTGACCTTCTGGTAGGGGTGGATCTCGCAATAGACGTTGAGCTCGCGCAGCCGCCTTGCGATGAGCTGGGTCACCTGGCTGCCGAAATCGATGATGAGGAGGCGGTCATGCTGGGTCATGTCCGCTGATTAGGCCGGGCGCGGCGCACTGGCAAGACGGTCCGGGCTACGCGGCGGGCAAGTGGCGTCTTTGGTCGTCAAATATCCTCGGGGGTGAGCCCGCAGGGCGAGGGGGCAGACAGCCCCCTTTCCCCGCCCGCCGCAGGCGCCGAACACCGCCCCAGACGTCTCGGCGCCCGCCCATGTCGTTTTCGCGCGCAGAATGCCGCAATCCCTGCCTGACACCAGCCTGCCGCGCTGTATCAGGGAAAGACACCAAGGGCCGGAGGGCAACAGATGGGCGATCAGAGCGGACAGAGACGCGGACGCAGCGGCGGCGGCGCGGCGCGGCGGGCGGAGCGCTCGGCCAGCGGGCCGGTGAGCGCGCCGAGGCTGACCCGAAAGCTGCCCGACTACGAGATCCTCTCCGACGAGGCGCTGGCCATTATCGAGTACAACGCCGAGACCGTGCTCGAAGAGATCGGCGTCACCTTCGCCGAGAACCCCGCCGCTCTCGACCGCTGGCGCGACGCCGGTGCGACGATCGTCGGCGACCGCGTGCATATCCCGCGCGGCCTCGCCCGCAAGCTCTGCGCAACGGCGCCTTCGAGCTTCACCCAGCACGCCCGCAACCCCGCCAACAACGTCGAGATCGGCGGCCGCGACCTGGTGCTCGCCCCGGTCTACGGCCCGCCCTTCGTGCGCGACGCCGCCGGCGGCCGGCGCTACGCGACGATGGCGGATTTCGAGAATTTCGTCCGGCTTGGCCAGATGTCGAAATGGCTGCACCATTCCGGCGGCACGGTCTGCGAGCCGACCGACGTGCCGGTGAACAAGCGCCATCTCGACATGTTGTTCGCCCACATGACGCTGAGCGACAAGCCGTTCATGGGCTCGGTCACCGAACCCTCGCGCGCCGCCGACAGTGTAGCCATGGCCAAGATCCTGTTCGGCGAGGAGTTCGTCGACCAGAATTGCGTGCTGGTGAGCCTGGTCAACATCAACTCGCCGCTCACCTTCGACGCGACGATGATGGGCGCGCTCGAGGTCTACGCGGCCGCAGGTCAGGCCTGCATCGTCTCGCCCTTCATCGTCGGCGGCGCGATGGCGCCAGTGAGCGTGATCGGCACGCTGACCCAGGTTCTGGCCGAGGTGATGGCCGGCGTGGCCTACAGCCAGCTCGTGCGCAAGGGCGCGCCGATCATCTTCGGCGCTTTCGTCACCTCGATCGACATGAACTCGGGCGCTCCCACCTTCGGCACCCCGGAAGCCGCCCAGATCACCCTGGGCGCGGGCCAGCTCGCGAGGCGGATGGGGCTGCCCTATCGCTCCGGTGGCGGCTTCACCGGGTCGAAACTGCCCGACGCCCAGGCCGGCTACGAAAGCGCCAACTCGCTGCAGACCGCGCTGCAGGCCGGCGTCAACTTCATGCTGCACGCCTGCGGCTGGCTCGAAGGCGGGCTGGTGTCGAGCTTCGAGAAATTCGTCATCGACGCCGACCAGCTCGGCGCGCTGCACAAGATGGCCCAGGGCCTTGCGATCGACGAGGACGCCCAGGCGCTGGACGCGATCCGCGAAGTCGGCCCCGGCGGCCATTACCTCGGCTGCGCCCATACCCAGGCGCATTTCAAGACCGCTTTCTGGCGCTCGGGCGTGTTCGACTACCGCCCGTTCGAGACCTGGGAGGAATCCGGCGCCCCGGACACCCAGGCGCTGGCCACGGCGAAGGTCGCCCGAATGCTGGCCGAATACCAGGCGCCGGCGATGGACCCGGAGCTGCGCGACCGGCTCAAGGCCTTCGTCGACGCGCGCAAGGCCTCGATGCCCGACGCCTTCATCTGAGCGCGGCCGGTCGGGTCGGACGGGCAGGGCAGGGCGGGGCAGGGCGGCTCAGGCCGCCTCGCTGTTGCGCGGCACTTGCCGCGCCTCGGCCATCAAGGCGATCAACACCTCGACATGGCGCGCGGGCGAATAGCCCGCGCCACCGTCGCGGCGGATCTCCTCGAGCCGCGCCTCCTCCTCCATCAGCCGCGCAAGCGCGGCGCCCGGTGCGGGTGCATGGGCGCTGTGCATCAGCCGGCGCAGGTCGCGTTCGCGGTTGTAGTCGGCCAGCCCGAACCGGGCAGCACGGATCAGAAGTTTGGGCCGACGCAGGCGGCTGAGGGCGGCGAGTGTGGCGTTGGACATGGTGTCTCCTGTCGCTGAGACCTCCATCATGCACAACCCAGACGGGTGTTGCGCGATCGGCGCGAATAGCGCGCGCCCCATCGCATTCCCGTAAAGAATTGACGCTTAGCCTTGTTTCTGCCGCGCCGGATTAACCGATCGGTAACCAATTTGGGCTCAACTGATGTCGGTTGACTCGCCAAAAGGTTGAGCCTTCGGGCTGACCGGAAAAAGGAGAGCAATCGGGAAGGGATTCGATTTGGGACGCACCCGCTCATCTCCGGCATGGTCCGGGGCCGCGTTGCCGGTATGGCTGCCTCCTTCGGTTCGGGCCTATCTCGCCCATACCGAAGACGGCACCTCGATCCGCGCGCTCGCCCGCCGGTCAGGGCTGCATCCATCGACCATCCTGCGGCAGGTCCGCCGCACCGAGACGCTGCGCGACGACCCGCTCGCCGACGCGGCCCTCACCCGGCTCGGGCGCATTCTGCGTCAGGCGACGGCATCGGGGCCGAACACGGTCTCACATACTGGGGAAATGCTGCCAATGATTGCCTCGAACGACAACGAGGCCCGGCTTGCCCGCGACGGGATGCGCGCGCTCCGGGCCCTGCTCGAACCCGAAACCATCCTGGTCATCGCCGATGGCGTCGAAGACGCCGTGGTGGTGCGAAATTCCGGCGACGGGCGGCCGTTGCGCCGCGCTGTCGTCGGCCGTGACGTGGCCGAGGCGCTGGCCCTGCGCGAGTTCATCGCGGGCAATGTCACCGGCCGGCTCGCGCGCTATGCGATCACCGCCGCGGGCCGCGCCGAGGCCCGCCGCCTCCTGGCCGAGACCGAGTCGCGCCGCGCCAGCAGCCGCGGCCAGGCCGAGGACACCGACGCCGCCGAGGACGACGACGCCTACACCCCCATCGGCAAGCCGCAGGGCGTGCGCAAGCGCAGCGCCGGGGCGGAATCGCCCCTCCACGTGCTCGCCCGCCGGAAGCGCGGCGACGGCGACGCCTGGCTGTCGCCCGACCTGGTCGCCGCCGGAATGCGGTTTCGCGAGAACTGGGAGATCGCGCGCCTCGGCGGCGGCATGAGCCGCGACTGGGGCGAGATCGTCGCCGGCCGCGTCTCGTCGGGCGGCGGCGCCCAGCCGAACGGCCGGCCGACCCGCCGGCTCGAGGCCGAACAGGCGCTCGCCGCCGCGATCAAGGCGCTTGGGCCCGATCTCGCCGAAACCGTGCTCATGGGCGTCTGCGAAGAGCAGGGGATGGAGGATATCGAGGG
>JAGRMO010000037.1:17743-19780 GCA_020441205.1 Maritimibacter sp.
CGCGCCCGACCGGCGCGGCTCGCTACCATGCCCTGCCGGCGCGGCTCGCCACCGTGCCCGGCCGGCGCGGCTATCCACTGCGGCCGGGGGCTTTACAGCCTGCCCCCGCGGGCGCTACGTCTCCGCCACGCGCGGAGGCCGGCATGAATTTCGATGAAATCGTGGAAGCGATCCCCTTGCCCTGCGCCCATGTCCGGGCCGACGGGCGGATCGGCGCGATCAACGCGGAGCTCTCGGCGATGTTCGGCGCCGAGATCCGCGGCCGCCATTACATCACCGCGTTCCGCCAGCCCTCGCTGCTCGACAAGATCGAGGCGGCGCTGGCCAGCCGCAGCCGCACCACCGGGCAGTACATCGGCAGCCAGGCCGGTCGCGACACCACCCACGAGGTGACGATCTCGCCGCTCAGCGCCGACGCGGCCGGAGGCGCGCTCGTGGTCTTCGAGGACCTCACCCATCTCACCGAGGCGGGCGAACGCCGCTCGGAATTCGTCGCCAACGTGAGCCACGAGCTGCGCACGCCGCTCACCGCCATCGCGGGCTTCATCGAGACGCTGCGCGGCCCGGCCCGGGCCGATGCCGAGGCGCGCGACCGGTTCCTCGAAATCATGGATCGCGAGACCCGGCGAATGAACCGTCTGGTCGACGATCTGCTCTCGCTCGCCCGGGTCGAGGATGTCGAGCGGGTGCGGCCGCTCGACCCGGTCGACGTCGCGGGCCTGTTGCGGGCCGTCGCCAACGGCCTTGCGCCGCAGGCCGAGAGCCGCCGGGTCACACTCGACGTGAGGGGCTGCGACGGCCCGCAGATGGCGCCGGGGGACGGCGACCAGCTCACCCAGGTGTTCACCAACCTCATCGAGAACGCGATCAAATACGGCCACGAGGGCGGGCGGGTGACCGTGACACTCGAACGGCTGGAGGCGGCGGCGGTGCTGAAGGGCGCCGCGCTGCGCGTCTCGGTGCGCGACGAGGGCGAGGGCATCGACGCGCGCCACCTCGGCCGACTCACCGAGCGATTCTACCGCGTCGATTCCCACCGTTCGCGCGGCATGGGCGGCACCGGGCTCGGCCTCGCCATCGTCAAGCATATCGTGAACCGCCATCGCGGCCGCCTCAGGATCGAAAGCGAGCCGGGGCAGGGGAGCTGTTTTACGGTGTTTTTACCCCTCGATTGAGGGGCTTGCGCCGCAGCGCGGAAACAGCCGTGGGGCTGCAGCACGATTATCCTGTGGACCGGCACGGTCTGTTACAAAGCTGTTACATCGCTGTCATAAAAGGTTTGCGGGCGGGGCCTAGACCGCCGCTCAGGACGCCACGACGGCGCCTGTGCGAAACACAGTCCAGGAGACAGCCATGTCACCCATGAAACTCACCGCCTCGGTTCTGGCGATCGCCGCGGTGTCCGCGTCGGCCGCCATGGCCCGCGACACCATCCAGATCAAGGGCTCGTCGACCGTGCTGCCCTACGCCCAGATCGTCGCCGAGGCCTTCGGCGAGAACTTCGACTTTCCGACCCCGGTGGTCGAGGGCGGCGGCTCGGGTGCCGGCCGCAAGGCGCTGTGCGAAGGCGTGGGCGAAAACACCNNCGACATCGCCAACTCGTCGTCGCGGATCAAGCAGTCGGACATCGACAACTGCCTGGCCAACGGTGTCAACGAGATCGAGGAAGTCCGGATCGGCTATGACGGCATCGTCTTCGCCTCGACCATCGACGGCGCCGGCTTCGCCTTCACGCCGGCCGACTGGTTCAAGGCGCTGGCCGCCGAAGTCGTGGTGGATGGCGCCATCGTCGCCAACCCCTACACCTCCTGGGCCGAAGTGAACCCCGATCTGCCGGATCAGCCGATCCTGGCCTTCATCCCCGGCACCAAGCACGGCACCCGTGAAGTCTTCGACATCAAGGTGCTGGAAGACGGCTGCGCCGAAGCGGGCGCCGAGGAAGCCTTCATCGCCGCCAAGGGCGAGGAAGAGGGCGCCAAGGCCTGCGTCGCGCTGCGCACCGATGGCGTGTCGGTCGACATCGACGGCGACTACACC
>JAGRMO010000207.1:0-7446 GCA_020441205.1 Maritimibacter sp.
GTCTTGTCGAGCTTGATGTTGATCGCATCATACTTGCCCTTGAGCGCGGGCAGGCTC
This sequence comes from Maritimibacter sp., assembly GCA_020441205.1. Classification (GTDB taxonomy): domain Bacteria; phylum Pseudomonadota; class Alphaproteobacteria; order Rhodobacterales; family Rhodobacteraceae; genus Sinisalibacter. The sequence continues at coordinate 58 of JAGRMO010000207.1, forward strand.
GCGCGGTCATGGCAGCTTTCGTCGGCGCAGACCGGCACCGGGCGGTCCATGCCGATGAGCGCCTCGTCCTCGCCCGCGGGCAGGGGCTGCTCGACCAGGGCGACCCCCAGCCGCACCAGATGCGGCGCGAGGTCGGCATAGACCTCGGCCGACCAGCCCTCGTTGGCGTCGACGATGATCTTCGATTTCGGCGCGCCGGCGCGGACCGCCTCCAGCCGGGGCATGTCGTCGGGGGTGCCGAGCTTGATCTTCAGAAGCGGGCGGTGGGCATGTTGGGCCGCCTTGGCGCGCATCTCGTCGGGCGTGCCGAGCGAGAGCGTATAGGCGGTGATCTCGGGGCCGGGGGCGGGCAGGCCGGCCAGTTCCCAGGCGCGCTTGCCGGTCCGCTTCGCCTCGAGATCCCACAACGCGCAATCGACCGCGTTGCGCGCGGCGCCCGGGGGCAGCAGCTCCTGCAGCGCGGCGCGGTCGAAGCGTTCGGGCAGGCCCGCGATCTCCGCCGCCACGCTCGCAAGCGTCTCGCCGTAGCGGGCATAGNNGCATAGGGCACGCATTCGCCGCGGCCGGCGACGCCGCCGTCCTCGACCAGCACCGTCAGCACCGCGGCCTCGGTCTTCGAGCCGCGCGAGATGGTGAACACCTCGGCGAGCGGAAAGCGCTCCTCGGTCACCGTGAGCCGCATGTCGTCCCCTTCATCTTGGCAGAAATACTCCGCGGGGGTCCGGGGGTGCGCAACCCCCGGTCCTGCCGCCGAGGCTAGCCCATCGCCAGCAGCGCATCGACCAGCTTCGCCGCGCCGTGGCGGAACGGGTCGGTTGCCGGCAGGCCCATCCGCTCCTCGACCTCGTCGAGATAGGCGGCGGCCTCGTCTTCGCCGAGGTGCTGGGTATTGACCGAGACCGCCACCACCTCGCAGGCGGGGTTGGCGATGCGGGCGAGCGGCAGCGCCATGTCGCGCAGCGCTTCCAGCGAGGGCAAGCCGTAGCCGGGAAGCCCGCGCATGTGTTCGCGGGTGGGCTCATGGGCGAGAATCAGCGCGTCGGGCTGGCCGCCGTGGATCAGCGCCATGGTCACGCCCGAATAGGAGACGTGGAACAGGCTGCCCTGCCCCTCGATATGGTCCCAGTGGTCGGGCGCGGCGTCCGGCGTCAGATACTCGACCGCGCCGGCCATGAAATCGGCGACCACCGCGTCGAGCGGCACGCCGTCGCCGGTGATGAGAATGCCGGTCTGGCCGGTGGCGCGGAAGCTCGAGTTCAGGCCCCGCGCCTTCATCTCCCGGTCCATCGCCAGCGAGGTGTACATCTTGCCGACCGAGCAATCGGTGCCGACCGCGAGCACCCGCTTGCCGGTGCGCTTCACCCCGTTTGCGATCGGGTAGTCGACCGCGGGCACACGCACGTCGTGCAGCGCCCGGCCGGTCGCTTCGGCCACCGCCTTCAGATCGGGCTCGTCGGTGAGCAGGTTGTGCAGCCCGCTGGCGAGGTCGAAGCCCTCTTCCAGCGCCTCGATGAGCACCTTCTTCCAGGCCTGGCTGATCACCCCGCCGCGGTTGGCGACGCCGATCACCAGGGTCTTGGCGCCCGCCGCCTTCGCTTCGGCCAAGGTCATGTCGGGCAGTTTCATGTCGGCCTTGCAGCCTTCCATGCGGAACTGGCCGACCGCGTTGTCGGGCCGCCAGTCGCGGATGCCCTGGGCCACTTTGGCGGCAAGCGCGTCGGGCGCGTCGCCGAGGAACAGAAGGTAGGGGGTTTCGATCAATGCCATGGCCGGGTCTTTCAGGTTTGGGTCGCGGAACCTTCTCCCACCGGGATGCGAATGTCATCGCAACTTCGCGCGCCGCTGCCGGGTTCTGCGCAAATATCTTTCGCGGTTCCGGTCTTGTGGCGAAGATTTCGTCGCGATGGCTGGGAAACCGGCAGAACCGTTCCGCTCAGGCGCTGAATCGCCGGGCCGAGATGTTGACGGGCCCCCAATCCGCCAGCGCAATTGTGTCGCCCGACAGCGCGTCGCGCAGCGCCCAACCGCTCGCGTCGAGGTCGAGCCCGACCGGGTGGACGATCCGCTCCTTTGGGCCGAAGGCGGCGAGCCGCACGATGCGGGCGCCGCGCACGGCCTCGGCGACGGCAGGCAGGCGCGGGTCGGGTTCGGCAACCGGCGGCGCGAGAGCAAAGCGGGCGTTCGCCTCGGCCATGGCGGCGCGGGTCTGGTCGGGGAAGGCCTCGCGGATCTTGGCCGCGGCCCGCCGGCCTTCGTCGGCGAGGCCCAGCGCCGCGAGCGTCTGCATCGGCAGCGCCGCGAGGATCACCCCCATCGCCTCGGCCTCGGCGGCGTCGAGGCCGGTCAGCCGCGTGCGGTAGTCGAAGCCGAGCTCGATGCCGCCGTCGCGGCCGCGGTGGACGATCACCGGCAGGCCGGCCTCGGTCATCGCGTCGAGATCGCGCAGCACGGTGCGGCGCGAGACCTCGAGCTCGGCCGCGAGGCGCGCCGAGGTCATCCGGCCGCGGTTTTGCAGGAGCAACAGGGTGTGGAGCAGGCGGGCGGCGCGCATCGGGCTTCCTTGGGTCTCTGAAATATATGACAGAAGACGTCATCTTATCCTTCCTATCCTGCGGCCGAATCGCAAGGGGAAGCCGATGCAGCGCTACGCCGTCCGCCGCCATATCGCCGCGCCGCCCGAAAGGGTCTGGGCGGCGCTCACCGATCCCGCGGTGCTGACCGCAGGCACCGGGATCACCCGGCTCGACGGCGCGCCCGGGCCAGGGGCGCGGTTCCGGCTCTGGGCCGAGGTCTCGGGCGCGCGCGGGTTCGCGATCCGGGTCCGCGCCTGGGAGCCACCCGGCTTCATGCTGTGGGAGAGCGGGATGCCGTTCGGGCTGTTTCGCGGGCGGCGCAGTTTCCGGCTCGCGGCGGCGGGCGCGGGGACCGATTTCGCGATGGACGAGGTGTTCTCGGGAGTGCTCGCCGGGCCGATCTGCCGGTCGATGCCCGATCTCACTCCGAGTTTCGAGCAATTTGCCGGCGCCATCGCGCGCGCGGCGGAAGGAGGCCAGACATGACCCTTGTTACCTATGGCACCGGCGAGAAGGACGATCCCTGGCAGCTCAAGACGCCGCCGCTCAGCTCGGATTTCCTCGCCTGGAAAGAGCTCTCGGCCGATCCGCCCCGGCTCGTCGTCCAGGTGGGCAAGACCCAGCTTTCCTACCAATTGCGCGCGCTCGACGACGCCGCCCGGATGCTGGAGGCGCATGGCGGCTGGATGGAGCTCGGCAATGCCGACGAGGGCAAGCCGGTCAAGCCCGGCAGCCTCGAGGCCTGGGCGCGCGACGAAGGCAACCCGGTCGGCGGCTATTACGGGCTGCGCAAGGGCTATCGCGGGCGGTTCGCGAACTACGTCGCGCCGGTGCTCGAATTGCTGGGGCGGGTCGAGCTCGAACACAAGCCGCGCGGCAACCGGGTGCGGGCGCTCTGAGTTTCTGCGGCTGCAAAACGAGTGTTGCGAAGGGCCGCGCAATGTTCTAGCTCCTTGAGGGCAAACCCTGAAACATTGTTGCCGAGGCCCTGCACATGTCCTTCCGCCCGCAACCGCCCGCGCCCGCCCGTCCCAACCGCTGCCAGCTGTTCGGCCCCGGGTCGCGGCCCGAGCTTTTCGCAAAGATGGCCGCCTCCGCCGCCGACGTGATCAACCTCGATCTCGAGGACAGCGTCGCGCCGAACGACAAGGACCGCGCCCGCGCCAATATCATCGCCGCGACCCATGAGGTGGACTGGGGCAAGAAATACCTCAGCGTCCGGATCAACGGGCTCGACACGGTGCATTGGTACAAGGACGTGGTCGAGCTTCTGGAGAACGCGTCCGAGCGGCTCGACCAGATCATGATCCCGATGGTCGGCCGGGCCGAGGACATCTACGCGGTCGACGCGCTGGTGACGGCGGTCGAGCGGGCCAAGGGGCGGCAGAAGAAGATCAGCTTCGAGGTGATCATCGAGACCGCCGCCGGCATCATGCATGTCGAGGAGATCGCGGCCGCCAGCCCCCGGATGCAGGCGATGAGCCTCGGCTACGCCGATTTCGCCGCCTCGATGGGGATGGCGACGACCGGGATCGGCGGCACGCAGGATACCTATTACATGATCCACAACGGCCAGACCGATTACCCCGACCCGTGGCACTGGGCGGTGGCGAAGATCGTCGGCGCCTGCCGCACCCATGGGGTGCTGCCGGTCGACGGGCCGTTCGGCGATTTCTCCGACGATGCGGCCTATGTCGCCCATGCGCGCCGGGTGGCGACGCTGGGGATGGTCGGCAAATGGGCGATCCATCCCAAGCAGGTGACGCTCGCCAACGAGGTCTTTACCCCCTCGCCGGAAGCGATCGCCAATGCCCGCGAGATCCTCGCGGCGATGGAAGAGGCCAAGGCCAACGGGCTCGGCGCGACCACCTACAAGGGCAAGCTCATCGACATCGCCTCGATGAAGCAGGCCGAGGTGATCGTGCGGATGGCGGAGCTCGCCGGGGTCTGATCCGGCCGGAACGACACAGAGCGGGCGCGGTCTTCTCCGGAGGCCGCGCCCGTCGGCTTTTCGAGCGGTCTTACTTCCGCGCGAGCGCGGCGTCCTCCAGCAGCGCCGCCATCCGGCGCAGGCCCTCGGCGGTGCGCGCGAGCGGCGCGACCAGCGCGCCGGTGGCCAGTGCGTCGCCCGGCACCGGCAGACCCTCGAAGCGGTAGGCGAGGCCGGCGGCGGTATCGAGCGCGCTCAGGTCGCAGAGCCAGTCGCCGCCGCGGGCGTCGCGGCAGATCGCGCCGGTGCGCAGCCCGTCGGGGCCGATGCCCTCGCTCACCAGCCGCGGCCAGCCGAGCTCGGGGTCGCGGTCGTAGACGACGAGGCAGTCGGCGCCGTCGAGCGGCGCGGGAGCGGCGGGCAGGAACATCTCGGCCACCGCGATCTCGATGCGCGGGCCACCCGGCGCGGGCAGGCCGGCGCGTTCGGCGAGCGCGCGGGCGCTGTCGAACGACAGGCTCACCGCGCGCGCCGCCACCGGCCCGGCCGGGGCCGCGTCGAGGCAGAAACCGTAGGTCCGGGTCGCGTCGCGGTAGCCGCTCACCTCCTCGCCGCTCAGCCAGTCGGCTCCGGTGTAGACCGTGGTGCCGGGGCCTGCCGCGAGCGCGAAGCGGTGGTCGGCCACGGTCACTTCGAGCGGGTCGACCCAGGTGCAGCGGGCGCGGCGCATCCGGTCGGCGAGGTCGATCACCTCGGCGACCAGCATGCTCCAGCCCAGAACGCCGAGCACACCCAGCGCAAACCCGCCCAGCAAGGTCGCGGCGATCCTGGTTTTGCGGTTCAAGGCTGGGGCTTCCTTCGCTCAGACGCCCCATCGTAGACCTATCGGCGGCAAAGGTCACGCCGGGCCGGCGGCGATTTGCGTTACCGGCTGGCGCAGGATCGTGCGCAGCTTTTCGGGCGCTGTGCGGCGCGGATCGGAAAGGTAGATCTCGTGATGCGGCCCGTTGAAGGTAAGCCCCGCTGCCGGCATCACCGCGTCGTGCAGATGGGCGAGCACCGGGGCCTCGTCCGCGTAGGGGCCGAGGTGCAGGGTCTGCAGGCAATCGCCCTCGGCCAGCCGGATCAGCGCGACCCTTTCGAGCAAACCGTCCCTGCCCTTCGCGCGCGCGGTGGCGCGGGCCACGTCCAGCGCGCCCGGGTCGAGCGTCCCGGGTATCCGCAGAAGCGCCCGCCAGCGCCAGGCGGCGCGGTCGTTCGCGACGAAGGCGGCGGGATCGTCGGCCCACCACAGCGCTTCCAGCGGCGGCACGGCGAAGTCGCGCCCCGCCGCCTTCTCGGCGAACTTGATCGCATAGGCGAGCGGGTAGAGCGCGCCCAGCGCTTCGGCGTAGCCGGGCCCGTTCGGATCGCCCGCGCCGTCGATGGCGAGGAACGTCATCTCCGGCAGGGCGATCCTGTCCCATCGCCCGGGTTTGCCGGTGTAGAAGGCGCGCTCGGCTTTCCTGAAGTCGTGCTTGTCCATCCTGGCCCCCTCGCCCGCCCGCTCACGCGAGCGGCAGGCAGATCAGCGTCAACAGATCGTCGGGTTTCGTGTCCATCGGGGTGTTGACGTAGAGCTCATAGGGCGGGGCATTGCGCGGTTCCTCGCCCGAGGCTTCCAGCCAGGGGCCGAACAGATAGGCATAGGCCGCGGGCAGCCCGGTATAGGGGCCGCGGAAGGTCAGCACCGCGTGGCGCCCGGCGGCGAGCCGGATTTCCGCGAGCGGCGGGGCGATTTCGGCGGCGTCGGCGATCTCGAAACCGGCGGCGCTTTTCAGCTCCGGTTCGGGCACCGCGTCGGGGTCGGAGAAATAGACCCCGACCATCGCGCCCAGATGCGGTCCGAGCCCGCGGGCCGCGACCGTGGCGCCGGCCTTCTCGAAGGCCTCGCCGATCTTCATGTAGTCGCCCCGATGGGCGATGGTGGCCAGCCGGCGGGCGGGCTGGTCTTCGATGGTCACGTCGTACATGGCGGTGTCTCCTCTCATGCCAAGGCGCAGCGGCGGGCGGGGCTGGCCACGGGTGCGAAACGCCCCCGGGGTCTCGCCGAAGGCGTCGCGAAAGGTCCGCGCGAAGCTCTTCGGATTCGGGTAGCCGCAGGCCCGTGCCACCTCGGCCAGCGGCGCGTCGGTGTCGAGAAGCTCGGTCACCGCGCGGTGAAGCCGCACCCGGCGGATGAAGGCTGCCACGGTCTCGCCGGTCATCGCGGTGAACACCCGGTGGAAGTGGAAGCGGCTCAGCGCTGCCACATCCGCGAGCGTGTCGAGCGAGAGATCGCCGTCGAGGTTGGCGTAGACGTGGTCGAGCACGCGCATCAGCCGTTTCTCGTAGGTGTTGGCGGTGTTGGCCATCTTTCTCCCTTCCGCTGCCATCCGACCCTCGCATGGGCCGGGGGCACAAATCTTGCCGAGTTGCATTCGCCCCGGCCCCGCCCTTATATCGGGCGCAGGTTATCAGGGGCGCCACATGACCAACTACCTCGAGTTCGAAAAGCCGCTCGCCGAGATCGAAGGCAAGGCCGAAGAGCTGCGCGCGATGGCGCGGGCGAGCGAGGGGATGGACATCGAGAAGGAGGCCGCCGCCCTCGACCGCAAGGCCGACAGTCTGCTCAAGGATCTCTACGGCAAGCTCACGCCGTGGCAGAAGACGCTGGTGGCCCGTCACCCCGACCGGCCACATGCGAAGGATTACATCGACGCGCTGTTCTCGGAATACACCCCGCTCGCGGGCGACCGGAACTTCGCCGACGACCACGCGGTGATGGGCGGGCTCGCCCGGCTCGGCGATACCGCGGTGATGGTGATCGGCCATGAGAAAGGCCACGACACCAAGAGCCGGATCGAG
>JAGRMO010000207.1:7477-12755 GCA_020441205.1 Maritimibacter sp.
TATCGCAAGGCGATCCGGCTGATGGATCTCGCCGACCGGTTCGGGCTGCCGGTGATCGCGCTGGTCGACACGCCCGGCGCCTATCCCGGCAAGGGCGCGGAGGAGCGCGGGCAGTCGGAGGCGATCGCGCGCTCGACCGAGAAATGCCTGGCACTCACCGTGCCGCTGGTTTCCGTGATCATCGGCGAGGGCGGTTCGGGCGGGGCGGTGGCCTTCGCCACCGGCAACACCGTGATGATGCTCGAACATTCGATCTATTCGGTGATCTCGCCCGAGGGCTGCGCCTCGATCCTGTGGAAGGATGCCGAGAAGATGCGCGAGGCGGCGGAGGCGCTCAGGCTCACGGCGCAGGACCTGAAGACGCTCGGGGTGATCGACCGGATCATCCCCGAACCGGTGGGCGGGGCCCAGCGCGGCCGCGGCGACACCATCGCCGCCGTCGGCAAGGCGCTCGAGGCGGAGCTGCAGGTGCTGATGAAGCGCAAGCCGCAGACCCTGAAGGACCAGCGGCGCAAGAAATTTCTCGAAATGGGAACGAAGGGGCTCGCGGCCTGAGCCGGGCGCTTCGGCGGGGACTACCAAACGGTTTCGAAATCGCCCGGACCGCCCGAGCGTCTTCGTGACAGGGTGGCCGCTGCCGCCCGGCCGCCGCGCCGACGCGCCCCGCAACCCGGACGGCTTGCCCCAGTTGGCCCGTCCGCGTCCGAACGCCCCCCTGCCCTTTCATCTTGGCGAAAATACTCCGCAGGGGGTCGGGGGGATGCGAAATCCCCCCGCCGCGACGGCGCCAGACTCGGTTCGCCCGGAGTCGCGCGCGATGTGCGTCAGCGCTACCCGCAGCAAGATCAACACCTTGACCCCGCGTCCGAGTTCGCCCGCCCCGCGCCGGAGCCGAATACCCTATGCGGGTTCCGTGTGGCGGCCGAGATCGGCGGCGAGACGGAAGCCGATCCGGTTGGGCGGGGCCTCGTCCGTCTCGTCCTCGCGCGGCAGGGCGCGGAGCATCACGTTGAGCTGGCTCACATGCTGGATGAGCTGGGTCTTCGCCCCCTCGCCATCAGTGCCGTAGAAGGTGACGATATCGGGGTCGAAATAGCCGATCCCCTCGATCTTCAGCACGCCCACGTCGCCGCCGGTGAAGCCCATGGCCACCTCGTGGGCGTTGTCGAGCTGCTCCTCGAAATTCTGGATGTAGAGAATGAGCCGCTCGTAGGCCCATTCGGCCGGGCTCTTGTCTTCCAGCGGCTTCTCCGCCACCGCGGCGGGCAGCGGCTTCTGTTCCGCGGTCAGCGGCGTGTCGTCGTCGCATTTCGCCACCCTCGCGGGCGGGCGGTGCAGCCGTTCGGTCATTCTGCCTCCTTCCGGCGCCAGAGAAAGGCGCCGTCGGCGTCGCGCCGCTCCCGGGTGACGAGACCGGCGAGGTAGAGGTGGTTGAGGTGCCCCATCGCCTCGACCAGCGCAAGCCCGTATTCGCCTGCGCCGATCTTGCGCTTGTAGAGCGCGGGGAAGCATTCGACGGCGGTATGCGGGGTGGCGAGGAAGTCGAGCACCCGGTCCAGCCCGGTGTGGTGGTTGCCGATGAGCTGGCGCATCCGCGTCGGCAGGCCGGTGTAGGGCAGCTTGTGGCCGGGCAGCACGAGGTGGCTGTCGCGGGCATAGGCCGAGAGCCGCTCGCAGCTTTCGAGCCAGTCGCCCACCGGGTCGGCCTCGGGCTCGGTGGCGTAGACGCCGAGGTTGGGGCTGATGGTGGCGAGCAGCTGGTCGCCGCCGATCACCAGGTCGCAATCGCGGCTCCAGAAGGTGGCGTGTTCCGGTGCGTGGCCGTTGCCGATGCGCACGTCCCAGTCGCGCCCGCCGAAGCGGATCGCGCTGCCTTCCTTGATCCGTTTGAAGCCGAGCGGCATGTCGGCGACGATGTCGGTGAAGTTGAACGGGCGCTCGCGCTTGCGCTCCTCGAAGATCGCCTCGTCCATACCGGCCGAGCGCCAGTAGGCGAGGGTCTCGTCGACCGGCACCATCTGCTCGTCGAGCACCAGCATCCGCGCCATCAGCCAGGCGGTGCGGGTCATCACCAGCTCGGCGCCGTGGTGTTTCTGGAACCAGCCAGCGAGGCCGACGTGGTCGGGGTGGTGGTGGGTGACGATGATGCGCGCGATCGGCCGGCCTTCGAGCGGGCCCGCCATCAGGCGTTCCCAGATCGCGCGGGTGCGGCGGCTGTCGAAGCCGGTGTCGACCAGGGTCCAGCCGCCGTCGTCCTCGAAGGCGAAGGCGTTGACGTGGTCGAGCTTCATCGGCAGCGGCAGGCGCATCCACAAGGCGCCCTCGCCGACGCGGGTGGCTTCGCCCTCGTCGGGCGGCTCGGCCCAGGGAAAGTCGATCGGCGCGCTCAAGAGGCGAGGTCCTCGGGGCTCAGCGCATAGAGCCCGTCGGCCCCGGCGCGAGTCTGGGCGATGAGCCCGCCGAGCTCGGGCAGGAGCCGTTCGATGTAGTAGCGCGCGAGCGCGGTGCGCGGGCCGCTGCCGCCCTCGGTATGGGCCGCGCGCAGGTGGAAGAAGGCGCCGAGCACCCGCGCACCGGCGGCGAGGAAGGGCACCGCGCCGGCGAAGCGCTCCTGCATGTCCTGCTCGACCAGCCATTCGACGGTCTCGCGCATCGTCTCGGCGGCGGCCCAGACGGTGTCGGCGAGGTCGGGCACGGTGGCCCGCGCCATCTCCGCCACTTTCTCGCCCTCGTCGAACAGCCGGTAGGCGGCCTCGCCGCCGTCCATCATCTTGCGGCCCACAAGGTCCATCGCCTGAATACCGTTGGTGCCTTCGTAGATCGTCGTCACCCGGACGTCGCGCAGGAACTGCGCGGCACCCGTTTCTTCGATGAAGCCCATGCCGCCGTGCACCTGGATGCCGAGGTTGGCGACCTTGACGCCGACATCGGTGCCATAGGCCTTGGCCACCGGGGTGAGCAGGGCGGCGCGGGCGGCCCATTCGGGATCGCCGGTCGCGGTCTCCATGTCGATCGACTTGGCGCAGGCGAGCGCGATCGAGCGGGCGGCGAAGATCTCGGCCTTCATCTCGACCAGCATCCGGCGCACATCGGCATGGTCGACGATGGCGCCGGTGCCCTCGACCGGGGTGCGGCCCTGCTTGCGTTCGGTGGCATAGGCCAGCGCCTGCTGGAAGGCACCCTCGGCGACGCCGATGCCCTGGACGCCGACCTGCAGCCGGGCCGCGTTCATCATCGTGAACATCGCCGCCATGCCGCCCTGGTCGGGGCCGACCCTCCAGCCGGTGGCGCCCTCGAAGGCCATGACGCAGGTGGGGCTGCCGTGGAGGCCGAGCTTGTGTTCGAGGCTCACGACCCGCAGCGCGTTGCGTTCGCCGGGTTCGCCGTTTTCGTCGGGGATGAGCTTGGGGACGAGGAACAGGCTGATCCCCTTGGTGCCGGCGGGGGCGTCGGGGAGCCGGGCGAGCACGAGGTGGCAGACGTTGCCGCCGAAATCGTGATCGCCCCAGGAGATGAAGATCTTCTGTCCGGTGATCGCATAGGTTCCGTCGCCGTTGGGCACCGCCTTGGTGGTCAGGGCGCCGACGTCCGAACCGGCCTGCGGCTCGGTCAGGTTCATGGTGCCGGTCCATTCGCCGGACACCAGCTTGTCGAGATAAGTCTGCCTGAGCGTGTCGGAACCGTGCGCCACCACGGCCTCGACGGCGCCGGCGGTCAGCACCGTGCCGATGCCGAAGGCCATGGAAGCGGAATTCCAGATCTCCTGCACCGCGACCGCGAGCGACACGGGCAGCCCCTGCCCGCCATGGTCGACGGGACCGGGCAGCGCGCCCCAGCCACCCTCGACCCAGCGCTGGTAGGCTTCCTTCCAGCCGTCCGGCAACGTCACGATGCCATCGGCGAGCCGCGCGCCGGCGGCGTCGCCGGGCGCGTTGAGCGGCGCGATCACGTCGGACGCGAAGCGCCCGGCCTCTTCCAGCACCGCGTCGACGAGGTCCACGGACAGGTCCGGGAAGATCCCGCTGTCTGCGAGTTCGCGCATGCCAGCAATCGATGTCAGCGTGTGCGAAATCTCGGCGACGGGCGCGCGATAGGACATGCATTCCTCCCGGATTGCCAGGCTCCGCTTGCCGGGCAGCGGCGCGGCGGATAGGCATTGTTTCTTCTGCCGCCGACTTTATCGCCGGCGCGCGCCAGTTCAAACACTACAATGGTTCCGGGCGTCCGGAAGCCGCACCTGCAAACGAGACAGCCGCCCGCATGACGTCCGCCCGCCTGCTTCCCGCCGACGATCCCGCCGCGATCCGCGAGGCCGCGGCCGCGCTCGCGCAAGGCAGGCTCGTCGCCTTCCCGACCGAGACGGTCTACGGGCTGGGCGCGGATGCGGCGAACGGCCGCGCCGTGGCCCGCGTCTACGCCGCCAAGGGGCGGCCGAGCTTCAATCCGCTCATCGCCCACCTCGCCAACGTGGAAGCCGCCGAACGCGAGGGCATGTTCAATGCAGCGGCGAAGACGCTGGCGGCGCGGTTCTGGCCGGGACCGCTGACGCTCGTCGTTCCGCGCTCACCGGGGTGCCGGGTCGCCGATCTGGCGACCGCCGGCCTCGACAGCGTCGCCTTGCGGGTTCCCGACAGTTCCGCCGCACACGCCCTGCTCAGCGCGTTCGGCGGCCCGGTGGTCGCCCCATCGGCAAATCGCTCCGGCCATGTCAGCGCCACAACCGCCGCGCATGTTGCAGACGACCTCGGCGACAGCGTCGCCATCATCCTCGACGGCGGAGCAACGAAGATCGGCATCGAATCGACGGTGGTGGACTGCACGGGCAACCGGGCGCGCATCCTGCGGCCGGGCGCGGTGACGCGCGCGCAGATTGCCACAGCGCTTGGCGTCGAGACCCTCGGGACCGGGGGTCTCGGGGCCAATCCCGGAGCAAGCGCGGCGCACACCGATGCGGTGGTGGCGCCCGGCATGCTCGCCTCTCACTATGCGCCGGCGGCCAGCGTCCGGCTTGGCGTGCGCGAAGTGCGCCCCGGCGAGGCACTGCTCAACTTCGCAGGTGCCGCCGTACCAGGCGCGCAAGAGGCTGCCGCCGTCTTCGACCTGTCGCCGACGGCCTCGCTGGAGGAAGCGGCGGCGAACCTGTTCACCGCGCTGCGCGCGCTCGACCGGCCCGGGGTGACGGCCATCGCCGCGGTTGCCATACCCGGCGAAGGCCTGGGCGAAGCGATCAACGACCGCTTGCGCCGGGCCGCCGCGCCGCGAGATAAGAACTGACGTC
>JAGRMO010000208.1 GCA_020441205.1 Maritimibacter sp.
GACGAATTCGTCGGGGATCTCGAAGCCGGTCCAGTCGGCTTTGATGTCGACCTCGCGGCGCGACGGTTTGTCGAGCAATGCGATGGTCTTGAGCCGTTTGGGTTTGCGCGCCTTCAACAGGCCGACAACGTGTTTGAGGGTGAAGCCGGTGTCGACGATATCCTCCACGACCAGCACGTCGCGATCGTGAATTGCGGCGCGCAAGTCCTTGAGAATGCGTACTTCCCGGCTCGACTCGGTCGAGTCGCCGTAGGAGCTCGCCTCGATGAAATCGACTTCCACCGGCAGGTCGAGCTCGCGCACAAGATCCGCGATGAAGACGAAAGAGCCGCGCAGGAGGCCGACGACGACGAGCTTGTCGGTGTCCTGGAAGGCGTCGTGAATGTCCTTTGCCAGCGCCTCGACCCGCGCGGCGATGGTCTTGGCCGAGATCATCTCGTCGATCACATAGGCCCGGGTCGGCATCGGGGCTCTCCCTTGCGCTGCTTGCATCCTGTGTCCAGCTAAGGGAAAACCTTGCCCGAGTCACGCGGGGAAAAGGCCGACATGCCGACACATGGGGAAACGAGGCGGATGCCGTACACGGCGCGCCAGATGTACGACCTCGTGGCCGATGTGATGCGATACCCGGAATTCATTCCCTGGATCGCGGCCGCGCGGATCCGCTCGGTGGTGCCGCATGCGGACGGCACCCAGCGGATGGAGGCGGACCTCGTGGTGAGCTTCAAGGTGTTCCGCGAGAAGTTCGGCAGCCGGGTGCTGCTGGACGAGCCGGGGCTCCGGCTGGAAATCGAGTATCTCGACGGTCCGTTCAAACACATGCGCTCGAGCTGGAGCTTCGTCGATGTGCCAACGGAGGCGGGCGGCGGGTGCGAAGTGCGGTTCTTCGTCGATTTCGAGTTCCGCAACGCGGTACTGCAAAAAGTGATCGGTGTGGTGTTCCACGAAGCGATGCAACGGATCGTGCGGGCCTTCGAGATGCGGGCGCGGGAGCTCTACGCTAGTTGATCGGGGTCCCCCCGCGCTGGCGGGGCCGCGTGGATCCGGTTCGGCGGGGCCGGTCGAGGCGAAATTTGCAGGGAGCTTCCTTGCGGAACGTCCGTAGGCCTCCGTTATGGTCTTGAATTTCATAGCACCCAGGGGCCGGTTTCCGGCGGTTGCCGGACCCGTTCGACCAGAGGCCGTCGCCCGCCCGTGCGGTGCGAACCGGCGGGCAGTTTGCGCGCCGCGCCCGACCGTCCGAACGCCGCTTGACCCGCTCCCGTCGCGCCCCCACTCTCGCGTCCATGAGTTTCGCCGCCCGCATCACCCGCATGCCGATCCCGTTGGAGGCCGAGCCGGCCGCCGAGGCCAAACGGCTGTTCGACGGGCTCGATCCGCCGTTGCGCGATCTGATCGCGGGCACCGCCGGTTGCAGCCCCTATCTCAAGGGCCTGGCCGAGCGCGAGGCCGAGTGGCTGCGCGGGGCGCTGGCCGAGCCGCCCGAGGCGGTGCTGGAGGCCGAGCTCGCGGTGGCCGTTGGCGAGACCGATACCGCGCTCCGGCAGGCGCTTCGGCAGGCCAAGCGACGTATCGCGCTGCTCGCCGGGCTCGCCGATCTGGGCGGGGTCTGGTCGCTCGAAGAGGTCACCGGTGCACTCACGCGGCTCGCCGATGTCGCGACCGACCGGGCGCTGAAGCTCCATGTCGGCGCCGAGATCGCGCGCGGCAAGCTTCCCGGCGCGAGCGCCGACGATATCGCCACCGCCGGCGGCGCGGTTGCCCTGGCGATGGGCAAGATGGGGGCGGGCGAACTCAACTATTCGTCCGACATCGACCTCATCATGCTGTTCGACGAAAGCCGCTACGACCGCGACGATTTCCACGACGCGCGGGCGAGCTTCGTGCGGGCGACACGGCGGATGAGCGCGACGCTCTCTGAGATGACCGCCGACGGTTACGTGTTCCGGACCGATCTGCGCCTGCGCCCCGACCCGTCGGTCACCCCGGTGATCCTCGCAATGGCCACTGCCGAGAGCTATTACGAAAGCCTCGGGCGCACCTGGGAGCGGGCGGCGCATATCAAGGCGCGGGCCTGCGCCGGCGATATCGCGGCGGGCGAGGCCTATCTGCAGCGCCTCACCCCCTTCGTCTGGCGCAAGCATCTCGATTTCGCGGCGATCCAGGACGCCCATGACATGCGGCTCAGGATCCGCGAGCACAAGGGGCTGCACGGGCCGGTGGCGATCCCGGGCCACGATATGAAGCTCGGCCGGGGCGGGATCCGCGAGATCGAGTTCTTCACCCAGACCCGGCAGCTCATTTCCGGCGGGCGCGATCCCGACCTCAGGGTGCGCGGCACGGTGCAAGGGCTCGCGATCCTCGCGGCCAAGGGCTGGGTGCCGGAGGAGACCGCGCGGGTGCTCACCGGCCATTACCGCAGCCACCGCGAGATCGAGCACCGGGTACAGATGCTGCGCGACGCCCAGACCCACAAGCTGCCGGCCGATCCGGGCGAACTCGCCCGGGTGGTGCATCTGTGCGGTGAGACGGATGTCGCGGGCTGGAGCGAACGGCTCGCCGCCGCGCTCGGCGAGGTCCATGGGTTGACCGAGGGGTTCTTCGCGCCCGAGGCGAAACCGGCCGATCTGCCGGCGCTCTCGTCGGAGGAGGCCGAGATCGTCGGCCGCTGGCGCAGCTACCCGGCCTGCCGGTCGACCCGCGCGTCGGGGATCTTCGAGCGGCTGAAGCCCGAGATCATCGCCAAGCTCGCGAAGGCCGCGCGGCCGCGCGAGGCGCTGGTGCAGTTCGACGCTTTCCTGCGCGGGTTGCCGGCGGGGGTGCAGCTGTTCTCGCTGTTCGAGGCCAACCCGGCGCTGGTTGACCTGATCGTCGACATCGCCGCCACCGCGCCGGCGCTGTCGGCCTATCTCGGCCACAACTCCCAAGTGCTCGACGCGGTGCTGGGGGGCGATTTCTTCGCGCCCTGGCCGGGAGCGGAGGCGCTGACCCGGGATCTCGCCGCCCGGCTCGACGCGCTCGCCGGCGACTACGAGGCCCAGCTCGACGCTGCCCGGCGCTGGAAGAAGGAATGGCATTTCCGGATCGGTGTCCACCACCTGCGCGGGCTCACCTCGGGCCGGGCGGTGGGCGGGCAATATGCCGATCTCGCCGAGGCGGTGCTGGCGGCGCTCTGGCCCGCGGTGGTGGCCGATTTCGCCCGCAAACATGGACCGCTGCCGGGCCGTGGCGCGGCCGTCATCGGCATGGGCAGCCTCGGCGCGCGCACCACCTCGGCCACCTCCGATCTCGATCTCATCGTGATCTACGACCCGGCGGGCGTCGAGGCGTCCGAAGGCCGCCGGCCGCTGGCGACGCGGGCCTATTACGCGCGGCTCACGCAGGCGATGGTCACCGCGCTGTCGGCGCCGATGCCCGAGGGCAAGCTCTACGAGGTCGACATGCGGCTCCGGCCCTCGGGCCGCCAGGGGCCCGTCGCCACGTCGCTTGAGAGCTTTCGCGCCTATCAGCGCGACGAGGCCTGGACCTGGGAACATCTCGCGCTCACCCGGGCGCGGCGCGTGGCCGGCGATGCGGGCATCGGCGCCGATGTCGACGCGGTGCGCGACGAGGTGCTGGGGCGGGCGCGCGACGGGGCGAAGACCGTCGCGGACGTGGTCGAGATGCGGGCGCGGATCGCCGAGGCCAAGGGCGCGGGCAGCGGTCCGTTCGAGGCCAAGATCGGCCCCGGCCGGATGCAGGATATCGAGCTCCTCGGCCAATGCGCGACGCTGCTCGCGGGCTCGGGTCCGCGCGATGTCGACGGCCAGATCGCCCGCGGGGTCGAAATCGGCTGGATCTCCGCCGACGAAGGGGCCGCGCTCGGGCGGGCCTACGGGCTCTTGTGGCGCCTGCAGGCTTCCGCCAAGCTGCTCAGCGACGGGCCGCTCGATCTCGATGCGATCGGGCTGGGAGGCCGGGAATTTCTCCTGCGCGAGACCGGGCAGGAGAGCACCGACGATCTTGCCGGCGAGATCGAACGGCGGGTGCTGGCGGCGTCGGACGCGGTCGAGGCCGCGCTCGCCCGCGGGCCGGTCACGCGAGCCAGGGAGCATTGAGCATGGCGCAGGACGTTCATCCCTACGATCCCCGCGGGTTGATCCGCGAGGCCTACCGCATCGAAGGCATCACGCCCGATCAGGTGCGGGTGATCTTTCTCGACTGGGCGCTGAGCCGGCCCGACGATCCGGGCGAGAGCGTGCAGATCGCGGCGCTGCTCGCCGCATATGGCGAGACCTTGCCGGACCATCCGATGAGCCAGGTGTTGCGCGACGGGCTTGCCGGTGCCAAGGCCCCCGGCGGACGGCGCGGCGGGCGCAAGGCGCGGCTCGGCTGAAACGGGTGGCCCGCCCGGCGGCGGGCCGGCGATGCTCAGCTCAGCGCGTGGTGACGCAGGTGCCGCGGGCCGACATCGGCACGTAGCCGTCCTGGGTCTGGATCAGTTCGCCCCGGCCATCGGGATAGATCCGCATGCTCATCCGCACCTTGTAGGTGTTGTTGGCCACGTCCTTCTCGACGATGTTGTAGATATAGGCGGTGAAGGCGCCGGCGTTCGAAATCTGTTCGATGGCGCGCGGTTTCGCCCAGCCGTCGTCGTAGCCGAGGCCGATGATCTTGCGGGTGGTGTCGAGCCGCGCCTTGGTGCCGAGCCACGAGACGGCGACCTTCCTGGTGCCGCCGCCCCAGTAATCCCAGGTGCAATCCACGATGTCTGCTTTGGCCGGCGCGGCGAAAGCGAAGGCCACGGTGGCGAGCACCGCGAGCTTGGTGGTTCTGAACATGTCCACTGGTTCCCCTACTGTGTTCGCCCTGCAACCTACGGGTGATGTTCGATTTGGGCAAAACATTCTTGCCCGGCGACAGGAAACACTGCGTTTTCAGTGCCTGGGTTCGGTTGTCGACCAAGCGCGTCGGAATACGCCGTGGCGCCCGGTGCCGGGTTCGTCGCGCGGGGCTGCGTCAGCGCGGAAGCGCGGCGGCCGCGCGGGCGAGCGCTTCGATGCCCGCCCAGTCGCCTGCGGCCACCTTGTCGGCCGGGGCGACCCAGGAGCCGCCGGCGCAGAGCACGTTCGGAAGGCTGAGGTAGCTCAGCGCGTTCGCGGGGCTCACGCCGCCGGTCGGGCAGAAACGGATGAGGGGCAGGGGCGAGGCGAGCGATTTCAGGAACGGCGCGCCGCCCGCGGCCTCGGCGGGGAAGAACTTCATCACCGTGTAGCCGCGTTCGAGCAGCCGCATCGCTTCGGTGGCCGAGGCGGCGCCGGGCAGCATCGGCAGCTCGTTCGCTTCGGCCGCGTCGAGCAGCCGGTCGGTCGCGCCGGGCGAGACGCCGAAGGTCGCGCCCGCCTTCTTTGCGGCCTCGACGTCGGCGGGGGTCAGCAGCGTGCCGGCCCCAACCGCGCCGCCTGGCACCTTGGCCATTTCGGAGATGACCTCGAGGGCCGCGGCGGTGCGCAGTGTCACCTCGAGCGCCGGCAGGCCACCCGCGACCAGCGCCCGGGCCAGCGGTTCGGCGGTGGCCGCGTCATCGACGACGAGCACGGGCACGATCGGGGCGAGGCGACAGATCGCCTCGGTGCTTGTGCTGGCTTCCTGTGGGGTCATCGCCCTCTCCCTCTCAAACCACGCTGCAGGCGCCGGTATCGGCCGGGCCTGCGTTGCGGCGGAACATCGCGAAGAGCTCGCGACCGAGCCCGATTTCGTTGGTCGAAAGATCGGCGGTGACCGGGGCGCGGGCGGCGAAGCCCTCGGTCAGAACCTCAAGCCGGCCGCGGCCCGCGTCAAGCCGGACGATGTCGCCGTCCCGGAGTTTCGCGATCGGCCCGCCATCGCTCGCTTCGGGGCAGACATGGATCGCGGCCGGAACCTTGCCGCTCGCGCCCGACATCCGCCCGTCGGTAACGAGCGCGACCTTGAGGCCCCGGTCCTGCAGCACCGAGAGCGTGGGGGTGAGCCCGTGCAGCTCCGGCATGCCATTTGCGCGCGGGCCCTGGAACCGGACCACGACGATCACGTCTTGGGTGAATTCTCCGGCGCGGAAGGCAGCTTTCACCGCGTCCTGATCGTGGAAGATGCGCACCGGGGCTTCGACAAGGTGCCGCTCCGGGCTCACCGCCGAGACCTTGATGACCGCGCTGCCGAGGTCGCCCGTGAGCTGGACGAGTCCGCCGGTGGCCTGGAACGGGTCGGAAACGGGGCGCAGGATCTTGTCGTTGAGGTTCTCGCGCGGCTCGTCCTGCCATCTGAGGCCGTCCGCGCCGATCTTCGGCTCGCGGGTGTATGCGGCGAGGCCCTTGCCAACCACGGTGGTGGTGTCGTCGTGCAGGAGGCCCGCGTCGAGCAGTTCGCCGATCAGGTAGCCGAGCCCGCCGGCCGCGTGGAAATGGTTCACGTCCGCGAGCCCGTTCGGATAAACCCGGGCCATCAGTGGCACGGCGCGGGAGATGTCGGCGAAGTCTTCCAGCGTGATCTCGACCCCGGCAGCACGGGCCATGGCGGGAAGGTGCAGGACGAGGTTGGTCGAGCCGCCCGTCGCCATCAGCCCGACGATGCCGTTGACGATGGCCTTCTCGTCGAGCACCTCGGCGACCGGGGTGAAATCGTTGCCGAGCCCGGTGATCGCGAGCGCCCGGCGGGCGGCTTCCTCGGTCAGCGCGTCGCGCAGGGGCGTGCCGGGATTGACGAAGCTCGCGCCCGGCAGGTGCAGCCCCATGAACTCCATCAGCATCTGGTTCGAGTTCGCCGTGCCGTAGAAGGTGCAGGTGCCCGGCCCATGGTAGGCCGCCATCTCGCTCGCCATCAGCGCCCGGCGGTCGACCTCGCCGGCAGCGAATTTCTTGCGCACCTGGGCCTTCTCGTCATTGGCGATACCGCTGGTCATGGGGCCGGCGGGCACGAAGATGCCGGGGATATGGCCGAAGGTGGCGGCGGCGATGACGAGGCCCGGGACGATCTTGTCGCAGATGCCGAGATAGAGGGCCGCGTCGTAGGTGTTGTGGCTGAGCGCGACGCCGGAGGCGAGCGCGATCACGTCGCGCGAGAACAGGCTCAGCTCCATGCCGGTCGCGCCCTGGGTCACCCCGTCGCACATCGCCGGCACCCCGCCCGCCACCTGGGCGGTGGCGCCCACCGCGCGGGCCGCGGCCTTGATCCGCTCGGGATAATCCCGGTAGGGGGCATGGGCCGAGAGCATGTCGTTGTAGGTGGTGACGATGCCGAGGTTCGGGGCGCGTCCGTCGGCCAGCGCCGCCTGGTCGGCGCCGGCACCGGCATAGGCATGGGCCTGGTTCGAGCAATCGAGATGGGCGCGGGCCGGGCCCTCGGCAGCGGCGCGGGCGATCTTGTCGAGATAGGCACGGCGGCGCGCGGCGGAGCGGGCGACGATTCGGTCGGTGACGGCGGCGATTTCGGATCGGAGTGCCATGGCGTCCTCGCAGGGCTGGCTCTGCCTCCGCCGCTCGGGCGCGGCGAGGTCTCGGCGGCGGGTTACCACATTCCTTTAGCGCTAACAACAGCCACGGCCTGACCGGCGCCCCCCGCCCGGGCCAGACTTGTTGCCGATCCGACACCGGCAGCGGGCAATCTTCCGCTGCTTTGCGGCACCCGCCTTGTTTTGGCCACATTCCGTGCACAATGTGCATCTCACGAACGGAATGTTCCACAGAGAGCACCAATAATCCGTCGGAGGCAGAGCATGTTTTCTATTCGCACCACTCTTGTTGTTGCGGCATTCGTTGCGGCCGGGCTTTTTTCGGCCGCCGAATACCTGGCCGACAGCGTCCGCGAGGCCAACCACCCGTTCCAGACCGTCAGGCGCGAGACCTCGCTGCCGGGCGAGGCGGTGGAGATGACCCGCAAGGCGCTCGACATCATGGTTCGCGGCAAGGGATCGCCGGCGATCTGATCCGCGCGCACCGGCCGACCCGGTCGGGGCGGACGACAGCGAGGGCGGCCCGTCGCGGGCGCGCCCTCTTGGCTTGTGCGCCCTCGTTTGGCCTTTTCCGCCCCCCGGCGCTCCTGTAATCACGCCTCATGTCCGCGCCCACCGCCCCCATCCGCCCCACCATCCGCCTCAAGCCCAAGGCTCAACCGCGGGCGATCCGCCACGGCTTTCCCTGGGCCTATGACAACGAGATCGTGACCGACCGGCGCACCAAGGCGCTCGCGCCCGGCACCATCGCGCGGCTCGAAGACGACGAGCAGCGGCCGCTCGGCGCGGTCGCGGTCAACCCGAACAGCCGGATCTTCGCCCGCGTCCTCGACCGCGATCCCGCGGCCGTGATCGACCGGGCCTGGCTCGCGGCGAAGCTCGACATGGCGCTCGCGCACCGGACGCGGCTCTACGACGCGCCCTATTACCGGCTGGTCCATGCCGAGGCCGACGGCCTGCCGGGGGTGATCGTCGACCGGTTCGGCGATACCGCGGTGCTGCAGCCCAACGCGGCCTGGGCCGATGTGCTGGCCGAGGATCTCGCGCAGGCGCTGGTCGAGGTCACGGGCGTCGCCCATGTGCTGAAGAACGCCTCCGGCCGGGCGCGCACGCTCGAAGGTCTCGACGAGGAGAGCCGCGTCCTCATCGGCGCCGATCCGGGCCGCGCCGAGGTGCCGATGAACGGCGCCACCTACATCGCCGATCTCACCGGCGGGCAGAAGACCGGGCTGTTCTACGACCAGCGGCCGAACCACGCCTTCGCCGCCGGGCTCGCGAAGGGCGCCCGCGTGCTCGACGTTTTCGCCCATGTGGGGGGCTTCTCGCTCGCGGCGCTCGCGGCCGGGGCCGACAGCGCGCTTGCGGTCGACGCCTCCGCGCCCGCACTTGCGCTCGCCACCGAAGGGGCGGTTGCCAGCGGCACCGGCGCGCGGTTCGCCACGCGGCAGGGCGATGCCTTTGCGGTGCTCGAAGCGCTGGCGGCCGAGGGCGAGAGCTTCGACGTGGTGATCTGCGATCCGCCTGCCTTCGCGCCGTCGAAACCGGCGCTGGAAGCGGGGCTGCGCGCCTACGAACGGATCGCCAGGCTGGCCGCTCCGCTGGTGCGGCCGGGCGGCTATCTCGGGCTCTGCTCGTGCTCGCATGCCGCCGATCTCGCCAAGTTCCGCACCGCGTGTTCGCGCGGCATCGGCCGGGCCGGGCGGCGCGCGCAGCTCATCCACACGGGCTTCGCCGGGCCTGACCATCCGCAACACCCGCAGCTCGCCGAGACCGGCTATCTCAAGGCTCTGTTCTACCGGCTCACCCCGTGAAGGTGCTGCTCGACGCCTGCGTGCTCTACCCGACGGTGATGCGCGAAGTGTTGCTCGGGGTTGCGGCGGCCGGCCTCTATGAGCCGCTCTGGAGCCCGCGCATCCTCGAGGAATGGGC
>JAGRMO010000038.1 GCA_020441205.1 Maritimibacter sp.
CAGCATCACCGCGCCGGCGTCGAACAGCTTCTGGGTGACCGTGCTCTCGTATTCCGGACGGAACCCTTCGAGGATCTTCGAGGCCGCCTGGCTCGGCACGCCCCGGGTGCAGTAGAGATCCTTGATCCCGAGCGGGATACCGGTCATCGCCGCCGCCTCGCCGGATGCGATCCGCGCATCCGCCGCCCGCGCCTGGTCGAGCGCGATCTCGGGCGTCTTGTGCACGAAGGCGCCGAGCGCATCCGCGCCCTCGATCTCGGCAAGGCAGGCCTCGGTGATCTCGACCGAGGTGGTCTCGCCTGCGGCGAGCGCCGCGCGCGCGCCGGCGATGGTGAGTTTGTTCAGCTCCGACATGCTCATTCCACCACTTTCGGCACCGCGAAGAAGCCCTCGCGGGCATCCGGCGCATTCGCGAGAATCTTGTCCTGGTAGCCGCCGTCGGTCACCGCGTCCGCCCGGCGCTTGAGCCGCATCGGCGTGACCGAGACCATCGGCTCGACCTCGTCCACATTCACCTCGCCAAGCTGTTCGATGAAATCGAGGATGTTCGAGAATTCCCTGGCCAACGCCGGCAGGCGGTCTTCCTCCACCTTGATCCGGGCGAGATGCGCCACCTTGCGGGCGGTTTCGATGTCGATCGACATGGGCGGGCTGACTCCGTTTGCTTGACCGCGGGTTTAGCCCCGGCGCAGGTGTGGTGCAAGCGGGGCGGGGTCAGCGTTTCGAAACGCCGCGTCAAGCGGGGCCGACCCCGCTTGCCCCCACCCGGGCCCGATGCCGCCGATAGACCTCGATCATCCAGCCCAGCATCAGCGCGTTCGTGAGGTGCCACAGGAAATGGGTTCCGAACGGGACGGCCCCGCACAGCGGAGCGTCGAGGGCACGGAAGGCGATCGACAGCGCGAGCAGCCCCGCCCCCAGCCCGAGCCCCCGCGCGGTGGCGGGCGACCGGCGCCGGAGCAGGAAGGCGTAGATCGCGATGAGCAAGGGCACCGGCGCATAGCCCGCCGACGCCCCGAGCCCCGGGATCAGCCCGAACAGCGGCACCGTCGCGGCCGCATAGGGAAAGAACCCCGCCACCGCCAGGGCCGCCAGCTTCCACCCCGCCCCGAAGTAATCCCGCGTGGCGGCGAACAGATAGACCAGGATGAACCCGAGGATCGGCAGCGTATCGGCCAGCGCCGCCCAGCGCACAGCGAACGTGTGGAACAGGAACGAGCCTGCGCCGATGGCCCCGAGCAGCCCCACCAACGCCCAGCCGAGCGGCAGGCCCGCGCCCTTGAGCCGTCCCGCCATCACCAGGGCCGCCAGCAGGAAGGCCGCATTGGTCAGCGCGTTCACCGGCTCGGCCCAGAACGAGGCGTCGAGCCGTTCGCAATAGCTGTCGATGGGGGCGGTCCAGTCCATTCCCGAGGCGCGAATCCGTGTTACGATCCCGCCAGACCATAGGGAGGACAGCGATGAAGATCACCTGGCTCGGCCATTCCGGCTTCCGCATCGAGATCGAGGGCGCGACCCTGCTGATCGACCCCTGGTTCACCGGCAACCCGATGTTTCCGCCCGCGCGCCGCGCCGAGGCCATCGCAGGCGCCACCCATGTGCTGCTCACCCATGGCCACGGCGACCACGCCACCGACGTGCCCGACATCTGCTCCGAGCTGAAGATCCCCGCCGTCGGCATCTACGATCTGATGTCGTGGTGGTCGAGCCGCTACGACTTCGAGACGCTGGGCTTCAACAAGGGCGGCACGGTCAACCTCAATGGCGCCCGGGTGACGATGGTCAACGCCACCCATTCGTCCTCGACCGAAAGCGCCGGCGGCCCGATCTACACCGGCGCCGAGGCGGGCTACATGATCGCCGGCGAAGGCCATGTGGTCTACGTCTCGGGCGACACCGACATCATGGCCGACATGGGCTGGATGGGCGAGGTGCACGGACCCGACATTGGCATCCTCAGCGCCGGCGGCCATTTCACCATGGACATGGCCCGCGCCGCCTTCGCCGCCCGCAAGTTTTTCGATTTCGACGTGGTGATCCCCTCGCATTACCGCACCTTCCCGCTGCTCGAACAATCGGCCGCGCTGATGAAGGAGGTGCTGACGGGCGTGAAGGTGATCGAGCCCGAGGTGCTGGTGCCGATGGAATTTTGAGGGGCACTGGCGCCGGGGGGCCAGCCCCATCGCCCCCCAACCGGGGGGCCAGCCCCCCGGACCCCCCGGGATATTTGGAGACCAAAGAAGGGGGGCGGGCCGAACCAGGGCGGGCCTCGTTGGTCAAACGGCACCGGGGCGCCAAGGCGGCGCGCGCAGGTTTCGGCGCGCCCCCGGGGAGGCGGCGAAACTGGAATGCCCGCAAACATGTACCGGCTCCCCGGCACGGCAAAGGCGTCACGCCCCCGGGTCCACCATGTCGCCGATCTCGCCCTCCAGCAGCCGCTCGAACCCCACCGGCTCGACCATCCCGGGCGCGTGGAACGGGTTGGAAAAGGCCACGATCACATAGACCACGAGCCCGGTGTACCCGGCGAAGATCGCGATGAGCCCGAGGTTGAGCCGCCGGGGCTGGTAGGTGAAGTAGCTCGCCGCCGTCAGCACGATGCCGATGAGGGCGGCGACCAGAAACAAGGGCTGGGTGCCGCGCCGCGCGTCGTTCTCGCGGATCATCCTCAACCCCGATATGGCGCGGATATTGTCGAGGATGATCGCCTGCAGATGCTCCTGGCGGGGCGTCGCCGGCGCGAGGTCGAGCGCGCCGTGATAGGCCTCTTCCCAATGGTCCCAGGCCTGCATGTCGAGCGACTGATCGCGGCCGAGGCTCGGCCATTCGGCCTCGACCACCCGAACCACGTAGTGGGCGAGCGCGCGGCGCAACTCCAGCGTCTCCTGCGCGTGGTAGCGCTCGAGATCGAAGAACGTGTCGGCCACCAGAACCGCTTCCTGGGCCGCGGTCGCGTCAGCCTCGTTGAGGTTGGCGATCTCCTGGGCGAAGACCAGCGCGAGGATGAGCCCGTGCAGCGCGCTCACCCGGAAGATCACCGAGCCCGCGAGCTCCTTGCGTTCGGCGTCGTCGTAGCGCCCGGCAAAGGCGCGCATCAAGGCGTAGGAGGCGAGCGTCAGCAGCACGACGGCGGCGACGAACACCAGCGCCGAGAGGATCGGCGGCCATTCCAGCACGGTTCGGATCATCGGGTTCCTCGCGGGCTTCCACGGCCGTCAGTAGGCCCGCCCGGCCCCGCGCCGGTCAAGCCCCGCTGGTCCCATCGCGCCGCAGGGCGAAGAAATCCTTGAGCAGCGCTTCCGAGGCCGCCGCCGCGATCCCGTCGTAGACCTCCGGCACATGGTGGCACTGGGGATGCGAGAACACCCGCGCGCCATGCGCCGTTCCGCCCGATTTCGGGTCGGCCGCGCCGTAGTAAAGCCGCCGGATCCGGGCGAACGAGATCGCCGCCGCGCACATCGGGCAGGGCTCGAGCGTGACGTAGAGATCGGCGCCCGCGAGCCGCTCCGATCCGAGCGCCGCCGCCGCAGCGCGGATCACAAGCATCTCGGCATGCGCCGTGGGATCGTTCAGCTCCCGCGTCCGGTTGCCCGCCCGCGCGAGCACCGTACCGTCCGCCCCCACCAGCACCGCGCCCACCGGCACTTCGCCGCGCGCCGCGGCGGCGCGGGCCTCGTCGAGGGCGATCTGCATATGCGATGTGAAGCTCATGCCCCCTCTTGCCCCGCCCGCGCCCGCTGGACAAGCCCCGGGACCGGGACTAGCACGGGAGACATGAGCCAGACACCAGCCACGCCGAAGGGCGACCGCATCGCCAAGGTTCTCGCCCGCGCCGGCATCGCCAGCCGCCGCGAGGCCGAGCGCATCATCGAGGCCGGCCGCGTCAGCGTGAACGGCAAGCTGATCGACAGCCCGGCGCTGAACGTGACCGCCGCCGACCAGATCGCCGTCGACGGCAAGCCGCTGGCCGAGCCCGAACCGCCAAGGCTCTGGCTCTACCACAAGCCCATGGGCCTCGTGACCACGGCGAAGGACGAGAAGGGCCGCGCGACGGTGTTCGACAACCTCCCCGAGGGCATGCCCCGGGTGGTCAGCGTCGGCCGGCTCGACCTCAATTCCGAAGGGCTCCTGCTGCTCACCAACGACGGCGAGATCAAGCGCCGGCTCGAACTGCCCTCGACCGGCTGGGTGCGCAAATACCGGGTGCGTATCCACGGCGCGCCGAAGGACGAGGATTTCGCCCCGCTGCGCGCGGGCCTCGTCGTCGACGGCGAGAAGTTCCAGCCGATGAGCGTGACCGTCGACCGCCAGCAGGGCGCCAACGCCTGGCTGACCGTGGGCCTGCGCGAGGGCAGGAACCGCGAGATCCGCCGCGCGATGGAGGCGGTGGGCCTCACGGTGAACCGGCTTATCCGCATCGCCTACGGCCCGTTCCGTCTGGGCGAGCTCAAGCCTGGCGCGGTCGAGGAGGTGAAGGCGCGGGTGCTGCGCGACCAGCTCGGGCTCGCCAGCCCCGACGCCGACAAGACCGGCACCGCGAAGAAGAAACCGGTGCGCAATCGAAAGCCCACCTCCCGGCGCAAACCCTAGGGCCGGGACCCGGGGCCAGCCGCGCCAGGCGGCGTCGAAATCGCTTTCCCGGCCCGGTCCGCAGGCCGCGCGAGGGGGCGCCCAAGGCGCAATTTCCCCCCAAATCCGCTGGAGTGTTCGGCCCCGAAACCCTATATCTGGCACACGCACCGCCCCCACGGTCACAGCGAGGCAGCACACAAGTGTCCGACACCGGCCTACAGAAACTGGCATTTTTCCTGTTGCTCGCCCTGATCCTCTACGTCTCGATCACGGGAGGGGCGTGATGGCCGAACGCTACGGCGGACGCTACAGCCCCCGCGAGGACCACAGCGAAGCGGAATTGCCGCAGAAAAACGCGTTCACCGGCAAGACCCGCTCGAAAGCGGGCGGCCGGGTGAACTTCCTGTTCCTCGCGCCCCTGCCGCTTGCCGTCACCGCGTTTTTCCAGGACCCGGCCGGGCTCGCCGGACGGCTCGTGGCCGTCGGCCTGCTGCTTCTGGCCGCCTGGCTCACGCGCGAGGGCATTCTCGCCCAGGAGGCCTACGAGGCGCGCAAGATCGCCCGCCGCCCCGCCTTCCCGCGCAAGATCGCGGCCAGCCTTCTCACCGGCCTGGGCCTCGCCCTGCCCGCCCTCGTCTCGGGCAACCTGATGAGCGCGGTGATCTTCGGCGTTCTCGGCGCCGGGCTTCACAGCTTCGCCTTCGGGCTCGACCCGATGAAGAACAAGGGGATGGAAGGGATCGACGAGTTTCAGACCGACCGGGTCGCGCGCGCCGTCACCGAGGCCGAGAAATACCTCGCCGGCATGACCGACGCGATCCTGCGCGCCAAGGACCGCGATCTCGAACGCCGGGTCGAGAGCTTCCAGACCTCCGCGCGGGCGATGTTCCGTACCATCGAGGACGATCCGCGCGATCTCTCGGCGAGCCGCAAGTACCTCACCGTCTACCTGATGGGGGCCCGCGACGCGACCGCCAAGTTCGCCGATATCTACGCCCGCTCGCACGACGCGAGCGCGCGCGCCGACTACGTGAGGCTGCTCGACGATCTCGAGGCCAACTTCACCGGCAAGACACAGAAACTGCTTATCGAAAACCGCAGCGATCTGACCGTCGAAATCGATGTGCTGCGCGAACGACTGGCCCGCGAAGGCGTGCCGGTAGACCGAGTTTAGGAAAGGGACCAGCCAATGTCAGTCGTCAACACCCGCGAGCAAGCCCAGGCCGATCTCAGGGCGGTCGAGGAAGTCACCGCCGTGATCCTGCCCGAGCCCGCGACCGCGCTGGTACCGATCGGCGAGGCCGACGCGCCGAAGAAGGCCGAGATCGAGCGGCGGATGGCCGAGCTCGACATGTCGAACACCCAGTCGATCATCGAGTTCGGCTCCTCGGCCCAGGCCGAGCTGCAGACCATCAGCCAGGAAATGCTCCAGGGCGTGCGCAACAAGGATGTGGGCCCCGCCGGCGACAGCTTGCGCAACATCGTCACCACGATCCGCGGCTTCTCGGTCTCCGAGCTCGACGTCCGCCGCAAGCGCAGCTTCTGGGACAGGCTCTTGGGCCGCGCCGCGCCGGCCGCCAAGTTCATCGCCCGCTACGAGGAGGTCCAGGGCCAGATCGACAAGATCACCGACAACCTCCTCGGCCATGAGCACAAGCTCCTGAAAGACATCAAGTCGCTCGACCTGCTCTACCAGAAGACCCTCGATTTCTACGACGAGCTCGCGCTCTACATCGCCGCCGGCGAGGCCAAGCTCGAGGAACTCGACACCGAGACCATCCCCGCCAAGGAACGCGAGGTCGAGGCCGCGCCCGAGGATCAGGGCGTCATCAAGGCCCAGGAGCTGCGCGACCTGCGCGCCGCCCGCGACGATCTCGAACGCCGGGTGCACGATCTCAAGCTCACCCGCCAGGTGACGATGCAGTCGCTGCCCTCGATCCGGCTGGTGCAGGAGAACGACAAATCGCTGGTGACCAAGATCAATTCGACGCTGGTCAACACCGTGCCGTTGTGGGAAACCCAGCTTGCCCAGGCCGTGACCATCCAGCGTTCGGCCGAAGCCGCCAAGGCGGTGAAAGAGGCGACCGACCTCACCAACGAGCTTCTGAAGGCCAATGCCGAAAACCTGCGCGAAGCCAACAAGATGATCCGCCAGGAGATGGAGCGCGGCGTGTTCGACATCGAGGCGATCAAATCGGCCAACGCCGACCTCATCGCAACGATCCAGGAGAGCCTGCAGATCGCCGACGAGGGCAAGGCCAAACGCGCCGAGGCCGAGAAGGACCTCCAGGCGATGGAGGCCGAACTCAAGGCCACGCTCGCCTCCGCCAAGGCGCGCGGCACCGCCTCGGGCCACAATGTCGGCGCTGCGGTGGAGGGCAAGTAAGGCATGATGCTTCGCAAGGCCGGACTATTTCTGCTCCTCGCTGCGGGGGCGACCGGTCTTGCCGGCTGCGACAGCGTCATCACCCGCGCGGCCCCCGCGCCTGCCGCCCTGCCGCGCCCGATCATGCCGGTGATCGCCGCGCCAGATACCGGCGCCTCGGCCCAGCTCGCCGATTACTACGCGCGCGTGCAGAACGGCCTTCTGAGCCAGGGCCTTCTGCGCACCGACATGGGCGAGACCGACGCGCCGTTCACCCGCCGCGACCTCGTGCGCAACTTCCTCAAGATCGCCTTTTACGAGGAATATACCGATGCCGGCGGCACGCTGGTCGCGCGCGAGAACCAGAGCCGGATGCACCGCTGGGACGTGCCGGTGACCCTTTCGCTCACCTTCGGCGCCTCGGTTTCCCCCGAGAAACGCGCGAAGGACGCCGACGAGGTCGCCCGCTTCACCCGCCAGCTCGCCAACGCCTCCGGCCACCCGGTGCGCCTGGTGCCGCCGGGCTCGGGCAATTTCCGCGTCTTCATCGTCAACGAGGACGAGCGCCGCACCCTCGCCCCCGTCCTGCGCCAGATCGTGCCCAACATCTCCGATACCGCCGTCAACACCGTCGTCGGCCTGCCGCGTTCGACCTATTGCCTCGCCTTCGCGACCGACCCCGAGGGCGACGGCACCTATTCGAACGCCATCGCCATCATCCGCTCCGAACACCCCGACCTGCTCCGCGCCTCCTGCATCCAGGAAGAGCTCGCGCAGGGTCTGGGCCTCTCCAACGACTACGCCCTCGCCCGGCCCTCCATCTTCAACGATGACGAAGAATTCGGCTTTCTCACCCGCCAGGACGAGCTGATGCTGAAGATGCTCTACGACGCCCGCCTGAGGCCCGGCATGTCCGAGGCCGAGGCGAGACCCATTGTCGAACAGATCGCGGCGGAGCTGATGCCGTAAGGGGGGGAGATGGCTGAACCCCTGATCTTCGACTATCGACCCCAGATGAGGTTCTGGCGCGTCGCAGGTACTGCCTTTTTCATCTGGGCATTCTTCGACAGCCTGACCAAAGCGATGCGGACCCGGGCCGGGGAGACCATCTACGACAGCGAAGGCCCCATGTCGGAAGGTTTCCTGTGGATGCTTACCGGCATTGGCGCGATACTTGGGGTCTTGGGGCTGATCTCGATCGTCGCCGCCCTTCTTCCGCCACGCAAGCTCATCATCACCGAGACGGACATAACCTGCCCGAGGGGCACCTTTGCGCGAAACGTGACCATCCCGTTTACCGCGATCACGGAAGTCGAGAGAAAAACCGTCACCATGAAGTGGAGTGAGATGGAATACATCCTCGTCCGGCACCCCGGCCGCACGCTCTCGATCCCCGAAACGGCATTGGAGCCCGGCGTCATCATGCTCGTCGGCGCCACGCTGGACGAGAAGATGAGCCAGCTCCTGCCGCGGAGCTGATGGAATAGGGGGAGTGAGCGACCGGGAGTTCAAATACGGGGGACACGCGGGCCTGCCCTTCGTAGGCTTCATTGCGTCGGTCATATTTTCCGTTGCCCTAATTCTATTCCTGAATTCTCGCGCGAATGACCCGACGCAGGCATGGGGCGGACTGTTTCACGAATGGGTGGATTGGATCGTCGCGGCCATTGCTGTGATGTGCATAGGGCTCGTTGTGCGGTCTGTATTGGATTTGGGGAGGGCGGAAGATGAACGGAGCTTCCGGCTTGCCCTCACGGACACCGGCATCGATTACCGGGCAAAGACCCTGTTCGCCCGCGATACTTTCGTGGCCTACGGAGAAATCAAGAAAGTCGAAATCTTCAATGAAGAGGGATCTGTTGAACTCAAGATCAAACACGCGGGCGGTTCCCTGACCCTCCACCGATGGTGGTTCGATAACCGATCCGAATTCGACGAGTTCGCTTCCATGGTCGCGGCGCGGAGCGGTCAGCACCTCAAGCGAGGATGGTTCACCTGAGGGCCACGCGATTTCCAAATCGCGTACCAAGCGGCTTCAAAGCCGCTTGCAAAGGGTTTTCGAAAACCCTTCCCCCAGCCGCACCCCTGACGCGCCGCCCGCGAAATTCCCCCCAGCATCCCCGGTTGGCCCGCCCCCACCCCGGTGCTATCTTTCAGCCAACGGCCAAGCACAGGGGGCTCCCATGGGCATTCTCGATTTCCTCACCGGCGAATTCATCGACGTC
>JAGRMO010000209.1:0-3305 GCA_020441205.1 Maritimibacter sp.
CATCCCGACCAAGGCGCTGCTGCGTTCGGCCGAGGTGTACCACCTGATGCACCGGGCCAAGGAGTTCGGGCTGTCGGCCGACAAGATCGGCTACGATCTCGACGCGGTGGTTGCGCGTTCGCGCGGGGTGGCGAAGCAGCTCTCGGGCGGGGTCGGCCATCTTCTGAAGAAGAACAAGGTCGAGGTGATCATGGGCACGGCGAGCCTGCCCGCGAAGGGCAAAGTCTCGGTCAAGACCGACAAGGGCGTGCAGGAGCTGACAGCCAAGAACATCGTGCTCGCCACCGGCGCGCGGGCACGCGATCTGCCGGGGCTCGAAGCCGATGGCAAACGGGTGTGGAGCTACAAGCACGCGCTGGTGCCGCCGCATATGCCGAAGAAGCTCCTGGTCATCGGCTCGGGCGCGATCGGGATCGAATTCGCGAGCTTCTTCAATACGCTGGGCGCCGAGGTGACGGTTGTCGAGGTGCTCGACCGGGTGCTGCCGGTGGAGGACGCCGAGATTTCGGCCTTCGCCAAGAAGGCCTTCGTCAAGCAGGGGATGAAGATCCTCGAGAAATCCACCGTCAAGTCGCTCGACCGCGGCAAGGACAAGGTGACCGCCGAGATCGAGACCGGCGGCAAAACCGAGAAGCAGGAGTTCGACACGGTGATTTCGGCCGTCGGCATCGTCGGCAATGTCGAGAACCTCGGGCTCGAAGCGCTCGGGGTGAAGGTGGATCGCACCCATGTGGTGGTCGACGCGTTCTGCCGCACCGGCGTCGAGGGGCTCTATGCCATCGGCGACATCGCCGGGGCGCCCTGGCTTGCGCACAAGGCGAGCCATGAAGGCGTGATGGTGGCCGAGCTGATCGCCGGCAAGCATGCCCATCCGGTGCGACCCGAGAGCATCGCCGGCTGCACCTATTGCCATCCGCAGGTGGCCTCGGTGGGCTACACGGAGGCGAAGGCGAAGGAGCTCGGCTACGAGGTCAAGGTCGGCAAGTTCCCGTTCATCGGCAACGGCAAGGCGATTGCGCTCGGCGAGCCCGAGGGGCTGATCAAGACGGTGTTCGACGCCAAGACCGGCGAGCTTCTGGGCGCGCATATGGTGGGCGCCGAGGTGACCGAGCTCATTCAGGGTTACGTGGTCGGCCGCCAGCTCGAGACCACCGAGGAAGACCTGATGCAGACGGTGTTCCCGCATCCGACGCTGAGCGAAATGATGCACGAGAGCGTGCTCGACGCCTACGGTCGGGCGATCCACTTCTGAGCCTTCGCCGGTCCGGTCGCGATGTTGCGTACGGGCCGGTTGCCTTGCACATTTGCCGCAAAGGGCGCCGGGCGTGTATACCGGTGTCGCGGAACCGAATCCCGCGGACGCAGGGCAGGAGGACAGGATGCAACGACAGGGCAGCCAGATGGCCTTTCTCGCGGTCGGGCTGGCGCTCGGCACCGCGGCCGCGGCGCAAGATCTGGCCGGGCCGGCGCAGGATGCGCTGCTCGCCGGGCTGGTCGACCAGTACCACACCACCGCGGTCTATTCCGGCATCGCCGGGAGCTTTGCCGATACGGTCTTCGCGGAGGTTCTGGCCGACGAGGAGGCGCATCTCGGCGCGGTGATCGGGCTTTTGGAGAGCTACGGCCTGTTCGTGCCGGACAATCCCTATCTCAGCGGCATCATCGGGCTGGAACCTGTGCCGGCGACGCTGGACGAGGCCTATGCCGCGGCCGTGGTGGGCGAGCTCGGCAGCATCGCGCTTTACCGCGACGACCTGATGCCGGCGGTCGCCGAGCATGCCGACATCGCCTCCGTGTTCGCGGCCATCGTCGGGTCGTCGGAAGCGACGCATCTGCCGCTGTTCCAGGCCTGCCTGGCCGGGGATTGCGCGGGCGCCGCGCCGGTGGCCGAACCCGTTGCCGAGCCGGTTGCCGAGGCCGCGGAGCCGGCGGAGACCGCCGTTGCCGACGAACCGGTTACAGAGCCCGCCGCAGAGCCCACACCCGCGCCCGAGGTGGCCGAAGAGACGCCCCCGCCCAGCTATGGCACCCGCATCCCGGCGGTGCCGGGTGCGTGGAAGAAGGAGGCCAACCCGTCGCGGGTCGATACCGAGCCGCCGCGCCGCTAGCGCCCTCAGGCCAGACCCCGCGAAAGAAAAAGCCCCGCGGTCGGAAATCCGGGCCGCGGGGTCAGTGGTACGTCCGGGAGGGACGATTCTGTTCTGGGGTCAGGCTCAGGCGCGCTCGATCGCGCCGCCGGCCATCTGCCAGTGGCCAAGGCCGCCGATGTTGTGGACCTCGTTGAAGCCGTACTGCTGGAGCACCTGGGTCGCCATCGACGAGCGCGCGCCCGAGGCGCAGTAGACCGCCACCGGCTTCGAAGTATCGAGGCCCGGGTGGAAATCGGGCGAAGAGGGGTTCGCCTGCATCTGGATCACCGACAGCGGGATATGCAGCGCGCCCTCGGCCTTGCCGGTCATCGCCAGCTCGTTGTGGTCGCGCACGTCGACGATGGTGATCTTGCCTTCGCGGGCGAGCGCCACGGCGTCCTGCGGGGTGAGGCGGGAAACGTTGGCCTGGCGGCCCATCATGAAGTTCAGCATGGGTCTGTCCTTTCGGTCGGGCGGGCGGCCTTTGCGGCGGCGCGGCCCGGGTCTGTTGCAGTGTTGGGATCATTAATATTCATCTTTTTGAATATTACAAGATCCGGATAGGCGGTGCGGGTCACGAATTTGCGATGGCGGGGGCGGCGAGGGAATGTTCGCTCTACGTTCTCATTTTCCGATTGGCCTGATCCGCCCGATGCGGTATCTCGCGTAGAGATGAAAGAGGTGGGTCATGCCTGAGCAGAAGTTCATCGAGGTACGTGGTGCGCGCGAGCACAATCTCAAGTCCATCGACGTGGATATTCCGCGCGACGAACTGGTTGTGATTACCGGGCTTTCGGGCTCGGGCAAGTCGTCGCTCGCGTTCGACACGATCTATGCCGAGGGGCAGCGGCGCTATGTCGAATCGCTCTCGGCCTACGCCCGCCAGTTCCTCGACATGATGCAGAAGCCCGACATGGACCATATCTCGGGCCTGTCGCCGGCGATTTCGATCGAACAGAAGACCACGTCGAAGAACCCGCGCTCGACCGTGGGGACCGTCACCGAGATCTACGATTACCTCCGGCTGCTGTTCGCCCGCGCCGGCACGCCCTATTCGCCCACCACCGGGCTGCCGATCGAGGCGCAGCAGGTGCAGGACATGGTCGACCGGGTGATGGCGATGGAAGAGGGCACGCGGGCCTATCTGCTCGCGCCCATCGTGCGCGACCGCAAGGG
>JAGRMO010000209.1:3425-3611 GCA_020441205.1 Maritimibacter sp.
GACCGGATCGTGGTGCGCGAGGGGCTGGAGACGCGGCTTGCGGATTCGTTCCGCACGGCGCTGAACCTCGCCTCCGGCATCGCGGTGCTGGAGACGGTGCCGAAGGAGGGCGAGGGCGAGCCCGAGCGCGTCACCTTCAGCGAGAACTTCGCCTGCCCGGTGTCGGGCTTCACCATCCCCGAGATC
>JAGRMO010000210.1 GCA_020441205.1 Maritimibacter sp.
GAGAAGACTCGAACTTCCACGGGAGTTACCCCACAGCGACCTCAACGCTGCGCGTCTACCAATTCCGCCACAACCGCACTGTTCTGGCTTGGTGGCGCGCTGAATAGCGAAGGATTCGGGGGATGTGAAGGGGGAAATTGGCCGGGGGGCGTTTTCCTCCCCCGCGTGCTCATCCGCCCCGAACCGCGCCCGCGCGCGGCGCGCGCCAGGCGATGGCGGCGATGGCGGCGAGGGTCACGCCGATCGCCGCGACGGTGGCGAGATCGGTGCCGTCGGCGGCGCTTTGGGGGCCGAACAGGACAGCGTGCATGCGCCGTCCGGGCAGGAAGGTGAAGCCGCCGGCGACCCCCAGCGACCAGAATACGGTCTGGCGCAGGATCGCGCGGTGGCGGGCGAGGTTGCCGCGGCGGACCGCCCGGATCGCGAGGGCCACGTTGACGAGCGCGACGATTGAGAGCGCGTGGATCGGGCTGAACGGGCCTGCGAGGCGGATCTCGTTGATCCAGAACGAGGCCGCGGCGGCGATCACGATGCTGGCGATCCAGGCGTAGCCCGCGCGCTTGTGCAGCCGGTCGCGCCGTCTGCGCAGCAGCACGAGAGGGGTGAGCGCGACCGCCGCCAGCGCCGCGAAGACGTGGATCCGCACGGCCGGATCGGCGGTGAGGATCGGGGTCGGGTCGATCATGTTCGGGGGCTCCTTGCCTTGGCGTCCGGGGTCTGGCACCTCTCTGGCAAGGCCCGCTGCACCGGGCGAGGGCCGATACGCGAAAGGACGAGCCGAGGCGTGAACGACAGCCCGTTGCATTCCACGAAGCGCGAAATGCAGGCTCGCGCAGCGCATCGCGGCG
This sequence comes from Maritimibacter sp., assembly GCA_020441205.1. Lineage (GTDB taxonomy): Bacteria > Pseudomonadota > Alphaproteobacteria > Rhodobacterales > Rhodobacteraceae > Sinisalibacter. The sequence goes on from JAGRMO010000210.1 coordinate 849, forward strand.
TGTGGATCGGCGTGCTGGCGGCGGGGCTGATCCTCGGGCTCGCGGGCCCGTTCGGGACCGACACGGTGATGCGGCTCGTGCCGCGCATCGGCTACTGGACCGTCGTCGCCATCGTCGGGTTTTTCGGCGGTAGCGCGGTCGCCACATTTGCGGGCCGTCAGCTGCGCCGCCTCGCCCTGCCCCGCTGGCTCGGCACCGGGCTCGCAGGGGCGCTGGCCGGGCTCGTGCTCTTCGCCCTGCTCGTGGGTCTCAACACCGCGGTGTTCGGCCCGGGCTTTCTCGACCGCGAGACGGTGACGCGGCTTGCGATCAACGTGGTGGCGATCTCGGTGATCGTGTCGGCCGCCTTCGTCGCGATCGAACACCACATGGCGGCGCGCGCGCCACAGACGGCGACGGCCGCGGCGCCGGCCCGCATCCTCGCCCGCCTGCCCTACGACAAGCGGGGCCGGCTGCTCGCGCTTTCGGTGGCCGACCACTATGTCGAGGTGGTGACCGACAAGGGATCATCGCTCGTGCTCCTGCGCCTCGCCGACGCGATGGCCGAAACCGGCGACGTGCCGGGGCTGCAGGTTCACCGCTCGCACTGGATCGCGCTCGAGGCCGTCGCCTCGGTGCGGCGCGACGGGGCGCGCGCGATCGCCACGCTGACCGACGGGCGTGACATTCCGGTCTCGCGGACCTATCTCGCGGCCATCAAGGAGGCGGGGCTGCTCCCGGCATGAATATGGTGGAATGGCGCATCGAGCCCGGGCTCACCGATTACCCGGCCGCCGTGGCGACGATGGAGGCGCGCGCGGCCGCGATCTCCGCGGGCGAAGCGGGCGAGCTGGTCTGGCTGGTGGAGCATCCGCCGCTCTACACCGCCGGCACCTCGGCCAACCCGCGCGACCTGGTCGATCCCGACCGCTTCCCGGTCTACGATACGCGGCGCGGCGGGCAATACACCTATCATGGCCCCGGGCAACGGGTGGTCTATGTGATGCTCGATCTGAACGCGCGGGGCCGCGACGTGCGCGCCTTCGTGCAGCGGCTGGAGCACTGGATCATCGCCGCGCTCGCGGAGTTCAACGTGACGGGAGAGATCCGCGAGGGGCGGGTCGGTGTCTGGGTCGAACGGCGCGACAAGCCGCTCGGCGCCACCGGTGCACCGCGCGAAGACAAGATCGCGGCGATCGGCGTGCGGCTGAAGAAATGGGTGAGTTTCCACGGGCTGTCGATCAACGTCGATCCCGATCTCGGGCATTTCAGCGGGATCGTGCCCTGCGGCATCACCGAGCACGGGGTGACTTCGCTTGTCGATCTCGGCCTGCCGGTGACGATGGCAGACCTCGACCTGGCGCTCGAACGGACCTTCGGACCGGTGTTCGGGGCCTGAGCGGGCCTCTGCCGCCGTGGCCGCCCTGCGACAGCACGTCACTTGAGACCGGGCGCGAATCTCTACACATAGGGGGCAACGACATGCACGGGCCTGCCGAACGGAGGAGTGTGCCGCGGGCCCAGGGCGCAGGTCTTTCTGCGCGCAAGACGAACCTGCGAACCCAACCCATCCCAGATCCCGAGAGGAAAGCGATGAAAACCATACTGACCGCCGCCGCCGCCCTGCTGACCCTGTCCGCCGGCGCCGCCTTCGCCGCGTCCGACGTCGATGCCGGCGAGAAGGACTTCAAGAAGTGCAAGGCCTGCCACTCGATCGTCGACCCGGCCGGCGAGACCGTGGTCAAGGGCGGCAAGACCGGCCCGAACCTCTGGGGCGTGGTCGGCCGTCAGGCCGGCACCGAGGCCGAATTCGGCAAGTACACCGCGGAGCTGGTCGCGCTCGGCGAAGGCGGCCTCGTGTGGAACGAGGAAGAGATGGCGAAATACATCCCCGATGCGAAGGAATACATCGGCGGCAAGACGTCGATGACCCCGCAGAAGCTCGACGACGTGACCGACGTCATCGCCTATCTGGCGCAGTTCCAGTAGACGTCCGACATTTCGACAAGGCCCCGTCCGCGCCCCGCGCGGGCGGGGCTTTCGTTTGCGCGGGTCAGGTCGCGCCCACCGCCTGCTTGGCGCTGTCGTAGAGGGTCGAGAACGCCTCTTCCGAGAGGCCGAGGCTTTCGGCGATGCCGGAGAGGATACCGACGTCGCCGTCATCGCCCGCATCGGTGACGAAGATCGCGGCGAGACCGAGCCGCACCGCTTCGGCGAGCGTATCGGGGTCAAGCGCGGCCTTCGCCTCGGCGACGAGCCCGCGCATGCCCTTGTCTTCGACGGTGAGCGCCAGCTCGCTCGCCATGCCATAGACGAGATCGCGCATCGCATCGCCGTCGTCCTGGAGGATCGCGACGGCGCGGGTCAGCCCGTCGAGTTCGGCGCCGATATCCTTGCCGGCAATGACGATCCGCAGCACGGCGGGTGCCAGAAACATCGCCTGAGTATGCAGATCGGTGCCGTCGCGAAGCGGGGTCAGCGGCGCGTGATTGTCCAAGTTGCCCACCCGGGTGATTTCGTGTCGCCGCCCGCCATAGCAGAGTGGCGGGCGAAGGTCAGCCCGAAGCCGCGCGGGACGGGAAATTCCGCCGCGACGGTCGCGGCGGTGTGCGGAGACGGCGAACCGGGGACGGCGGACCGGGCCACGGGGCCACGATCCTTGGTTCAGGCGAAGGGCTTCACACTCTCGTAGAGCGCATCGAACTCGGCGTCGGGCATGCCCAGACGTTCGGCGAGACCGGCGAGAAGGCCGAGATCGTCCTCGTCGCCGAGCGGCGAGAGCAGCACGGCCAGGATCGCGAGCCGGATCGCGTCGGCCCGGGGTTCGGGCGCGAGCCCGCCGGCCAGGGCCTCGGTCACCCCGGCGATTCCCCGCACCTTCAGCATCCGCCCCACTTCGGAGGCGATGGCGAAGACCCTCTGGTCGGTGAAGCCCTCGGGGTAGTGCAGCGTCGCGACCGCGGTGGCCAGCGCCTCGAGCTCGGTCGTCGCGTCCTTGCCGCCGAGCGCCATGCGCATGATCGCGGGCGCGAAGGTGAGCGCAAGGGCGTCCGGGGCCGCGGGCGCGGAGGCTCTGGGTGTCAGGATCCTGTCGAGCAGACCCATGCGGATTCCCTCTGTTTTGTTTCTGCCACCCGCACAATCCGCTCGAATTGCAGCGAAAACGCGACGCGACCGGGGAAAATGCTGGGCCGTGGCGGCGGTTGCGAGACGGCCCGGGACGGGTGCCGGAGGGCGCGATCGGGCCTTTCTGCACCGCCTTCTGGGCCCCTGCCCCGCGCCGGACACGGGCCGCGGATTTTTGGTCGCCATGTCGCAGTGACAACTTGCCTCAGCCCTCCGCGCCCTTTACACACATTCCAAAACCCGCGTGCGACGCCATGTCGGCGCGGGCGTGATAACGAAGGGAGACGTTCATGGCGGATGCAGCCATCCAGGGACATGACCACCACGACACCCGCGGGTTCTTCACCCGCTGGTTGATGTCCACGAACCACAAGGACATCGGGATCCTCTATCTGTTCACCTCGGGCCTCGTCGGCCTGATCTCGGTGGCCTTCACGGTGTTCATGCGCCTCGAGCTCATGGACCCGGGCGTGCAGTATCTCTGCATGGAAGGCTTCATGGCCGATCCCTGCACCCCGAACGGGCATCTGTGGAACGTGCTCATCACCTACCACGGCGTGCTGATGATGTTCTTCGTCGTCATCCCGGCGCTGTTCGGCGGTTTCGGCAACTATTTCATGCCGTTGCAGATCGGCGCGCCGGACATGGCGTTCCCGCGGATGAACAACCTGTCGTTCTGGCTCTACGTCACCGGCGTGTCGCTGGGCGTGGCCTCGCTGCTCTCGCCGGGCGGCGGCGGCCAAGCCGGTTCGGGCGTCGGCTGGGTGCTTTACCCGCCGCTCTCGACCACCGAGGACGGGTTCTCGATGGATCTCGCGATCTTCGCGGTGCACGTCTCGGGCGCCTCGTCGATCCT
>JAGRMO010000039.1:0-643 GCA_020441205.1 Maritimibacter sp.
GCGACGATCACCGGCAGAATGAAGGGCGCGCCGAGCAGGGTGATGAGGGCGCGCCGGCCGGGGAAGCGGCGGCGCGCCAGCGCCCGGGCGACGGGGATGGCGAGCGCCACCGAGACGACCGCCGAGATCAGCGCCTGGGCAAGGGTGAAGCGCAGCGCGGCCCAGTCGGCGGGGCCGAGGCCCGCGCCGGGCTCGGCGCGCCAGGTCACCGCGGCGAGCGTGCCCAGCACCAGCGCAAGGACAAGGCCGAGGGCGAGGCCCCCGGACAGATCGCCCACGCTTATCTTGCGGCGGCGGCGAGCCATTCCCCGAGTGCCTCGTCGCGCATTGCGTCGGCGTCCGCGCCGAGGGTGATGAGGGAGGTTTGCGGCCGGAATTCGTCGAAGCCATCCGGCAGCCCGTCGGCCGGAAGCACCGCCGGATACATCCAGTTCGTGGTCGGGATCACGCTCTGAAATGCGTCCGACAGCATGAAGGCGAGGAAGGCGTCGGCCAGGTCCGGCTGGTCGCTCGCCGCCAGTTTCGCCGCCACCTCGACCTGCAGGTAATTGCCCTCGTCGAAGGTCAGCGCCGCCTTGCCGTCGTCGTCCTCGGCGATCCGGTGGTAGGCGGGCGAGGTGGTGTAAGACAGCACCATGTCGGC
>JAGRMO010000039.1:800-7750 GCA_020441205.1 Maritimibacter sp.
TCTTCGATCACCAGAGAATAGTCGGAGGCGGCGAGCTCATCGAAGGTTTTCGGCGGATTAGAGACGGTTTCCTTGTTGTAGACGAAGGCGAACCAGCCCCAGTCGAAGGGCAGGAAGGTGGTGTCGTCCCAAGCGATCGGCAGGTCGTAGGCGGGGGGCTCGATGCCTGCCGGGGCAAAGAGGCCGGTTTCGGTGGCGGCGGCGATCAGGTTCGCGTCGAGGCCGAGCGCGATGTCGGCGTCGCTGCGGGCGCCTTCGAGGCGCAGCCGGGCCAGCAGCTCGGCGCCGTCGCCGACGGCGACGAATCGCAGATCGCAGGCGCAGGTTTCCTCGAAGGCGGCTTCGACCGCCGGGCCGGGGCCCCATTCCGAGACGAAGCTGTCGTAGGTGTAGATGGTGAGCACGGGGGTCTGTGCCAGCGCCGCCTGGGCGATCGTGGCAAATCCCGCAGCGATGGAAAGGGTCTTCATGTCATCCTCCATACGTGGCGCGGGCGGCGTTCCGGTAGGATGATCCTGACCTTCCCTCCGCCGGTCCTAACCGGTTCAGGTTCAACGGGTTCGCTGTGACAGCATCTCAGCCAGAACCTGCGCCCTGGCACCCCGAGGTGAGACAGAAGCTAGGCCGGAACGCTTGCCCCTTCAAGGCGAAACCCATAGGGATTGCGCAAAGGGGGAGCCCGGCGATGATGAACAGCTTCGGACATGTTTTCCGTGTCACCACCTGGGGCGAAAGCCACGGGCCGGCGCTGGGGGCGACGGTCGACGGCGTGCCGCCGGGGGTGAAGCTCGACCCGCAGATGCTGCAGCATTGGCTCGACCGGCGCAAACCCGGGCAGAACAAGTTCACCACGCAGCGGCGCGAGGCGGATGAGGTCAGGATTCTCTCGGGCGTCTACGAGGGCGAGACCACGGGCACGCCGGTGCAGCTCATGATCGAGAACACCGACCAGCGCTCGAAGGATTACGGCGAGATCGCCGAGAAGTTCCGGCCCGGGCATGCCGACATCAGCTATTGGCTCAAATACGGCATCCGCGATCCGCGCGGCGGCGGGCGGTCGTCGGCGCGCGAGACGGCGGCGCGGGTGGCCGCCGGCGGGATTGCGCGCGAGGCGCTGAAGGCGCTGGCGCCGGGGATCGAAATCAAGGGTTACATGACAAGGATGGGCGTGCACGAGATCGACCGCGCCCGGTTCGACTGGGACGAGATCGAGCGCAATCCGTTCTGGGTGCCCGACGCGGAGGCGGCGAGGCTCTGGGAAGATTACCTTGGTGGCTTGCGCAAGGCGGGCAGTTCCGTGGGCGCGGTGGTCGAGGTGGTGGTGCGGGGCGCGCCGGCCGGGCTCGGCGCGCCGATCTACGCCAAGTTAGACACTGATCTTGCGGCGGCGATGATGTCGATCAACGCGGTCAAGGGGGTAGAGATCGGCGAGGGCATGGCGGCGGCGCTGCTCACCGGCGAAGAGAATGCCGACGAGATCTCGATGGGGCCGGACGGACCGGTGTTCAGCTCGAACCATGCCGGCGGCATCCTCGGCGGGATCTCGACCGGGCAGGACATCGTCGCGCGCTTCGCGGTCAAGCCTACCTCGTCGATCCTGACGCCGCGCAAGACGATCACCAAATCGGGCGAACCCGCCGAGATCGTCACCAAGGGAAGGCACGACCCCTGCGTCGGCATCCGCGCGGTGCCGGTGGGCGAGGCGATGGCGGCCTGCGTGATCCTCGATCACCTCCTGTTGCACCGCGCCCAGGTGGGCGAGGGTCCGCGCGGGCGGATCGGCTGAGGGCCAGAGGGCACCGCGAGGCGTAGCGCGTAACCGGACGGATCAGTGACACATGCTCACCGTGCTCGGCATCACCTTCCCGATCTTCGCGATGGTCGCGCTCGGCTACGCGCTGGTCCTGCGCGGGGTGTTCCGGCCCGACGATCTCAAGGTGTTCGGCAAATACGTGATGAACATCGCGCTGCCGGCGCTGGTGTTCCACGCGGTGGCCTCGCGCCCGGCGGCGGAGGTGTTCAACCTCGGCTACATGGGCGTCTATCTCGGCGCGGCGGTCGCGACCATCGCGCTCGGCTTCGTCTGGTTCTCGGCGACGCAGGATCCGGCGCGGCGCGGGGTGGCGGTGATGGGCACGGCCTGCCCCAACTCGGGCTTCGTCGGCTATCCGCTCATGCTGGTGATCCTGCCCGACACCGCCGGGCTGATCCTCGCGCTCAACATGCTGGTCGAGAACGTCGTCATCATTCCGCTGGTGCTGATGGTGATGGAGCTCGGCAAGCCCAAGGGGCAGGGTCATCCGCTGGCCCGGCTCGGCAAGATGCTGTTCGGGGTGGTCAAGCGGCCCCTCGTGATCGGCATGGCGCTCGGGCTCGCGGTGTCGCTGTCGGGCGTCGCGCTGCCCGGGCCGGTCGAGCGACTGGTGACGTTGGTCTCGGCCTCGGCGGCCGCGATCGCGCTCCTGGTGATCGGCGGGTCGCTCGTCGGGTTGCCGATCCGGGGCAGCATTCCGCTCGCGGGTCAGATCGCCTTCGGCAAGCTTGTGGTGATGCCGGCGGCGGCGGCGCTGCTATTGGCGCTGGCGGGGCGGTTCGGCGTGGTGCTGCCGCATGAGCTGGCGGTGGCCGTGGTGCTCACGGCGGCCTTGCCGATGATCGCGATCTACACCGTGTTCGCCCAGGAGGCGGGGCATGCGGGCCTCGCCTCGCTGGCGCAGTTCCTGGCGACGACGGCGTCGTTCGTGACGTTGAACGCGCTCATCTACCTCTTGGTCTAGGCCGTGCCGGTGGCGACCGCGAGGGCGGCGTCGAGCAGCGCCTTGATCTCTGCCTCGGCCGTACCGGCGACGATGCGGCCGATCTCGCGGCGATCGGGGCCGATGGCGACGAGGGTCGAACGGCGCGGGATCTTCAGCACCATACCGAGCTCGGAGCGGCCGTAGGTATCCCAATCCACTTCGACGAAGGTGAGGTTCTGCTCATAGGCCGGGTTCGCCTCGGTCAACGCGTTGATGACGCGGCGCTGCACCTGGCAGGTGCCGCACCAGGGGGCGAAAAAATCGACGAACAGCGTCTCGCCGGCGTCGAGGCGCTGGTCGATCAAGCCGGGCACATAGGGCACTTCGGTGACGGCCAGCGCGAGGCGCGGGGCGACGAGGGCGATGGGCAGGGCGGCAAGCAGGGTACGACGGTGCATGTTTTGTCCTCCGGGATCAGATCTTGACGGAAAGATCGACGAGCCAGGCGGGCATATGGGCAAGCAGCCAGGCGTCGACGACGTGGTTGAGGCGGAACAGGATGGCGAGGCCGACCAGCAGGAAGGCCCAGCCGAGGATCGGCTTCGCGATAGCGGAGAGCCGGCGCAGGTTCGCGGCGCGCAGGCCGGAAGCGAAAGCCAGCATCAGGGTCGATACGCCGAGGGCAAAGGCCAGCATGATGGCGCCCGCCCAGGCGAGGCTTTCGCCTTGGGCGGCCAGCGCGATGGCGCCGCCGAGCGTGGGGCCGATGCAGGGGCTCCAGACTGCGCCGAGCAGGAGCCCGCCGAGGAACTGCCCGGTGAGGCCGGTCGCCTCCGTCTCCATCAGCGTGCCGTCGGCGCGGGCCGAGAGCCCGGCGGTGGCGGTTGCGAAGGCCGCGTTCATCTTCGGCACGACAAGAACGAGGCCAAAGCCGATCATCAGCACGGCGCCGGCGCTCGCCAGCACGTCCTCGGTGAGGCCGATGGCGTAGCCGACCGAAGCGACGAGGAGGCCGAAGGTAACGAAGGCGAGGCTCATGCCGGCGGCCAGCACCACCGGACCCCAACGCGAGGCCTGCAGCGCGGTGGCGAGCACGATCGGCACCACCGGCAGGACGCAGGGGTTGATAAGGGTGAGCAGCCCGGCTCCATAGGCGAGAACGAGTTCCATGGCCCAGCCATGCGCAGCGGTGGGCTCACTGTCATCCTACAAGCCCGTGAACGCGGTCAACTCGGCGTCAGGGATGTTTCAATCCGCCTCGCCGCGCAGCTTCTCCAGCATGTCGCGCAGGAGCGGCACGCGGCGGGGGCGGAAACTCTCGCCAGTCTCGGCCAGCGAGACGATGCGCGAGACGAGGAACCGGCGGAAATCGCGGCGCAGGCAGCACCAGGCGAGGAGCCAGGGTTCGTAATCGGTGTAGACCACGGCGAGCGGCCAGATCCGGCGCTCGGTGTGGCGCGCGTGGCGGTCGGTGTAGCCGATATCAACGGCGCGCTCTTCCCAGGCGGCGTCGCGCAGGGCGGCGAGGTGCTCCGGTACCTGCGCCGCGGGCTGGTAGGCGTAGGAGAGCAGGGCTACATGGCGGGCCTCTTCGGCCTTGCGCGGCGGAAGGGTGGCGGTGACCTTGGCGAGCGCCCGGTCGGCGGCCGCGCTCAGCGCCGCGTCGCCCTGCCAGTGCAACATCGACAGGCCCAGCACGATGGCTTCGAGTTCGAGCCGGTCGAACATCTGCGGCGGAAGCCCCGGGTCTTCGGTCAGCGTGTAGCCGAAGCCGGGGGCGCCGTCGATCAGCGCGCCGGCAGCTCTCAGCGCGTCGATGTCACGGTAGAGCGTGCGGGGCGAGACGCCGGTCTCGTCGGCGAGACGGTCGGCAGTCACTGGCGCGGGCAGGCGGCGAAGCGCATCGAGCAGGCGAAACAGGCGGTCGGCGCGGGCCATGCGGCCTCCTGACGGTTTTTGACAGGATGGGGGGAGCATAGTGGCTCCATCGACAGCGACAAACGGAAAGGTTCTCCGCTCATGCTCACGCTCTACTATGCCCCCCGTTCGCGCGCCACGCGCGCCCTCGCGCTCACCCACGAGCTCGATATCCGCGACAAGATCCGCTACGAATTCGTCTCTATTCCGCGGATCGACGGCTCCGGCGCTCCGGATGGGCACAATCCGCATCCCGACCGCAAGGTGCCGGCGCTGGTGGATGGCGAGACGCTCATCACCGAGAGCCTCGCGATCATGCTCTACCTCACCGACATGTTTCCCGAGGCCGGTCTCGGCCCGGTGGCGGGCGACCCGCAGCGCGGGCCCTACCTCACGTGGCTTGCCTATTACGCCGGCGTGATGGAGCCGGTCTACAACGCCCAGGTGGCCGGCGTCGGCGATCACCCGGTGTTTCGCGCCTCGTTCCGCGGCGTACCGGAAGTCGAGGCGCGGCTGATCGCGGCCTTTGCCGACGGGCGGCCCTACCTGCTGGGCGAGAGGCTGACGGCGGCCGATCTGCTGGTGCAGTCGCCCTACATGTGGTTCCCCGACGGGGCGCCGAAAGACGACAAGGTGAAGGCCTGGATTACCCGCGTGGCGGCGCGGCCGTCCTATGCCTGGGCCACCGTCTTCGAGGCGGAGCAGGAAGCGGCACAGGCCAAGGCGGGTTAGGCCGGCTTCTGGCGGGCGAGCTGGACGGCGAGGATGCCGACGGTAACGATGGCGACGCCGAGCACGTCCAGCGCACCCAGCTTCTCGCCGAGGAAGAGGGCCGCGACGCTCACGCCGAAGAACGGGTTGAGGAAATGGAAGGTGGAGGCGCGCACCGGTCCGATGCGCCCCACCAGCGCGAACCACACCCAGGTCGCAGCGAGCCCGGGCACCAGTGTGGTGTAGACGAAAGCCGCGACCAGTTTCCAGCTCCAGGTGACCTCATGTGTCTCTAACACAAGACCAAACGGCGCCAGCACCGCTGCGCCCACCAGCATCTGCAGCCCCACCACCATCAGGAGGTTGCCGCCGCCGCTCGCGTTGCGCACGCTCAGCGTTGCCACCGCCAGCGCGACGGCCCCGACGATGCAGAGCGCGAGCCCGGTCAGGTCGACACCCCCCGAGATCCGCGTGCCCATGATCAGCCCGACGCCGGCAAAGCCCAGCACCAGCCCGAACAGCGCCAGCGGCGTGAGGCGATCGCGAAACACCGCCCAGCCGAGAAAGGCGACGATGAGCGGCATCGTCGAGGCGATGATCGAGGCAAACCCCGCCTCCAACCACTGCATCGCCACGAAGTTGAGCCCGAGATAGAGCGCGTTCTGGCTCACCCCGAACACCACCACCGAGATCCACTGCCCGCGGCTCAGGCTGATCTTCTGCCCCAGCGCCGCGGCGAGGGCGATGCCGATGAGGCCGGAGATCACGAAGCGCAGCGCCAGCGTGGAGATCGGCGGCGCATCGGCGACGATGATCCGTGCCGAGGTAAAGGCCGACGACCACATGAAGGCAAATGCCAGCCCCATCGCGATTGCGCGTATGTCCATCTCGTCTTCACCGGTACAAATGAAAAGGGCCGCCGTCCGGCGACCCTGATCGAAAACCGCGAACGGTTCAAGCTCAGCCGTTGGCGGCGTCTTTCAGAGCCTTGGCGACGGTGACCTTGACCACCTTGTCGGCCTCTTTCTTGATCTGCTCGCCGGTGGCGGGGTTGCGCACCATGCGCTCGGGGCGCTCGCGCAGGTAGAACTTGCCGACGCCCGGAATGGTGACCGCGCCGCCGTCCGACACTTCCTTGGTGATCACGCCGGTGATCGCATCGAGCGCGGCCGAGGCCGTCTTCTTGTCCGAGCCCATTTCCTCGGCCAGAGCGGCCACGAGCTGGGTCTTGGTCATCGGTTTCGCCATGTATCTAACTCCTCAGATTTCCCGGTTCCCGGGGTTTCATTGGCGGCATTTAAATGATTGTGATGGGGGCACACAACAACTTGTGTGCCGAAACAGCCCGCAAACAAGGCATTTTCCGCTGTTTTTTTGCCGCTCCACGGCGGCGAAGGCTCAGAGAAAGGCGGTCTCGTCGAAGGATCTGAGCTTCCGGCTGTGGATACGTTCGATCGGCATGTCGCGCAGCACCTCCATCGCCCGGATCCCGATCTTGAGATGTCGCCCCACCTGGGTGGTGTAGAACTCGGTCGCCATCCCCGGCAGCTTGAGCTCCCCGTGCAGCGGCTTGTCGGAGACGCA
>JAGRMO010000211.1:0-269 GCA_020441205.1 Maritimibacter sp.
GCGAGCAGCGTCTTGCCGGTGCCGGTGGGACCGATCAAGAGGATGTTGGACTTCGACAGCTCGATCTCGTCGTTATGGGCGGCGGCGTGGTTCAGACGCTTGTAGTGGTTGTGCACCGCCACCGAGAGCACGCGCTTGGCCTTCTCCTGGCCGATCACGTAATCGTCGAGCACGTCGCAGATTTCCTGGGGCGTCGGGACACCATCGGTGGACTTCAGGCCCGAGCCCTTGGTCTCTTCGCGGATGATGTCCATGCAGAGCTCGACGCA
>JAGRMO010000211.1:312-6617 GCA_020441205.1 Maritimibacter sp.
TCGTGCTGGCTCTTTCCGCAGAACGAGCAATAGAGGGTGTTCTTGCTGTCGCCGCCGGAGGAGTTGTTCGCCATATCGTCACTATCCTTCGAGCAGAGCGCCTAAGCCTTGGAGCGGGCGCCGTGCCCCGGTGTTCGTTCGCGCGCCCCGGAAGGCCTATAGCCTCCCGGTGCGACAAGATTAGGGCACGGGATTCGCCGGCACAACCCGTTTCGCCCGGGGCGTGGCCGGAGCGCCCCACCCCGAGGGCGGGACCCCGTTACTTGTCTTCGCCTTCCGGCCGCGGCCGGCTTTCGAGGATCTCGTCGATGAGGCCCCAGGCCTTGGCCTGCTCGGGATCCATGAAATTGTCGCGTTCCAGCGCCTCGACCACGTCTTCGAGCTTGTTGCCGGTGTGTCTGACATAGATCGAGTTAAGACGGTCTTTAAGCTTCTGGGTTTCCTGGGCGTGGATCATGATATCGGTCGCCTGGCCCTGGTAGCCGCCGGAGGGCTGGTGGACCATGATCCGGGAGTTGGGCAGCGAGAAGCGCATGTCCTTCTCGCCGGCGGTGAGCAGGAGCGAGCCCATCGAGGCGGCCTGGCCGATGACGAGGGTCGAGACCTTGGGCCGGATGTATTGCATCGTGTCGTAGATCGACAGGCCGGAGGTGACGACACCGCCGGGCGAGTTGATATACATCGCGATCTCTTTCGACGGGTTCTCGGCCTCGAGGAACAGGAGCTGGGCGCAGATCAGCGACGACATGCCGTCGTGTACCGGGCCGTTGAGGAAGATGATCCGCTCCTTGAGGAGGCGGGAGAAGATATCGTAGGCGCGTTCGCCGCGGGAGGTCTGTTCGACCACCATCGGGACGAGCGTGTTCATGTAGGTGTCGATCGGATCGCGCATGTCTGCCTGCCTTTGTGCTCAGGGGCCGGGGGGCGGCCCAATCTTCGGAATCCTAGTGTCGGGTTCCGGGGGCTTCAAGAGCGGGCGGCGCTTTTGCTGGGGGGGGGCGGGACGCGGCAGGGCTCCGGCCGCGGCGGGGCGTCGGCCGGCCGGGGCGTCGGGGGACGGCTCGCGGGGAGCCCCGCGGGGTTTTCACGCGGCCTGCGGCGCGGGCTATTCCAACGTCGCGCGGTCGACCACGAGCACGCCCTCGGCCACGCTGTCGGAGGGGTGGGTGACGACCACGGCGCCCGCGTCGAGCCCGCCCAGAACCTGGGCGTATTCCGTGTTGCGCCGGCCGATGTCGACCTTCACCAGATGCGCAATCCCGTCCTCGACGGTGAACACCGCCCAATCGCCCGCCTCGCGGAACAGGGCGCTGATCGGCAGCCGGGTGACCTCGTCGCCCGACCATTCGACGATCCGCAGGTAGACGCGGAAATTATGTCCGAGCGCCGGGCGGTCGGCTTTCGGCGTGGTGAAATCGAGCAGAACCTTGACCCGCTGTTCCTCGATGCCGAGGGCCGAGACCTTGGTGAAGGCGGCGGGCTCGATCTCGCGCACAACGGCTTCGAGCGCGGTGTCGCCGCCCCAGCGTTCGACATAGGCGCGCGCGCCGGGGGCGATGCGCACCGCGTCGGTCGAGAGCAGGTCGACGGTGATCTCGAGCTCGGTGCGCGGGCCGATGGTGACGAGCGGGGTGCCGGCGGCGACGGTGCGGGCCGAGAGGTTTTCGACCGACAGCACCTGGCCCGAGACCGGCGCCCTGAGCTCGATGCAGCAGCTCTCGTCGCCGGCGCTCGCCGCGCCCCCGCCCTGTCCGCTCGGCTCGATCAGCACGGCCTTGGCGGCGACGACTTCGCTTTCGTGCATCTTCTGGGTGGCGACCGCGCTGTCGTATTGCGCGGCGGCGACATCGAGCGCCACTTCGGCCTGTTCGAGCTGGGCTTCGGAGGCGGCGGCGCGGTCGTGGAGCGCGAAGACCCGGTCGAAGGAGCGCTGGGCCGAGTTGAGATCGGCATCCGCCGCGCGCAGGCTCGCCTCGGACAGCGCCAGCGCCGCCTCGGCCTGGGCCACGGCGGCCTCGGCCTGGGCGCGGGCGCGGGCATCGAGGAAGGCGGGCTCGCCGGGTTCGATACGCACGACCACGGTTTCGTCGGCCACCACGGGGTCGCCGATCACCACGGGACTGCGCAGCACCCGGCCGGAGACCGGGGCGGAGACTTCGTAGACGTCGCGGATGCGGGTCATGCCGTCGGCGTTCACCGTGACTTCCAGCGGGCCGGTTGCGATGGTCTCGACATCGACGGGGATCAGCTCGGGACGGGACAGCTGCCATCCGGCGGCCACGGCCGCGGCCAGAACCGCGGCGCCGATAACGAGTTTGCGTGCCGTGATGGCCATGGGGTTACTCCCTTGTTTTCATGACCGAGACGAGGTCCATCCGGTCGATGCGTCGGCGCACGAGCAGGGCCGAGGCGAGCGAGGCCCCGGCGACCACGAGGGCCGCGCGCATATAGGTTTTCCGGGTGATGAGCAGCGGGATCGAATACAGGTCGCTGTCGAAGCTCGCGACCATGCCGGCGGCCATGCCATAGCCGAGCCAGAGGCCGAGGGGGATGGCGGCGGCGACGAGCAGGAAAAGCTCGCCCAGGAGGATGTAGCTCACCTCGCCCCTTGTGAAGCCGAGGATGCGCAGGGACGCAAGTTCGCGGGCGCGTTCGGAGAGCTGTATGCGGGCCGAGTTGTAGACCACGCCGATGGCGATGAGCGAGGCGACGGTGGAGAAGATGAAGACCGAGATCCAGGCGCTTTCGGCCATGGTCTCGTCGAAGCTCCGGCGCACCTGGGTCATCAGGGTGATGCCGGAGATCGCCGGCGCATCCTTCACCGCCTTGTAGAGCGCCTCGGTCTGGCCCTCGTCGATCATCACGTTGGCGAGCGTGACCTGCGGCACCTGGCCCAGAAGGCCCGCGAGCCGGTCCTGGTCCATATAGGCGCCGAGGCCGAAGAAGGTCTGCACCGTACCGGTCAGCACGACCCGGTGGCGCTGGGCGTCGCGTTGCAGGAACTCGACCTCGATCACGTCGCCCGGCCGCGCGTCGAGATGGCCAGCGAGCCGCGCTTCGAGCACGATACCGTCGCCGGGTGGCACGGGTTCGCGGGTGTCGCCGTCGAAGACGCGGGCGAGCGTGGCGCCGTCGCGGCGGCCCTCGATGGCGATCGTGCGGGTGTGCGAGCCGTGGTAGAGCCGCGCGGGCGTGGCGAAGCCGCCTTCGGCCAGCAGAACGCCCGGCATGTTCTCGACATCGTCGAGCACGGTTTCGGGACGCGGGATGGCAAACTCGAGGATCGCGTCCTGCCGGTTGACCTGGACGAAGGCGACGTCGAGCAGTTCGTCGAACGAGTCGAGCATGAACAGGCCCGAGACGATCATCGCCGCCGACATCGAGATGCCGAGGGTGGTGAGCGCGGCGCGTAGCGGCCAGCGGCCGATCGAGCGCAGGATCATCATCGTCGGCTGGCGGGGCTTCAGGAAGACGATGAGCCGGTCGAGCAGCCCGCGGCGGAAGCGCGTCGGCGCGGGCGGGCTCATGGCGACGGCGGGGCTCAGGCCCACCACGCGGCGCACCGCGAAGATCGCGCCGAGCAGCGATGCCGCGAGGCCGGTCAGCGCCGAGAGCACGTAGACCGCCGGGTATTGCAGGAAGACGAGATAGGGGAAGTGGAAGAACTGGCCATAGGTGATGGCGATGCCGATCGAGGCCCAGTAGCCGAAGCCCCAGCCGATCACGATGCCGATGGCGCCGATGCCCATGGCGAGCTTGAGATAGTGCCAGGCGATCTCCCAAGCGGAATAGCCCAGCGCCTTCAGAAGCCCGATCTGCTCGCGTTCGAGCGCCACGAGGCGACCCAGCACCATGTTGACGAGGAAGGTGGTGATGACGAGGAAGATCGGCGGCAGGACACGGACCATCATGTCCCATTGCTTCAACTCGCCGTCGAGGAAGGCGTTCGAGGTCTGCTGTTCGCGGTCGTAGGGGCCGGTGCCGCCATAGGGTTTGAGCAGGGTTTCGAGCCGGTCTTTCACCTCTTCCACATCGGTGCCGCGGGTGACGCCGAGCGACACCGAGTTGAACGCGCCCGATAGGTTGAACGCGGCGGCGAGCACGTCTTCGGGCATCCACAGGATGCCGAAGCGCTGATCGTCGGGCATGATCGAGCCGGGGCCGATGGTGTAGATGAATTCCGGGCTGAGCACGATGCCGGTGATCGACACGTCGCGCTTCTGGCCGTTGAGGGTGACGGCGAAACCGTCGCCGGGGGTGAAGCCATGGGCGGTGGCGAAGGCCTCGTTGACCACCACCTCGTTCTGGTGGCCGGGCTCCGGTAGCCTGCCCGCGCGGAGGATGAGCCGGTTCATCTGCGGCTCGCCGGCGGCGGGGATCGAGATGAGCTGGCCCATGGCCGGGCTGTCGAGCCCGTCGATATCGAGGATGGCGAACTCGCTGATCCGCGCCTCGACCCTCGCGACGCCTTCGATGGCGGCGATCTCGGGCACCAGCGTCATCGGGGCGCGGGCGGCGGACGACCAGACATCGGCGAAGCGGGCGCGCTCGTAATAGGTGTCACGGGTTTCCGACAGCGAGCGCTGGGCGCCGAAGCTCATCACCATGACCATCACGCCCGAGGCGAGCACCAGCGCGATGGCGAGCGACTGGGCCCAGAGGCGGCGGATATCGCGAAGGAGTTTGCGGTCGAGCGCGCGCATCGGTCTACCACTCGATATCGGCGGGTTCGATCCGCGCGGCGTTGGTCTCGACGCTGGCGATATTGCCATCGGCGAAGAAGATCACCCGATGGGCCATTTTGCGGATCGCGGCGTTGTGGGTGATGACCACGGTGGTGGTGCCGAGATCCTCGTTGATCCGCTCGAGCGCTTCGAGCACCTGGACGCCGGTCTTCGAGTCGAGCGCGCCGGTGGGCTCGTCGCAGAGCAGCACCTCGGGGCGCTTGGCGATGGCGCGGGCGATGGCGACGCGCTGCTGTTCGCCGCCCGACATCTCGGCCGGGAAATGGTCGATCCGGTGGGTGAGGCCAACGCGCTCGAGCGCCTCCTCGGGGGGCATCGGGTTTCTGGAAATCTCGGTGACGAGGGCGACGTTCTCGCGCGCCGTCAGCGAGGGGACGAGGTTGTAGAACTGGAAGACGAATCCCACGTGATCGCGCCGGAACCGGGTGAGCTCGCGGTCGGACATCGCGGTGAGCTCGTGATCGGAGAACCAGGCGGTGCCGGCGGAAGCGCGGTCGAGCCCGCCGAGGATGTTGAGAAGCGTCGACTTGCCCGAGCCCGAGGCGCCGAGCAGCACGGTGAACTCGCCGGTGAAGAGCTCGACATCGACACCGCGCAGCGCCTGCACCTCGACCTCGCCGGTGCGGTAGACCTTGGTGATCCCCTCGGTATGAAAAATGCGCGCTGCCATGGCTTCCCTTCTGTCGGGTTCTCGCAGCTAGGTGGGGTCTTGGCTTTGATTTGGTTCAAAGTGGCGGGAAATCAAGTTTTCGTGCCACGGAAGCCCTGGGGTGCGGCTTCGCGGACCCCCCGGGGGCTTTGGCGAACAGCAAAGGTGGGGCGGCGCTGGGGCGCGGCGGGAAGCGGGCGATCAGTGTCGCCCGCTTCGCATTGTTTTCCATGGATTATCCTGGCGGACGATCCTAGCGGGTGCGCAGCGAGAGGCCCTCGTGGAACAGCTGGACCTTTTCGGGACTGGCGGTCAGCTTGACCGTGGCGCCGCGCAGATCGTTGTGGATGCCGGGGAGCTTGGCGATCACCGGCTCGGGCGCGCCCTCGGTGTGGAAATAGAGCAGCGTCACTTCGCCCAGCGCCTCGACATAGTTGACGGTGCCCTCGAAGAAGATGTGATCGCCGTCGTTCGCGATGCGGAAATCCTCGGGGCGGACGCCGACATTGACGTGCCAGCCCTTCTCGGCCGCCTGGGTCTCGACCTCGGCCACCGCGTCGTGGCCGTGATGGAGGTTGATCGTGGTCTGCTTGCCGGTCTTGGTGATCTCGCCGGGCAGGAGGTTCATCGCCGGTGAGCCGATGAACTGGGCGACGAATTCGTTCTTCGGCCGTTCGTAGAGCTCGAGCGGGCTGCCCATCTGGGCAATGCCCTTGCCGGCAAGCACGACGATCTTGTCGGCCAGCGTCATCGCCTCGACCTGATCATGGGTGACGTAGATCATGGTGGAGTCCGGCATCGCCTCCTTCAGCTCGGCGATCTGGATGCGGGTGGCGACGCGGAGCGCCGCGTCGAGGTTGGAGAGCGGTTCGTCGAACAGGTAGACCTTGGGATCGCGCACGATGGCGCGG
>JAGRMO010000040.1:0-902 GCA_020441205.1 Maritimibacter sp.
CATGCCCGCCCTTCTCTTCGACCTCGACGGCACGATGCTGGTCTCCGACCATCTCCACGAGGCGGTGTTCCGCGATCTGTGGACCGAGCGCGGGCTGCCGGTCTACGATGGGTTCTACGTCGAGCAGATCCACGGTCGGATCAACGCCGACATCTTCGCCGAGTTCCTGCCCGACGAGCCCGACCCGGTGGCGCTGAGCGAGCGCAAGGAGGCGATGTTCCGCGCGCGGCTGCCGCGCCCCTACCCGGCGATGCCCGGCGTGGCCGATCTGATCGCGCTCGCCGATGCCAAGGGCTGGGGCCGCGCCATCGTCACCAACGCGATGCGCAAGAACGCCGAGGCGATGCTCGCGGCGATCGGTCTGCGCGACGCCTTTGATACCATTGTGATCGGCGAGGAATGCGCCCGCGGCAAGCCGCATCCCGACCCTTACCTCGAAGCGATGCGGCTCCTCGGCGAGCGGCCCGAGGATTGCATCGCCTTCGAAGACAGCCCGTCCGGCGTGCGTGCCGCCGCTGCCTCGGGCGCCTTCACCATCGGCATCCGCTCCGAGCTCGACGACGCCGCACTGCGCGCCGCCGGCGCCAATGCCACCGTGCAAGATTTCACCGACCCCGCCCTCGCCTCATACCTCGCCCGTCTGGAAGGACCCCATACATGAGCACCCGCACCATTCTCGAAAGCCAATCGAAGACCGTCACCATGGGCTTCGACGAGCCGTTCTGCGTCATCGGCGAGCGGATCAACCCCACCGGCCGCAAGAAGCTCGCGGCCGAACTCGAGGTCGGCGATTTCTCGACCGTCGAGCAGGATGCCATCGCCCAGGTCGCGGCCGGGGCCACCGTGCTCGACGTGAACTCGGGCGCGGTGTTTTCCAACAAGATGGCCGAAGACCCGCGCTA
>JAGRMO010000040.1:919-21796 GCA_020441205.1 Maritimibacter sp.
CGACAACAACTTCGTCGAGCCGATCCTGATGCGCGAGCTGATCGAGAAGGTGCAGGCGGTGGTCGACGTGCCGCTGTGCATCGACAGCTCGGTGCCGGCCGCGCTGCAGGCCGGGCTCGAAGCCGCCAAGGGCCGGCCGCTGGTCAACTCGGTCACCGGCGAGGACGAGCGGATGGAGCAGGTTCTGCCGCTGGTGAAGAAGTTCAACGTGCCGGTGGTGGCGATCTCGAACGACGATACCGGCATTTCGGAAGACCCCGACGTGCGCTTCGCGGTGGCGAAAAAGATCGTCGAGCGCGCCGCCGACCATGGCATCCCCGCGCATGACATCGTCGTCGATCCGCTGGTGATGCCGGTGGGCGCGATGGCGTCCGCCGGCCAGCAGGTGTTTGCCCTCGTCCGGCGTCTGCGCGACGAGCTCGGCGTCAACACCACCTGCGGCGCGTCCAACATTTCGTTCGGCCTGCCCAACCGGCACGGGATCAACAATACGTTCCTGCCGATGGCCTATGCGATGGGGATGACGTCGGCGATCATGAACCCGCTCGCGCTGCCCGTAAGCCAGAAGGCGATTGCCGAGAAGAAGGCGGCGGTCGAGGCGGCCGGCATCCTGCTGCCGCCCGATCTCGACGACGAGACCTTCGTGGCGCTGTTCGGCATGGGCTCGACCGGCTACCGCGCCGGCCGCGAGATGGAAGCGATCCGCGCCGCCAACCTTCTGATGAACCAGGACGCCCACGGGATGGACTGGATCGCCTTCAACAAGCCCGCCGGCAGCGGCGCCGAGGGTGGCGCGCGCGGTGGCCGTCGCGGCGGGCGGCGCGGCCGTACCGGCTGAGGCGTGAAGCTCGGGAATGTGCTACAGTTCGGGGCGCGCCACGGGATTGTAGCCATTCCGTGCACAGCGTCCGGCCCGCCACGGTGAACGCAGGCGCGCGCCCACGGACCCCGCCCGCGCCCTTGCCCCCCGCGTCAGTCGCGATACGCCCGGCTCGACACCGAGACGGTATTTCCCGAAGGGTCGTTCGCATTGGCGAAGGCGTAGCCGTCGGCCTTGTGGATCGGGCCGAATGTGAGGCCGCCGAGGGCCGCGCGCCGGCAGAAATCCTCGACGTCCTCGAGGTCGAACACCAGCTTCACCAGCGCCTGCCCCTGCTTCTGCCCTTGGGCGGCCGGATGCAGCAGGATCGTCGCCCCCGCCCCTTCGGGACGCAGTTCGACGATCCGATCGCCGTCGTGGCGGATCGCCCGAAAGCCGAAATACTCGCAATAGAACCGCGTCATCTCGTCGAGATGGCGGGTGTAGATCAGGATGCGCCCAAGGGCTGCAGGCATGGTCGTCCTCCGGCGTCGCTTCAACGGCGCGACCTTCGCGCCCGCCAGGACCGACCGGACGCAACTCGACCTCCCGCAGCGCCGCCGTCGGGTCAGCCGCTTGGGTTGACCGCCTCGAGGACGGCCAGCACCACAGGATCGACCAGGCCCGATGCTATTGCCGAAACCCGTGCCCCCTTCAGCTTGGCCCAAATACTCCCGGGGGTTTGGGGGTGGAACCCCCAAGGCCTCACGCTTCCAGTTCGGCGTCCCAGTAGAGAAAATCGACCCAGCTTTCATGCAGGTAGCCGGGCGGAAACTTGCGGCCCTGGTTCATCAGCTCCATCGCCGCCGGCTGGCGCGGCGGCTTACGCAGGCTGAGGCCAGACTGTACGAGCGATTTCGAGCCCTTGTGCAGGTTGCAGCGCGAACAGGCGGCGACCACGTTCTCCCAGCTCGTCACCCCGCCGCGCGCGCGCGGCACCACGTGGTCGAAGGTGAGATCGCCGGTGGAGCCGCAATACTGGCAGCAGAATTCGTCGCGCAGGAACAGGTTGAACCGGGTGAAGGCCACACGTTTCTGCGGCTTCACGTAATCCTTCAGTACCACCACGCTCGGAATGCGGATCTCCATCGAGGGCGAGCGCACCACCTCGTCGTATTCGGCGACGATGCTCACCCGGTCGAGAAACACCGCCTTCACCGCTTCCTGCCAGGGCCAGAGCGACAACGGGTAGTACGAGAGCGGCCGGAAATCGGCATTCAACACCAGCGCCGCATGCGCCTTTGGATTGGCATGTTCGCGCACGAACCCGGTTCGGAAACTGCCGTCCATGTGGTGACTCCGCCCCTGCCCTCTGCTTCTGGCGCGCTGAGGGCGGGGACCCCCGCCCCGTCAAGTTCAGTGGAACCATATCTGGTTTGGCTATGCAGACAAGCCCCACGATCTGGGCGCACCCTGGCGCAGTTTCGTGTCAGGCACATGACGCCCTCGCCAAGTGCGTTCGTTCTCTGTATGTTCGTTCTGCTGCCTCCGAAACGCGCAGGACTCGCATGAGCACCGTCAACATCCTCGTCACCCCCGCCCCCGATTGTCCCGTCGCGGCCGCCGAACCGCCCCCGGTGAAGGCGCGGCCGACCCGCGCCAATATCGAGTTCGACCGGCTGATGGCCGCCCCCTACAGCCTCGATCACAAGGGGTTCACCCATGCGGTCCACGTCGCCATGGCCGAGGCCGCGGGCACGCCGGCGCTGAGTTTCGAGGCGTTCCATGCCAAGGGGCAGCCCTGCATGCGGGCCTCGCCGCTCACCAAGCGCTATGGCTGGGCGGCGCATTACGATGCGGCCGGAAGGCTCGCGCTGGTCGATCCGGGCAGCGCCGAAGGCCGGGCGCTGGCGGGCGACCCCGCATTGCCCCAGGCGGCCGCGATGCGCTCGAAGCGCGCGTGAGGCCCCCCGTCCGCGCGCGGGAGGGCTTCGCGCAATCGCCGCAAGGGGTTCGCCCGGGCGAGGTGTCGTTAGCGCTATCTACAGCAATATCAATGAGCTGACCCCGTGTCCGAGTTCGCCCACCCCTCGCCCGGCAAGAATTCCTAGGCGACAGCGGCGGCTCAGCCGGCGCCGAGCCTAATCCCCAGCCGGCTTGCCATGAAGGTCAGCGCCGCCGACAGCCCGTCCTGCGAGATGCCGTGGCCCATGCCTTCCATCACGTGGCCGTAGACCTCGAAGCCCGCCGCCTCCAGCACCTGGCCCGCCTCGTTGAAATGCCCGGGCGGTACCATCTCGTCCTGGTCGCCGTGCATCAACAGCACCGGCGGGCGGGCCCGCACGGTCTCGGCATAGCTCTCCGGGTCGAGCACCCGGCCCGAGCAGGCGACGATCCCGGCGATCGCCTCGTCTCGCAGCACCAGCGCCCGCAGCGCAAGCATCGCGCCCTGGCTGAAGCCGAAGACCACGAGCCGGTCCGGGGCAATACCTTCCTGTTTCAGGATCTGGGCGATGAAACCGTCTAGGTCCATCACCGCCTGCAGCGCCCCGGCGCTGGCCTCTTCGTCGGACGAGCCGTCGATCCAGGGGATCGGGAACCACTGGAAGCCGGCCGGATTACCCGGGCAGCGATCCGGCGCGTCGGGGGCGATGAAGGCGGTGTCGGGCATGTGCGGCCCGAGCGGATCGGCAAGGCCCAGCAGGTCGGCCCCGTCGGCGCCGTAGCCGTGCAGGAAGATCACCACCGACTTGGTTTCGCCCGAGATCGGCGGGCGTCGCTTGAAGTGCAGTTCCCGCGTCATCGGGTCCCCTCTCTTTTGGTCATCACCCGGTAATAGGCCCAGAGCGCCCGGGCCGCAACGCCCCGCCAGGGCGACCAGTCGGCGGCGATCCGGCGCAGGGCGGTCTCGGTCGGGCGCGCATCGAGCGCGAGGAGCAGCCGCGCCGCCTCCTGGAGCGCGAGATCGCCGGCCGGCAACACGTCAGCGCGGCCGAGACTGAAAGCGAGGTAGATCTCGGCGGTCCAACGGCCGATGCCCGGCACCGCGGTGAGACTAGCCACAACCTCGTCGTCGCCGAGACCCGCGAGCCCCGGATAATCGATCGCGGCCACCGCCAGCGCCTTCGCGTAGCGGGCTTTCTGCCGGCTGAACCCGGCGGCGCGGAGCGCGTCGTCGGTGGCCGCGAGCACGGCCTCGGGGTCGGTGAGGCCCGCCGCCTCGACCCGCGCCCAGCAGGCGGCGGCGGAGGCGGTCGACAATTGCTGGCCGGTGATCGCCCAGAGCAGTTCACGGAACCCTTCCGGCCGCCGTCGCAGCGGCAGGGGCAGCGCCAGCGCCGGGGCCAGGCGGGGCTCCCGGTCGGCGAGCCAGGCGGCGCCTTCGCCGAGATCGGCTTCGGTCGCGAGAAGTCGGCCCGTCATGGAAGCCGCTCGAGCCATTCAAGCGCGGCTTCGACGTTCTCCACCCGCGCGCCCGGCGGCGGCGGCGGACGCCGGATCATCACCACCGGCAGGCCGAGGGCGCGGGCCGCCTCGAGCTTCGCAGCTGTCGGCCCGCCCGAATCCTTCACCACCAGCACGCCGATCCTGTGGTCCCGCAGGGTCCGGATTTCGTCGTCGATCGAGAACGGCGGGCGACCGATGAGCCAGCCTCCCTGCGCAAAGGGAAACGGCGCCTGCGGCGGGTCGATCACCCGGACGATCAGATGCCGCCCCCGGGCCAGTTCGGCGAAACCGTCGAGGCTTTGCCGGCCGGTCGCCAGGAAAACCCGCGCGCCGGGCGGCACGGCAGCGGTCACCGACCGCGCATCCTCGACCCACCGCCAGTCATCACCCGGACCGGCCACCCACCCGGGTCGCAGCAGCCGCAGGTGCCGCAGTCCGAGCCGCGCCGCCACGGCCTGAGCCCGGCGCGGCATTACCCGGGCAAACGGATGCGTCGCATCAACGATGGCCTCAATCCTTTTGTCCCTGCAATATTTTTCAAACCCGGCGTCACCCCCGAACCCGCCCACTCGCAAGGCCACCGCATAGGCGGCGGGCCGATCCGTCGCGCCTGCGAGAGAGGCCACCGGATCGAACCGCGCATTGCCCGCGAGACGTTCGGCCAGCGCCCTGGCTTCGGCGGTGCCGGCCAGCAGCAGGAGCTTCACGGGCCCGCCCGCGCGATCACCGCGCCCTCCCGGTCGACGGCGACGATATCGATCCGCAGACCGGCTCCGAACCGCTCCGCGACCGCGGCGCGCGCGGCCTCCGCGACCGCGTCCGGAAGCGGTTGTCCTACGATTTCATAGGCTTCCAGGACGGTGTTGCAGCCTGCCACCCGCGGATCGCCGACCAAAGCGGCGAGACGGGCGAAATCCACCTGGCTGCGCGCCGAATGCAGATCGAGCGCGCCTTGCCCGAGCTTCGCGAGCTTGCCGAGCCCGCCGCCGATGGTGACCCGCTCGACCGGGTGTTTCGCGAGATACTTCAGCATCCCGCCGGCGAAATCGCCCATGTCGAGCATCGCGTGGTCGGGCAGGCCGAAGAGCGCCTGAACCGCACGTTCGCTGGTCGTCCCGGTGCAACCCGCGACGTGGGTGAGACCCGCGGCGCGGGCGACGTCGATGCCACGGTGGATCGAGGCAATCCAGGCCGAACAGGAGAACGGCCGCACGATGCCGGTGGTGCCGAGCACCGAGAGCCCGCCCGCGATACCGAGCCGCGGGTTCCAGGTCTTCGCCGCCAGCGCCGCGCCGCCGGGGATCGAGATGGTGATCTCGACGTCTGCGGGCCGGCCGAAGCGGGCCGCCAGCTCGGCCACGACCCCGGCCATCATCTGACGCGGCACCGGGTTGATCGCGGGCTCGCCGGGCGGGATCGGCAGGCCGGGCCGCGTCACGGTTCCGACGCCTTCGCCGGCACGGAAGCTCACCCCTGTCCCCGCCACGTGCACCCGCGCCCGGATCAGCGCGCCGTGGGTGACGTCGGGGTCGTCGCCCGCATCCTTGACCACGCCCGCCTCGGCCCAGCCGTCGCCGGTTCGCGCTTCGGCGATGGCAAAGCTGGGCGTCTCGCCGCGCGGGAGCGTGATCGTCACCTCTTCCGGCGCAGTGCCGCCCCACAGCGCTTCCAGCGCCGCCTTTACGGCCGCGGTGGCGCAGGCGCCGGTGGTCCAGCCCCGGCGCAGCTCTTTCTTCGGCGTCTCCATGCCGGCGATCATAGAGCCGCGCCCCCGGTCAACAAGCCTGCCCTTCATCTTGGTCAAAATACTCCGGGGGGCTCCGGGGGGCTGGCCCCCCGGCCCGGCTCGCGCCATAACTCCCGTCATGAGCGATACGTTCCTTCCCTCGGGCGACTGGCCCCGGATGCTGCCCGGTTGGGTCTGGCTGGTCGGCGCCGGTCCCGGCGACCCGGGGCTCGTGACGCTTCACGCGCTCAATGCGCTCCACCAGGCCGATGTTGTGGTCCACGACGCTCTGGTCGCGCCGGCGATCCTCGATTGGGCGCGCCCGGACGCCGAGATGGTCGACATGGGCAAGCGAGGCGGGCGCAGTTCGCCGAAACAGGGCGAGATTTCCGACCTGCTGGTGTCGCTGGCGAAGGAAGGCAAACGGGTGCTGCGGCTCAAGGGCGGCGACCCGTTCGTGTTCGGCCGCGGCGGCGAGGAGGCGCAGGATTGCCTGCGCGCGGGCGTGCCGGTGCGGATCGTCCCCGGCATTTCGGCCGGGATCGGCGGGCTCGCATATGCCGGCATCCCGGTCACCCATGGCGCGGTCAATTCCGCCGTCACCTTCGTGACCGGGCACGATGCCGGCGGCGACACCCCGCCGCTCGACTGGGCCGCCATCGCCAGGGCAAGCCCGGTGATCGTCATCTACATGGGGATGCGCAATCTCGGCGAGATCGCCGCGCGACTGATGGACGCCGGGCGCGCGCCGGACGAGCCGGTCGCGCTGGTGCAGAGCGCCGCGACGCCCGACCAGCGCGTTCTGGAGACCACGCTCGGCCAGGCCGCCGCCGATGCGGCCGCCGCCGGGGTCGGCGCTCCGGCCATCGTCTGCATCGGCCGCACCGTTCTTCTGCGCCAGGCGCTCGACTGGCAGGCGCTGGCGGCGGGCGGGCCGATCGGCAATCCCGATCCGCTCGGATGACCGGGCGCGGGCTGATCCTCGCCGCGCCGGGCTCGGCCAGCGGCAAGACGACGCTCACCCTCGGGCTGCTCCGTGCCTATCGCAACCGGCACGTCGCCGTGCGCGGCGCGAAATCCGGACCGGATTACATCGACCCGCGATTTCACGAGGCCGCCTCGGGCCGGGTCTCGCCCAATCTCGACGCCTGGGCGATGGGGGCGGACCGGCTCGGCGCGCTCGCGGCCGGCGACGGGCTCCTGCTGATCGAAGGCGCCATGGGGCTGTTCGACGGCGCGCCGCCTGCCGGCCGCGGTGCGACGGCCGATCTCGCGCGTCTGCTCGGCCTCCCCGTCGTGCTGGTGGTCGATGCGAGCCACATGGCGCAAAGCGTCGCGCCGCTGGTGGCGGGCTTCGCGGGGCATGACCCCAAGGTCGCTGTCGCCGGCGTGATCCTCAACAAGCTCGGCAGCGACCGGCACGAGCGGATGCTGCGCGCAGCGCTCGCACCGACCGGCCTGCCGGTGCTCGGCGCGCTCCACCGGCGGCCCGGGCTCGACCACCCGTCGCGCCATCTCGGCCTCGTCCAGGCCGGCGAGCGCGACGATCTCGACGTCTGGCTCGACCACGTCGCCGGAGAGGTGGCGGCGGCGGTCGATCTCGACACGCTCGCGGCGCTTGCCGCGCCCCTGCCCGCCCCCGGCGCACCGCCCCGGCTCGCGCCGCCGGGCCAGCGTATCGCGGTGGCCGCGGACCGCGCCTTCGCTTTCGCCTATCCGCATATCCTCGCGGACTGGCGGGCAGCCGGTGCCAGCGTGCATCCGTTCTCGCCACTCGCCGACGAGACCCCGGCGCGGGAGGCGGATTTCATCTTCCTGCCGGGCGGCTATCCGGAGCTGCACGCAGGCACGCTCGCCGCGGCCACGCGATTCAAGGCGGCACTGAGGGCGGCCACCTGCCCGGTCTACGGCGAATGCGGCGGCTACATGGTGCTGGGCGAGGGTCTGGTGGTCGCGGATGGCACGCGCCACGAGATGCTCGGGCTCCTCCGGCTCGAAACCAGTTTCGCGCGGCGGCGGCTGCATCTCGGCTATCGCCACGCCAGCGCCACCACCGGGCCATTCCCGGGGGACTGGGCGGCGCATGAGTTCCACTACGCGACCACGCTCAAAGCCTCCGGCACGCCGCTGTTTGCGGCACAGGATGCCGAGGGCGCGGCCCTACCCGACCAGGGGTTGATCGACGGCCGGGTCTCGGGCTCGTTTTTACACCTGATCGAGCGCCTCCCTTGAGCCCGAAGCGCCGCGGCAAAATCGCACTTGGCTTCCCCTGCCCCCGCGGCTAGGCATCGCGGATGACCACGCATCACACCCTTTCGGACGACGCTCGCGCGAAGCGCACGGTGATCATCCTCGTGCTCGCCCAGGCGATCGTCGGGGCGCAGATGCCACTGTTCTTCACCATCGGCGGGCGGGTGGGCCAGCAGCTCGCGTCGAACCCCTGTTTCGCCACGCTGCCGATCTCGATGGTGGTGCTGTCGTCGATGCTCATGGCCAACCCGATGAGCTGGACGATGCAAAAGTACGGGCGGCGCGCGGGCTTCTGGCTCGGCACCGCGGGGGGCGTTCTGGGTGGCGGCATCGGGGCCTATGCGGTGTCGCAGTCGAGCTTCGCGCTCCTGCTCGTCGGGGCCTTCTTCATCGGCTTCTACATGTCGGCGCAGGGGTTCTTCCGCTTCGCCGCCGCCGACACCGCGTCGGACGAATTCCGGCCCAAGGCGATCAGCTACGTGATGGCGGGCGGGCTCGTGTCGGCGATCATCGGCCCGCAGCTGTCGAGCCTGACCGAGACCGCGATGGTGGTGGTGTTCTTCGGCAGCTTCCTCGCGATCATCGCGCTCAACCTGTTCGGCGTCGTACTGTTCTCGTTCCTGCACATCCCTAAACCCGAAGCGCAGGCGACGAAGGACCACCCGGGCGGGCGCAGTACCGGCGAACTCCTGAAGACCCCGGTGATCGCGGTGTCGATCATCGTCGCGATGGTCTCCTACGCGCTGATGAACCTGGTGATGACCTCGACGCCGCTCGCCGTGGTGGGTTGCGGCTTCGAGCCCGCGACCGCGAACAACATCGTCTCGGCGCATGTGCTGGCGATGTATGTGCCCTCGTTCTTCACCGGCCATCTGATCGCGCGGTTCGGCACCAGGCCGATCGTCGCGGTGGGCCTCGCGATCCTCGCGGGCGCGGGCTTCGTCGGGCTCCTCGGCGTCGACATCGCGCATTTCTACGTCGCGCTCATCCTGCTCGGCATCGGCTGGAACTTCGGCTTCATCGGCGCGACCACGATGCTCGCGGGCGCGCACGAGAGCTACGAGCGCGGCCGGATCCAGGGGATGAACGACATGATCGTCTTCGGCGGCGTGACCTTCGCCTCGCTCGCGTCCGGGGGCCTCATGAACTGCTCCGGCGGTGACGCGCAATCGGGCTGGATCGCCGTCAACCTCGCGATGGTGCCGTTCCTGGCGCTGGCCGGCGCCGCGCTGATCTGGCTGGTGATGCGGCCGAAGACCGACGACGCGTTCTGAGCGCGCCCCGCCCGCTTCGCCCTGACCCTGGCACCTAGCGCCGCAACCGCTCGGCCACGGCGGCGTCCTCGCTGGCCCAGGCGAGCACGCCGTCGCGCAGGCCCGCCGCCGCGCGCGCGCGCCAGTCGGGATCGGCAAGCTTGGCCCGGTCGACATCCGACGACAGAAAGCCCAGTTCGACCAGGACCGAGGGGATGTCGGGCGCCTTCAGCACCGAAAAGGCGGCCTGCATCCGCGGTGTCTTGTAGGTCGACCCGGTGGCCTCGAAGATGCCTGCCACAAGCGCATCGGCGAGCCGTTCGGACCGCGGCTGGGTTTCGGTCCGAGCGATGTCCATCAGCACCAACGCCACTTCGTCGCCGGTGGTCGTCAGATCGACACCGGCCAGCAGATCGGCGCGGTCGTGGCGTTCGGCGAGCTTGGCCGAGGCGGAATCGGTGGCGTCTTCGGCCAGCGTGTAGACCGTGGCGCCGCTGGCGCTGCCCTCGGCGAGCGCATCGGCGTGGAGCGAGATGAACAGATCGGCCCGCGCGCGCCTGGCGATGGTCACGCGACTTTCGAGCGGGACGAAAACGTCTTCGTCGCGGGTGAGGACCACTTCGACCCCACCGGCGCGGCGCAATTCGTCGCGCAACTCCCGGGCGAAGATCAGCATGAGATCGGCCTCGCGCACGCCTTCGCGCTCGGCGCCCGGGTCGATGCCGCCATGGCCCGGATCAAGCACGATCACGAAGCGGTCATCGGATTGCGCGGTCGGGGTCGCGTCTTCGCCGTCGGAGCCGGTCTCGGCGAGCGAGAAGACCGCGCTCGGCGGAGCGCCGGCGGTGGCGGTGAAACTCTCGGCATCTGTGTCGACGAGGCGCAGGGCGACGCGCGCGCCCGCATCCGTGGTCTCCATCCCCGCCGCTTCGACGGCCATCGGCCGGTTCAGCGCGATCACCATGCGCGACCAGCCGGGGCGAAAGATGCCGGTGGCGATTTCGTCGACCCTCGTGTTGTCGTCCGGGACGGCGGAGGCGGCGCCGGTCCAGTCGACCTCGGAAAAGTCGAGCACCACGCGCCAGGGATCGTCGAGGGTGAACACACGCCAGGGTACCGGCTGCGAGAGATCGAGGGTCGCGAGCACCCGGCCCCGGCGCTCGACCAGGGTCAGCCCGTCGCCGGTGAGCGTCGCCCTACCGGTCAACGGCTGCTGCGCCGCAGCCGGGCCGGCCAGCGCCGTCCAGAGCAGTGCAAGGGTCAGAAGAAGTCGCCTCAATGCCCGCATCCTTTTTCGGGCGATCATACAGGGCGCGCGCCCGGCTTGCCTAGCCCGGGTGGCGATCACCATGGCGCGAGACGGCTAACCGGCGGTCTGCCCGCGCGCGTCCATGAACGCCGCGAGGCGGGCAAGCCCCTCCTCGATATCGGCAGTGGTGGCGGCGTAGGAGAAGCGCAG
This sequence comes from Maritimibacter sp., assembly GCA_020441205.1. Taxonomy (GTDB): domain Bacteria; phylum Pseudomonadota; class Alphaproteobacteria; order Rhodobacterales; family Rhodobacteraceae; genus Sinisalibacter. The sequence continues at coordinate 11,854 of JAGRMO010000040.1, forward strand.
GGTCCGGTGGCCGCGCGCCGGGTCGAAGTCGAGCCCCGGCGTGACAGCGACGCCTGCCGCCTCGAGGATCTCGGCGGCAAAGGCGCGGGAATCGTCGGTGAGGTCGGAGACGTCGGCATAGACGTAGAAGGCCCCATCCGGCGGCGCGATCGATGTGAAGCCGGCCTTGGGCAGGCCTTCGAGCATGAGCGCGCGGTTTTTCGCATAGACTGCCCGGTTGGCCTCCAGCTCCACCGTGCAATCCATCGCCGCGAGTGCGGCTACCTGGCTCACATGCGGCGGGCAGATGAACATGTTCTGTGCAATGCGTTCGACCAGGCGCACATGGTCCTCGGGCACCACCATCCAGCCGATGCGCCAGCCGGTCATCGAGAAATACTTCGAGAAGGAGTTGATGACGTAGACATCGTCGGTGAGTTCCAGCGCCGTCACCCCGCGCTCGCCGTAGTGGAGCCCGTGATAGATTTCGTCAGAGATCAGGTTGATGCCGCGCTCGGCGCTGGCCGCGACCAGGGCGGCCATCTGGTCGTGCCCCAGCATCGTCCCGGTGGGATTGCCGGGCGAGGCCAGCATCAGCCCGGCGAGCCCGTCGGGCAGGTCTTCCGGCCGGGGCTGGTAGCGGTGTTCGGCCTGGGTCTGGATACCGACCGGCACGAGATCGAGCGCGCGCAGGATCTGGCGGTAGGAGGGATAACCGGGGTCGCCCATGCCCACCTTGTCGCCGGTGTCGAACAACGCGGTGAAGGCGAGGAGGAAGGCACCGGACGATCCGGGTGTGACGACGACACGGTTCGGGTCGAGATCGACATCGTAGGTCTCGCCATACCAGCGCGCGATCCGCGCCCGGAGCTTCGGCAGGCCGAGCGCAACGGTGTAGCCGAGCGGCCCCGCCTTCATCGCCCGTTCGACGGTGATCCGCGAGCCGACCGGGGCCGGGGTGCCCGGCTGGCCCACTTCCATGTGGATGACCCTTCGACCCGCCTCTTCGGCGGCGCGCGCGGCCTCCATCACATCCATCACAATGAAGGGATCAACCCCGGATCGCCTTGATGCCCGCATCTTGTCCTCGCTAGTGTCTCGCCCAACCGGGGTGCGCCTCCGGACGCAAAAGGTCAAGCCGCGACGCGAAGACGCGGTTGTGGTTGCCGGCGACCGGGGCTATCTCGCCCAAGACGTCCAGCAAAGGAACCGACATGATCCGCAATCTCCCCGCCCTCGCGCCTGCCTTCGTCCTGGCCGCGGGGCTCGCCGCCGCCCCGGCGTTTTCGTTCGAAATCAACGCGATGAGCGAAGACGAGCAAGCCGCCTTCGGCGACGCCGTGCGCGCCTACCTGCTCGAGAACCCCGAAGTGATCATGGAGGCGGTGGCCGAGCTCGAAAAGAAGCAGGCCGCGGCCCAGACGGCGAACGATTCCGCCCTGGTCGTGACCAATCACGACGAAATCTTCAACGACGGCGTGTCCTACATCGACGGCAACCCGGACGGAGACGTCACGTTCGTCGAATTCGTCGACTACAAATGCGGCTATTGCCGCAAGGCGTTTCCCGAGTTGAAAGCCCTGCTCGAAGCCGACGGCAACATCCGCATCATCTACAAGGAATTCCCGATTCTCGGGCCCGAAAGCGATCTCGCCTCGCGGTTCGCGATCTCGGCGCAGATCATCGGCGGCGACGAGGCCTACGGCCCGTTGCACGATGCGCTGATGACGATGCGCGCGAACGTGACCGAGGACAGTCTCGCCAGCGTGGCCGACGAGCTCGGGCTCGACAGCGCCGCGATTCTTGCCGGCATGTCCGACCCGCAGGTCGTGAAGATCATCGACGCCAACCATGATCTCGCCAGCCGCCTGCAGATCACCGGCACGCCGACCTTCGTGGCCGGCGAGCAGATGATCCGAGGCTATGTGCCGCTCGACGGGATGACCCAGATCGTCGCCGAGCTGCGCGAGGCGCAGGCGAAAGCGCAGTAACGGCCGCATGACATTCCGGCGCCCCCGACCGCAGCGCTGGCGGTCGGGGGCGTCGTCTTTTCTGGAGCCCGGACCGGCTCAGAATTCGCGCGGGTGCAATGCCATCATCTCCTGAACATCGTATTCGCTGGCGAAGGCCCCGTCGTTCATGCGGTCGAGGATGAAGTCGCGCCGGGCGCGGCTTTGGTCTGGATCGGCCCCGGACCCAGTCTGTGGCGCGGCCGGTCGGGAGAAGAGCCGGGCGATCAGAGCGAGCGGGCGGGTCCGCGGGGCGAAGGTCGCTGTCATGGTCATGGCTCGGTCTCCGGACTGAATGTCTGCGCTCCACGTTAGGGCCAATGCCGATTTGCTGGTATCCGCGCCGGCGTTGTGTTGTTCTACAGAAATGAAGAGCGCGTTCCGCAACTGGTCGGACGTCCGCGTCTTTCTCGCGGTGGTGCGGGAAGGCTCGACCCTCGCCGCGTCAAAGATCCTCGACATTGCACAGCCCACCGTGGCGCGCCGGATCGAGGCGCTGGAACACGAGACCGGCCTAACCCTTTTCGAGCGCGGCACCCGGGGTTTCAGACCCACCGAGGCGGCGAAGCGGCTGATGCCGCTTGCCGAGGCGATCGAGGCGGCCGCGCAGGCGTTCTCGTCGCAGGCCGACGAGATGACCCGACCGCGTCCGATCCGGATCACCGCTTTTTCGGGAAATTTCTCCGACGGCGCGACGCAGATCTTCAGCGACTTTTCCGCCTTGCACCCGGAGGTGCCGTTTGAATTCCTGCCCACGGTCGCGACGCTCGACCTCAAAGCGGGCGAGGCCGACGTGGCTCTGCGCCTGGTGCGGTCGCAACCGGACCCCGACCTGATCTGTCGCAGGATCAGCACGGCACGCTGGACCCTCTATGGATCGCCGGCCTATCGCGACAAGCACGGCCTGCCCGCTACCACGGAGGACCTTGCCGGACATGTCTTCGCGACGTTCCAGCGCGACGGCGTGGCGAACCGTCTTCACGAATGGATCGTCGCGCGGGTTCAGCCCAATCAGATCGCATCTACGTTTCGCGAATACCAGCTGTTCGAGGCGGCGGTGAAGTCCGGCGCCGCGCTGGGGATCATGAACCTCAGGATGGTCGGCGACGCGCCCAACCTGATCGCCTGTTTCGACCCGCCGGCGGAGCTGGATGCCGAGCATCTGATGCTGGTTTCGCCCGAGGCCTGGCGCCGGCCCGAAGTGAAGGCCTTCACCCGGTTTTTCGCCCCGCGCTATGCGGCGCTCTACCGGTAGGCCGGCGGTCTACTCCGCCGCCGCCTCTTCGGCGGCCTTCTCCGCCTCGATCTGGGCCGCGCGTTTTTCCACCAGCTCGACGATATGGTCGATCATGCCCTCGTTCGACTGTTTGTGGTCCTGCTTGCCGGCCATGTAGATCATGCCAGAGCCCGCACCGCCGCCGGTGAAGCCGACATCGGTGAGCAGCGCTTCGCCCGGTCCGTTGACCACGCAGCCGATGATCGAGAGCGAGATCGAGGTATGCACATGCGCGAGCCGTTTCTCGAGTTCGGCCACGGTCTCGATCACGTTGAACCCCTGCCGGGCGCAGGAGGGGCACGAGATGATGTTGACGCCGCGGTGGCGCAGTCCCAACGATTTGAGGATCTCGTAGCCGACCTTCACCTCTTCGACCGGATCGGCCGAGAGCGACACGCGGATCGTGTCGCCGATGCCGGCCCAGAGCAGCGAACCGAGGCCGATGGCCGATTTGATCGTGCCGGAGACGAAGCCGCCGGCCTCGGTGATGCCGAGATGGATCGGCGCGTCGGTGGCGTCGGCGATGCCGTGATAGGCGGCGGCGGCGAGGAACACGTCCGAGGCCTTCACGCTGATCTTGTATTCGCGGAAGTCGTTGTCCTCGAGGATGCGGATGTGGTCCATGCCGCTTTCGACCATCGCTTCCGGGCAGGGCTCGCCGTATTTCTCCAACAGGTGCTTTTCCAGCGAGCCGGCGTTCACGCCGATGCGGATCGAGCAGCCGTGGTCCTTCGCCGCCTTGATCACCTCGCGCACACGTTCGGCCGAGCCGATGTTGCCGGGGTTGATCCGAAGGCAGGCAGCGCCGGCCTCGGCAGCCTCGATGGCGCGTTTGTAGTGGAAATGGATGTCGGCCACGATGGGCACCGGGCTCTCGCGCACGATCTCCTTCAGCGCTTTCGTCGAAGCCTGGTCCGGGGTCGAGATCCGGACGATATCGGCGCCGACCTCGGCTGCCGCCATTACCTGACCGAGCGTCGCTTTCACGTCCGACGTATCGGTGTTGGTCATCGTCTGTACCGCAATCGGCGCGTCGCCACCGACGGGCACGTTGCCGACCATGATCTGGCGGGACTTGCGGCGCTCGATATCGCGCCAGGGACGGATCGGGTTGTGGGACATGTGGGGCCTCGCTCGGGTTCGCTGGATGGATAGCGCGGGGGCGTCGGGGGAACAAGGCAAAGCAATGTGACTGCGCGGCCGGAAGCCGGGCGCGCTTGCGCGTCATACCAATGTGTCGGGAAGCACCGCCGGGGGGACGCGGGCGTTACTGGGTGGCGGCTTCGGCCACGGCGACGAAATCCGCCAGCGCCGTGTCGGCCGCGGGGTCGGCGGCGGCATAGACCTGGGTCAGCGCGTCGGGCGAAAGCACCACGTTCTTGACCACGGTCGCGCCGTCGCCGGCTGGGCCATAGGCGGCACCGTTGACGGCGAAGTAGATCGAGCCGGAATTGCCCGAGTGCAGTGTCGGCGCCGCCTCCAGGCTGGGCAGAACGTATTTCTCGCCAGCGTCGAGGATTTTTTCGAGGATCACCGCGCCATCGGCCGAGCGCACCCGCACCCAGGAGGGGCGCACGGCGAAGATCGCCACTTCCGGCGCGTCGGGTCCGAACACCCGCACCGCGTTGGCCGAGACCGGCACCGCGTTGTCGACCCCGGCCACGTCAGCGGCCGAGGCAACGGCGGCTTCGACCGCCGCGTCGACGGCCGCGGCGTCCGCGTTGCCGGCACGGGCGGCCGGGCCGGCATCTGCCAGCACGCCCACTTCGTCGGGGTTCAGCGCCGAGATCGGGCCGTCGCGCGCGATCAACACCGGCACGTCGAGCGCTTCGGGCCGGTAGAGCCGGTCGAGCGCTTCGGCGGTCGGCGGGACGACCCCGGCGGTGGACGCGACAGGCTCGCTCGCCGCAGACGCGGGCGCGCCGATGTCGGCACCGGCGGTGCCGAGCGCGGGGATTTCCTCGAGCACGCCGACGGCCTGTTCGACCGGAGCGAAATCGACCTTCTGGATCTCGCGCAGCACCGAATAGCCGCCGAAGCCGAGTACGCCGATCAGGCCGAGCAGAACCGCGACCGAGCCGACGGCGCCGGGTTCGATGCCCTCGAAGATCGACGGCGACTGGGGCACGAAGGTGGCGTTGGCGAGCGGGTCGCCCTCGCTGCGCCGGGCCTTTTCCGGCTTGGGCTGGGACGATACGGCGAGGCCGTGGCTCGGCTGGAAGCCGCTTTCGTCGCAGAAGGCCTTGAACGCCCATTCCGGCTCCATGCCGAGGTATCGGGCGTAGGAGCGGACATAACCGGCGATGAAGCTGTGGGTCTCGAAGGCCTTCACATCGGCGTTCTCGATCGCGGCGATATAGGCGGCCTTGATCCGAAGCTCGCGCTGGACGTCGAGCAGAGACTTGCCGAGAGTCGCACGTTCGCCGCGCATGATGTCGCCGAGGCGAAGATCATACGAATCGAAACCGGCAGGTTCCTGTCCCTGTTCGGTGATCTTGGGCGTGATCCAACGCCTGATCATCACACATCCCTTATGCGAGTGGACGGTGTGTCCGCCCTCATCCCCAAGCGCCGACGATTCGTCTGCGTGCCGGCGTCATCTGCCCTTTTGTAGCACAGCGCAACCGGATGTGCATACGAACGCGGCGTATCAGGCGGAAAGTTCGGCGCGATTCAGCGCACATTGGGCCCAGAGCGAATCCAGCGAATGTACCAGCGCGTCCATTTCCTTCGGGCCGTGCACCGGTGAGGGCGTGAAGCGCAGCCGTTCGGTGCCACGCGGCACGGTCGGGTAGTTGATCGGCTGGACGTAGATCCCGTAGCCGTCGAGCAGCATGTCGGAGAGCTGCTTGGTGTGTTTCGGGTCGCCAACGATCACCGGCACGATGTGGCTGCCGTGATCGATGATCGGCAGGCCGAGGCCCTTGAGCCGGGTCTTGAGAATCTTCGCCTGCTGCTGGTGCTTCTCGCGCAGCGCGCGGCCGCCCTCGCCCTTCAGCCATTTCACCGAGGCCGCGGCGCCGGCGGCGATGGCGGGCGCGAGCGAGGTGGTGAAGATGAAGCCCGGCGCGTAGGAGCGGATCGCGTCGACCATCTTGGCGGAGGCGGCGATGTAGCCACCCATCACGCCATAGGCCTTGGCGAGCGTGCCGTTGATGATGTCGATCCGGCCCATCAGCCCGTCGCGCTCGGCGACGCCGGCGCCGCGGGGGCCGTACATGCCCACGGCATGGACTTCGTCGATATAGGTCAGCGCGCCGAACTCGTCGGCGAGATCGCAGATCGCCCTGATCGGGCCGAAATCGCCGTCCATCGAATAGACGCTCTCGAAAGCGATGAGCTTGGGCGCGTCCGGGTCGTCGGCCGCGAGCAGCTCGCGAAGATGTTCGACGTCGTTATGACGGAAGATGCGCTTGGCGCCGCCGTTGCGACGCACGCCCTCGATCATCGAGGCGTGGTTCAGCGCATCGGAATAGATGATGAGGCCCGGGAACAACTTCGGCAGGGTCGACAGCGTCGCGTCGTTGGCGATGTAGGCCGAGGTGAACAGGAGCGCCGCTTCCTTGCGGTGCAGATCGGCGAGTTCGGCTTCGAGCCGCTTGTGGTAGACGGTGGTGCCCGAGATGTTGCGGGTGCCGCCCGAGCCCGCGCCGGTGGCATCGAGCGCCTCGTGCATGGCTTCGAGCACGACCGGATGCTGGCCCATGCCGAGGTAGTCGTTGCCGCACCAGATCGTCACGGGTACCTGGCTGCCGTCGGGCTTGGTCCAGCTGGCGTGCGGGAAGTTGCCGTTTTCACGCTCGATGTCGATGAAGACCCGGTAACGACCTTCCTCATGCAGGCGCCCCAGCGCCGCATCCAGCTTGGCTTCGTAGTTCACGCGCGTTCCTCCCACCGGTCCGTTAGCTGGTGTTACACGAAAAAACACCTGCCCGTAAACGGGTCACATTCCGACGTTACAATTTGACGCGCCCGGGGCCTTGTCCCGTTGGTAGATCGCCCGGGTAAACAGATTGTTGCGGGCCGGGCGATCGGGTGGAATCAGCTGCCGGCGGGCACCAGCATGCCGATCACGGTGCATTCCGCCCCGGTCTGCTGCAGGCAGGCCTCGAGCACGCCCTTGGCGGCTTCTTCTGGCGTTGCGAAGTTGGCGACCGAGCTCAGGAGTTCGGGTTTCAGGTCCACCCCTTTCGGCACGGCGATGGCGCCATAGTATCCATAGCCCTGCTGTTCGAAGGCCGGCATCTGCCCGGGCAGGTTCGCCTGAAGTGCGGCGACCATCTCGGTGGCGGCCGCGTCGAGCCCTTCCGGGGCGACGGGTTCGAAGGCGAGGCCCTCGGCGAGAAGCGGGGTGGCGGCAAGGCCGAGGCCCAGGGCCAGAAGGAAAGATTTCATGCTCGTGCTCCAGTGTTTGGCGGCAACATAGGCGCGCGCGGGCCGCTGTTCCAGCCCGTCTGGACACGCAGGCGCGCTCTGCTACGGTTTCCGCCGATCGCCGCCAGCCAACAGGAGCGCCCATGTCCCTCGCCGCCGTTCTCGCCCGCCTTGATGCGGACCGTGTCGACGCCCTCGACCGGCTGATGGAGCTGTTGCGGATCCCGTCGATCTCGACCGACCCGCAGTTCAAGGGCGATTGCGCCACCGCGGCCGACTGGCTCGTGGCCGACCTCACCTCGATCGGGTTCGACGCGAGCCGGCGGGCCACGCCGGGCCATCCGATGGTGGTCGCCCATGGCGGCGAAGGCGGGCCGCATCTGTTGTTCTACGGCCATTACGACGTGCAGCCGGTCGACCCGATCGAGCTGTGGGACCGGCCGCCGTTCGAACCCGCGCTGGAAGACGGGCCCGACGGCAGACTGATCCGCGGGCGGGGGACGAGCGACGACAAGGGGCAGCTCATGACCTTCGTCGAGGCGATGCGGGCCTGGGTGGCCGAGACCGGAGCCCTGCCCTGCCGGATCACCATCCTGCTCGAAGGCGAAGAGGAATCGGGCTCGCCCTCGCTGGTGCCGTTCCTGCAGGAAAACGCCGACGAGCTGCGTGCCGACGTCGCGATGATCTGCGACACGGGGATGTTCGAAGGCCGGGTGCCGGCGATCACGACGATGCTGCGCGGGCTGGTGGCCGAGGAGGTGGTGTTGAAGGCCGCGTCGCGGGATCTGCATTCGGGGATGTACGGCGGGCTCGCGCAGAACCCGATCCATCTCCTGGTCAAGATCCTCGACGATCTGCACGACGAAACCGGCCGGGTGACGCTCGCGGGGTTCTACGACGGGGTGCCCGAGCTCGCCGACGAGATCCGCGCCCAGTGGCAGGCGCTGGCCTTCGATCACGCGCGGTTCCTCGGCGATGTCGGGCTGTCGGAGCCCTATGGCGAGCCGGACCGGACGCCGCTCGAGAAGCTGTGGTCGCGGCCGACGGCGGAGGTGAACGGGATCAGCGGGGGCTATACCGGCAAGGGGTTCAAGACCGTGCTGCCGGCCGAGGCGCGGGCCAAGGTGAGCTTCCGGCTGGTGGGCAGCCAGGACCCGGAGGCGGTGCACGAGGCCTTCGTCCAGCATGTCGAAGCGCGGCTGCCGGCGGATGTCAGGGCCGAGTTCCCGCTGGGCCACGGGGCGCCGGCGAGCCGGATGCCGACCGACGACCCCGCCTTCGAGACCGCCCGCAAGGCGCTGGGCGAGGAATGGGGGATGGAGGCCGCGTTCATCGGCTCGGGCGGGTCGATCCCGATCGCGGGGCATTTCCAGGACATCCTGGGGATGGATTCGATGCTGATCGGCTTCGCCCGCGACGACGACGCCATCCATTCGCCGAACGAGAAATACGACCTTCGGAGCTTCTCCAAAGGGGCGCGGAGCTGGGCGCGGATCCTGGCGGCGCTGTCTGGGAAAGGCTGAGCCGGCGGGGCTGCGACCCGGCGGGCGAGGTTTGGGCGAGTTCGGACAGGGGGCTAAGCCCCTGATGATGTTAATGTTAGCGATACCATTGGCTTCGCCCGCGCATTCCTCTCCCGACTGACCCTGCGCCACGCATCCGGCCGGGGCGCCGCCGCATCGCGCTGCGGCCTGCGCAGGTGAAACGCGCATGACGGCCGCCCGGGCGGCGGGAGCGGCGGCGCTTGCACGCCCGAAGCGGTCGGCCGCCGCCGGAGCCGGACGACCGCGCGCGCGGCCATCGGACCGGGAACGCTCAGAGCCGAGCCCCCGCCCTGAACCTCGGTTCAGGCCTCGGGACGGTGCAGCGCCATCCGGCCGAGCTTGGCGGCGAACAGGAGCCAGGCAGACCCGTGGAGGACGAGATCGAAGATGTCGATGGGCCGCGACAGCGTACCGGCGGCCAGCATGGTGAGCTTCTCCCAGACATGCGGCGGAGAGAAGGGCGCGAGGCCCCATGTGAGCGCGATGAGCGCGGCAAAGGCCAGCGGCAGCTCTTCGAGAAACTGGGCGATGCGGGTCATGGGCCGGGCTCCGGTGGCTGCTTGGTGCCCTCCGCCATAGACGCGCGCGGCCGCTCTGGCCAGCCGTCGGGGCCACACACATGCGTGATTGTGATTTTGTTGCCCGGGCGGGCGGCCGCGGGATAACGGCGGCTTTATATAACGCCGGCGGCATGGAGCTTGACGTCTTGCACGCTCGGGCGGCGGACCGGTATCGGGGGAAAGTGGCGCGGTTGACGGGGC
>JAGRMO010000212.1 GCA_020441205.1 Maritimibacter sp.
GCGGTGCTGCACACGGCGCTGCGCGATCCTGGGCCCGGGCCGGTCGAGGTCGACGGAGTCGACGTGCTGCCGGGCGTACACGAGACGCTGGGGCGGATGGAGGATTTCGCCGACGGGTTGCGGACGGGCCGGGTGCGCGCGCCGTCCGGCGGGCGGTTCACCGACGTGGTCAACATCGGNNCGGCATCGGCGGCTCCGATCTCGGCCCGGTGATGGCGACGCTGGCGCTCGCGCCCTATCACGACGGGCCGCGGCTGCATTATGTCTCGAATGTCGACGGCGCGCATATTCACGACACGATCAAGGGGCTCGATCCGGCGACCACTCTGGTGATCGTGGCCTCGAAGACCTTCACCACGATCGAGACGATGACCAACGCGGCCACCGCGCGCGACTGGCTGGCGCGTCGGCTCGGGGCCGAGAACGTGGGCCGGCATTTCGCCGCGCTGTCGTCGGCCACCGAGAAGACCGCCGAATGGGGGATCGATCCCTCCCGCGTGTTCGGCTTCGAAGACTGGGTCGGCGGGCGGTATTCGGTCTGGGGGCCGATCGGGCTCGGGGTGATGATCGCGGTCGGGCCGAAGGCGTTTCGCGAGTTCCTGCTCGGCGGCCACACGATGGACCGGCATTTCTGCACCGCCGAAGGGGCGGCGAACCTGCCGCTCATGCTGGCGCTGGTCGGGATCTGGCACCACCAGGTCTGCGGCCACCCGACCCGCGCGGTGCTGCCCTACGAGCAGCGGCTGTCGCGGCTCGCGGCCTATTTCCAGCAGCTCGAGATGGAATCGAACGGCAAGCGGGTGTCGATGGACGGCGCCGATCTGCCCTATGCCTCTGGCCCGGTGGTCTGGGGCGAGCCCGGCACCAACGGTCAGCACGCGTTCTACCAGCTCATCCACCAGGGCACCCAGGTGGTGCCGTGCGAATTCATGGTGGGGGCCGAGGGGCACGAACCCGAGCTCGCGCATATGCACCGGCTGCTGATCGCGAATTGCCTCGCCCAGTCCGAGGCGCTGATGAAGGGCCGCTCGCTCGACGAGGCGCGGGGGCTGATGCGGGCGAAGGGGCTGAGTGGCGACGAGCTCGAGCGCCAGGCGCGCCACCGGGTGTTTCCCGGCAACCGGCCGTCCACCACGCTGGTCTATCGCAAGCTCACCCCCTTCGTGCTCGGCCAGATCCTCGCGCTCTACGAGCACCGGGTGTTCGTCGAGGGCGCCATCCTCGGGATCAATTCCTACGACCAGTGGGGCGTCGAACTCGGCAAGGAGCTGGCGACCGCGCTTGGCCCCATCGTGGCGGGCGAGACGGGCGCCGAGGGCAAGGACGGCTCGACCGCCGGGCTGGTGGCTTTCATCCGCGACCAGGGGTGACCCAGGGGTTTCGCCCGGGCTTTGCCCGGGCGACCCGGCGGGGGGCCAGCCCCCCGCACCCCCCGGGATATTTGGAGACCAAAGAAGCGCGCCGTGGCGAAAACGACCGAAGGGTCATGGCCCCACCGGCCTTTCGTTGACCCGGACCGCGGGGGACGATCGGCTGGCTGCCCGTATCAGCGGACGGCGCGCACCACGGCGATGAGGATGCTGGCGCCGATCACGCCGGCGATCAGCGTGCCTAAGACGCCGGAGCCCAGGCCAATATGCAGCGTATCGAGCAGGATGCGTGCGACCGCCGCGCCGACGATGCCGAGCACGATGTTGATGAGCAGCCCGGTGTTGGTCTTCATGATGTTGGCGGCGATCCAGCCCGCGAGTGCACCGACGAGAATGGCGAGGATCCAGCCCAAACCGGTAGCGGACATGTCCGATCTCCTTTCCCCAATGAGTGGCATGTGCAGTGCAGAGATGGGGGCGCGATGGACCCGGCGCAACGGGGCGCGAGGGCGGTCGGTCATCGAGGAAGAGGTGGAGCGGGTGAAGGGAATCGAACCCTCGTCTTAAGCTTGGGAAGCTCCTGCTCTACCATTGAGCTACACCCGCGTGGGCTGCGAGATACGGTCTGGCCGGGGCTTCGTCAAGTCTCCTCGGCGGGGCGGCGAGAGGCGAGCGCTTCGGGGCGGTAGTCGGGGCATGCGGCATGCCGGACCCAGACGCTCGCGTCGACGGCGTGGAAGGCCGGGTTGTCCGGGACATGCGGGATGACGCGCGGCTCCTTCAGCGGCAGGTACCATTTCCAGAGCCCGCGGCGGACCCAGGCGGGACGCCCCGGGGCGCGCCGGGCGATGGATTTGGGCACGATCTCGAAGGCGTGCCAGGCGAGGGTGGCAAGCCCGCCGGGGCGGTGGGAGTCGTGGATCGGCGCGCGCGGGTCGGCCTTCGAATAGGCCCGCCCGCCCGGGGTGGTCTTGCGGCTGCCGCCTTCCCAGTAGTTGGTGCGATGGCCACGGTAGAGCGCGAGCCCCGGTTCGGGCGCCGCCCAGTTGCCGGTGGCGAGCGCGATGGCGCGGTCTTCGGCATCGGCCTCGGCTTCGATCGCGGCGAGCGTATCGAGCATCCACAGGAGGGTGATCTTGCCGATCCCGGCTTCGTCCTCGAGGGGGCTGCCGCCGATGTCGGAATGGTAGCCCGCAAACCAGCGCTGGCGCACGTATTGGCGCCGTTCGGAGCCCTGGCGCTTGAAACGGTTGCCGTGATAGCGGGGCGGGGCATCGGCCCGCTCGGCCCAGAGCTGAGGGCGGAACAGCGACCGCTTCTCGTCAATGGCAAGGGCATGCAGTACGATGCGGACCGAGCCGTTGGCGTTGACATTGGCATGGGTGCCGAACTCGATCAGCGAGCCGTGGCGGGCGAGGTTTCGCCAGGGGCGGCGGAAGCGGATCATCGAGCTCACCGTGTCCCAAAGCAGGAGCGAGCGGATCGGCACCGGTTGGGGGCGCAGGGCTGCGTCGTATTCGCGCATCGCGCGGAACACGGTGTCATGGCTTTCGCCGCCGTCCGCATCGGTGATCCGGCGGTAGGCGCGGAACACCGGGGCGATCAGGTGGAGCTGGTCGGGGGTGACAAGGCCGAAATTGTGGATGAAGCCCGCGAGCACCCGGGCGCCATAGGCGCCGCGCGAGAAGCCCGCGATGTAGATCCGGTCGCGCTCGTGGTCCGGCCGGCGGTCGGGCAGGCCAGCGCCGTCATAGGTGCGGCAGAGGTAGCGATAGGCGTTCAGAACGTCGTCCTCGAGCCCGAGGCCGAAACCCATGCCGAGGACCGACCAGAATTGCTGGCGCAGCGCGCCGAGGATCTGGGTGCTGTTGGCGCTGCCGACGCCAAGGATGTAATGCGCGGCCTGGGTCGCGTCCTTCCTGAGGCCCATGTAGAGCCTCAGCACATTGGTCGGACGCTCACCGATCTGGTTGTTGGTGCCGTCAATGCAGATGACGATCTTTTTCGCCATGGGGGCCTCCCGCGCGCTCCCCGACCCGGGGCCAAGGGTAGCACGGCGAGGGAGGATCGCAACCGGGACGTGCGGGGGGCCCGTCGACAATATTGGTGCAGCCTATCCGGGCATGATTGCGGACCGAAAGCACAACCGCGCCATGGTGGCTACTCCGCCTGGACAGGGCGAAATCTTGCGAGGGTGACCCTGCCAACACTGCGAGTGATCGGCCGCTCGACAAAAGAATAAATGACCGCGCCTCCCGCGACTGCAGCGGCGGAAACCAAGGCGACGACGACATTGACGTTCAGGTCAGGCGCAACGGCGGCGAGAATACTCAGCAACGTCGACTCGATATGCGGGTGAAAAAGGTAGATCGAAAACGAGGCGTTTCCCAGGTAGTAGGCAATCCGGTTTACCTTCGTCAGCTCGATCGTGCACATCAATACGGTGGCGGAAAATGCGATCAGGCTCAACAGGACCACCTGGTCGAAGGTTTCCCGTGTCATGCTGGACAGGACCACGAGGCAGAACAGAGAGACGAGAGCCGGCATGGATACGACGTGACGCGCGGGAGATCTCGCCAATCTCTCGATGACATCCGGGCGCCGGACATAGACGTATCCGATTAACGCTCCGGCTCCGAAAAATACATTGTGAACGGCGAAAACGTTGCCGAGGCTCTGTCCCAGAACTGTCGTGCCCCAGTTCGATCCGATTGAAGGTACCGCGTAAACGACCACCGGAACAGCGACCCATACAAGAAATACCGGCCGCATCCGCGGGTTCAAGAGAAAACTGAATCCAAATACAAGGTAAAAGATGGCCTCGTGCCGCAATGTCCAGATCTGTTTTGGGTCATATTCCCCGAACGGCAGCAGAAAAAATGCGTTCAGATAGGGAATAGGCTCGAGCGCACCCCGTGCGAACCATCTCATCACCGCAAAACTGACGATGGCCAACCACATCATCGGCAGAATACGCCCGGCCCGCGCGGTCAGGAAATGCATGAAGCTTTTCGTGGGCGTGCCATTTCCCGCTGAAAACGAAGATACAACGATAATGAAGCCGCTGATGACGAAGAACAGTTGAACGCCAAGCCAGCCATGCGTCCAGAAATCAAAAAAAACCGCCTCGGAGCCAAAATATTTATCGAAGCTTGCGGTGCCCGCCGCATGCGCCACAACGACCGCCAGTGCGGCGATCGCCCGCAGATACTGAATTCCCGCGATCTTCATGAATACTTGCTCGATCTTTTTTTCGATCATGTGCGCAGGAGACCGGCAATGCAATCTTGAATTGGGTCCGAGGCGGAACGTCTCCGTATGTCTGGCCCGCCTCAGCTCCGTCTGCGCCGTCGGCCGCTCTCGCCCGATTTGCCGAAGCTCGGCTCGGGCAGCGGCACCACGGCGCGCAGGCCGTCGAACGGGTCGGCGGCGTTGGGCATCGCGGTGGCGGCGACGAAATGTTCCTGGAACCTCGGTTCGATCGCGGTCTCGATCTTGTCGATCTCGCCCACCACCCGCTCGATCTCGGCCCTTGCGCCGAGGTTCAGGAGCGCTATCCGCGCGCCGGTGCCGGCTGCGTTGCCGGCAGAGCTCACCTTGGCGAGCGGCACGTCGGGGATCATGCCGAGCACCATCGCGTGCTTGGGCGAGATATGCGCGCCGAAGGCGCCGGCCAGCACCACGCGGTCGACCCTGTCGACGCCGCGCTTGTCCATGAGCAGCCGGGCGCCCGCGTAGAGCGCGGCCTTGGCCATCTGGATCGCGCGGACGTCGTTGTTGGTCACGGTGATGCGCGGTGTGGTCTCGTCGCCTTCCCACAGAACGTAGCTCTGGGTACGGCCCTCGGCGACGCAGCGCGCGCTGCCGGTTTCCTCCGCCGAACCGATGAGGCCCTTGGCGTCGACGATGCCGGCCATGCGCATCTCGGCCACAACCTCGATGATGCCCGAGCCGCAGATGCCGGTAAGGCCGGTTCCGGCGATGGCGTCCGCAAAGCCCGGGTCGTCCGACCAAAGCTCCGAGCCGATCACCCGGAAGCGGGGCTCTTTCGTCACCGGGTCGATCTCGACCCGTTCGATGGCCCCTGGCGCGGCGCGTTGGCCCGAGGAAATCTGCGCGCCCTCGAAGGCGGGTCCGGTGGGGGAAGAACAGGCCAGCACGCCGGTCCGGTCGCCGAGCAGGATCTCGGCGTTGGTGCCGACGTCGACCACCAGCACGAGGTCGTCTGACTTGTGCGGCTGTTCCGACAGCGCGACGGCAGCGGCGTCCGCGCCCACATGGCCCGCGATCAGCGGCAGCACATAGGCCCGCGTGCCCGGCGCGATGTCGAGCCCGAGCGTGCGGGCGGGCAGGCGCTGGGCCGAGCCGGTGGCGAGCGCAAACGGCGCCTGGCCAAGCTCGTAGGGGTCGAGGCCCAGGAACAGGTGGTGCATCACCGGGTTCATCACGAAGGCCGCGTCGAGGATCTGGCCCTTGTCGATCCCGGCTTCCTCCACCAGCGCGCCGACGAGCCCGTTCAGCCCTTCGCGCACGGCGGCGGTCAGCTCGGCCGCGCCGCCTGCGTTCATCATCGCGTGGCTCACCCGGCTCATCACGTCTTCGCCGTAGCGGATCTGCGGGTTCATGATGCCGGAGGACGCCACCACTTCGCCGCTGGCGAGATCTGTGAGGTGGCCCGCGATGGTGGTCGAGCCGATGTCGACGGCCAGCCCGAAGACGCCCTCGTGATAGCCGGGCCAGAGCGCGATCACCTCGGGCGCGCCATCGAGGTGGATCGCCGCCGTCACCTTCCAGCCGCCCTTGCGCAGCACCTTCTGAAGCCCGGGCAGGAGCGCGAAGTCCATCCCCAGCGTCTCGATCCCCATCTCGGCCTTCAGCGCGTCGAGGAGCCGTTCGCAATCGCCCGAGGGCGCGTCCATCGTCGGTTCGGCCACTTCGACGTAGTGCAGCCGCACGGCGGGATCGACGGTAATGTCGCGGGCCTCGGCGCGCTTGCGCACCACCTGTTTGTGCACCTGGCTCTCGGGCGGCACGTCGATCACCACATCGGCCAAAATCTCGGCCTGGCAGCCGAGCCTCCGGCCGGGCTTCAGGCCGCGCACCCGGTCGTAGCGCTCTTCGACGGCGTTGATCGGCGTGAGCGCGTCCTCGGCGACGGTGATGCCGTGCTTGGCATGGGTGCCGAAGCTGGGCGCGATCTGGCATTTCGAGCAGACACCGCGCCGGCCGCAGACCGAATCGAGGTCGGCCCCGAGGCTGCGGGCCGCGTCCAGCACCTTGGTGCCGGGCGCGACATGGCCGCGTTTGCCCGAGGGCGTGAAGATCACAAGCGGTTGGTCGGTCATGCGCGTCTCCCGTTCAGGGCTTTGTAGCGCGCGAGAGCCGGGAGACAAGCACTGGCGGCGACGGCTTCCGGCCCGCGGGCGACCCCCGGGGTGCGGTCACCCCGCCGACACCCGGCCCTCGACCCGGAAGCCGAGCCGGGTCGGGCGGATGCGCCAGCTTCGGGCTTCGATCCGGCGGCCGTCGGCATCGAGATAGGGGAAGACGTGCAGAACCTCGCCCCATAGCGTCGCATTCGCCTGCGCACCGCCGGCAAAGCGTACCAGGGCGTCGTCATGCGCCGGCCAGCCGGCAATGCGCCCGCGCGCGCCGCGGTGGATATGGTCGGCCCAGAGCTCGAGCTCGGTCATGCGCGGTCTGTCCGACCGGCGCCGGTCACATCGAGAACGAGGTGCCGCAGCCGCAGGAGCTGGTCGCGTTCGGGTTTTCGATGACGAAGCGCGCGCCGATCAGCTCCTCGGTGAAGTCGATGGTCGCGTTGGCGAGGAAGGGCAGCGAGACCTCGTCGATCACCACGCGCTCGGCCGCGTCAGCGCCGGTGCCTTCGAGCACGAGGTCGCCCTCGGCCGGATCGTCGAGCGAGATGTCGTATTGGAACCCCGAACAGCCGCCGCCTTCGACGGCGATGCGCAGCGCCTTGCCGCTGTCGGCGGCGCCAATCTCGTGCAGCCGGGCAAAGGCGCGGGGCGTGACGGTGGGCGGCAAAGTGAGGTCCATGGTGTTCCCCGGGTTTCAACTGTTCGCGTTCTGTGAATATATGGAGGCGACAACGGGCGGGCAAGACGCCCGAGACGAGGGACAGATGCTGGCCACATTCGCCTGCGATCCGGACGAGACCCGGGGCCGCCTTCACCCGGAGCACGAGAGCGCGTTCCGCTCGCCGTTCCAGCGCGACCGCGACCGGATCATCCATTCCTCCGCCTTCCGGCGTTTGAAGCACAAGACCCAGGTCTTCGTCGAGCACGAGGGCGATTATTACCGCACCCGGCTGACCCATTCGATCGAGGTGAGCCAGGTCGCGCGCACGGTGGCGGGTGTGCTCGGGTTCAACGAATATCTCACCGAGGCGGTGGCACTGGCGCACGATCTCGGCCATCCGCCATTCGGCCATACCGGCGAAGATGCGCTGAACGCGCTGCTCGCGCCCTACGGCGGGTTCGATCACAACGCCCAGGCGCTGAAGATCGTGACCTCGCTCGAGCGCCATTACGCCGAGTTCGACGGGCTGAACCTGTCGTGGGAAGCGCTCGAGGGCATCGCCAAGCACAACGGTCCGGTGCTGTCGGGAAAAGACGGGGGCGAGCTGCCTTTCGCGCTTGCAGACTACAACGCCCAGCACGATCTCGAGCTTGGCACCTATGCGAGTGGCGAGGCGCAGGTGGCGGCGGTGGCCGACGACATCGCCTACAACAACCACGATATCCACGACGGGCTGCGTGCCGGGCTGTTCACCCTCGACGAACTGGCCGAATTGCCGGTGCTGGGGCCGGCAATCGCCGAGGTCGACGCCCGTTGGCCGGGGCTCGAAGAACAGAGGCGCCGGCACGAGGCCTTGCGCCGGGTGTTCGGCGCGATGGTCGAGGACGTGCTGATCCGTTCGAAACAGCGGCTGCAGGATTTGAACCCGGCCTCGGTCGACGACATCCGCCACGCCGGAACGCCCGTGGTGCGGTTCTCGGGCGCGATGTGGCGCGAGCTCAAGGTGATCCGGGAGTTCCTGTTCCACCGGATGTACCGCGCGCCCTCGGTGGTCGAGATGCGGGCGCAGGTGACGAAGGTGGTGGAAGAGCTGTTCCCCGCGTTCCTCGCCGATCCGGCGCGCTTGCCGGACGAATGGCAGAAGGATGTCGCGAAAGCGGGCGACGAAACCGGCCTCGCCCGGCTGGTCGGCGACTACATCGCCGGCATGACCGACCGCTTCGCGCTGGAGACGCATCGCAAGATGTTCGGCGGCTGAGGCGGGGGGCAACGCCGCCCTTTCTCCCCGCCCCCCTTTTTCTTGCCCCAAATACCTCGGGGGACCGGGGGCTGGCCCCCGGTCCTGCCGTCTCCGCACAAGCCGTCTCAAACAGCCAGAAGGCTCAGATCTGCATCTCGGTGAGCTGCTTCTCGATCTGCCGTTTCACCGGGGTCAGCACGTTGCCGAGCCTGAGCGCGGCCGAACGGAGCAGCTTCGCCGGGCCGGAAGCGTCGGTGAACAGCCGCACCAGCGCGTTAGTGCCGTGGTAGAGCGGCAGAACCTTGCGGCGGTGGAGGCGCTCGTAATTCGCGAGCCCGCCCATCGCGCCGATGTCTTCGCCGCGGGCGCGGGCGGATTTCACCTCGCCGGCCAGGATCGCCGCGCCGGAGAGCCCGAGGTTCCAGCCATGCGCGGTCACCGGGTGCATGCCCACCGCGGCGTCGCCCACGAGAGCGAAGCGGTTCGCCACGAACCGGGTCGCGAGCACGCCCACCAGCGGGTAGGCGTGGCGCTCGGCGCAGGGCTGCATCGCCCCCAGCCGGTGCTCGAAGCGTTCGGCGATGTCGGCGGCGAAATCCTCGGGGGAGGTCGCCAGCACCGCCTCGGCGCGGTCGCCGGGCAGGGTGACGACGACGGACGACTTGTTGCCGGCGAGCGGCAGGATGGCGAGGGTCCGGTCGTAGTGGAAACACTCGGTGGCGATGTCGTCATGCGGGCGCTCGTGGGTCATCTCGGTGACGATCACCACCCGGCCGAAATCCTTCATCTCGGCGGCGATCCCCATCCGCCGGCGGCTCTCGCTCATGCGGCTGTCGGCGGCGATCACCAGAGACGCGGTCAGCACCCGGCCGTCGTCGAGCGTCACGTGGCCGGCGCGGGCGTCGGTCTCGACGCCGGTCACCGCGCGCTCGGTCAGGATCGTGACGTTCGGCGCGTCCTTCACCGCCTCCCAGGCGGCCTTGCGGATGAGATAATTGGGCACGATCCGGCCGAGGTAGGGCTGGCCGGTCTCTTCGGCGGCGAAATGCAGCGCGTAGGGATCGGTGCCGTCGATCACCTTGGCGTCGCGGATGGTGCCGACCTCGGCCTCGGGGATATGGGCCCAGAGCCCCAGTTCCTTCATCAGTGCTTCGGAGGTGTGGGTCAGGGCGATGTCGCGGCCATCGTTCGCCGGGTTTTCCAACGCGGCGCGGCTCTGGCGCTCGATCAGCACCATGTCGAGCCCGGTGTCCGCCAGCATCCGGGCAAAGGCGAGGCCCGCGGGGCCGGCGCCGATGATGACGATGTCGTGGTGGTCGCTCTGCTCTGGCCCCTGGGTCATGTCCTGTCCCTTTCGATCCGGCTCTTTCCCGTTCCTAAGCATGCGATGGCCGCCGGACAAGGGCAAAGCCCCGGCGCGGGCGCGGATGGCCGCGCTTCGCCGAAGGAAGCGCAAGGAAAAGGGCGGCCGGATCGCTCCGGGCCGCCCTTCATCGTCCATCGCCGCCCCGCCTTCAGGCGTTGGCTTCGCGGATCTTGTCGGCCGCCTCTTTCGAGTAGGCGATGCCCTTCTGGTCGAACAGCTGGTCGAGTTCGCCCGAAAGCGTCATCTCGGTGACGATGTCCGAGCCGCCGACGAACTCGCCCTTGACGTAGAGCTGCGGAATGGTCGGCCAGTTGGAGAAATCCTTGATGCCCTGGCGGATCTCGGGATCGGCCAGCACGTTCACATCGGCGTACTCGACGCCCATGAAGTTCAGCACCCCGGCCACGCGGCTGGAAAA
>JAGRMO010000213.1 GCA_020441205.1 Maritimibacter sp.
GACCCACTGATTAAAAGTCAGTTGCTCTACCAACTGAGCTAACGGCCCACTGCGGATGGCTGACTAGAGCGCGGATCGAGGGGGGTCAAGCCAAAAGTCCAGCACCGTGGCGGAAAGCTGAACCGCAGGGTCCGCGCGGCTGCGGGCAAGCTGGAAAAACCCCCCGGGGCGGCGTATATGCGCCCCATGAGCGAGATGCGCCCCGAGAACGGCCTTGCCTTCATGAAGTGGCATGGCGCCGGCAATGACTTCGTGATCATCGATTCACGGGGGCGGGATGCAATTGTCACCGAGGCAATCGCGCGCGGCATGGGCGACCGGCACCGGGGCGTGGGCTTCGACCAGCTCGCCGAGATCCGGTCCTCGGCCGAGGCGGATATCGAGCTCGATTTCTGGAACAGCGACGGCAGCCGGGCCGAGGCCTGCGGCAACGCCACGCGCTGCGTGGCGCGCTACATCATGGAGCAGACCCGCAAGAGCGCGATTTCCATCCGCACCGTGCGCGGCACGCTCGAGGCGCGGATGGTCGGGGGCGAGGTCAGCGTCAACATGGGCCATCCCCAGCTTGCGGCCGGCGAGCTTGCGCTGGTGCCCGGGATCGACCCTGCGCATCTGCCGCTCGAGGGCGATCCGATGGCCGTCGGCATGGGCAACCCGCATGCGGTGTTCTTCGTTTCCGATGCCGAGGCGGTCGACGTCGCCGGAATCGGGCCGGGGATCGAACACGATCCGATGTTTCCCAACCGCACGAATGTCGAGTTCGCCGAGGTACGCTCGCGCGACGAGATCCGGATGCGGGTGTGGGAGCGCGGCGCGGGCATCACGCTGGCCTGCGGGTCCGGCGCCTGCGCCACCGCCGTCGCGGCGGCGTCGCGGGGTCTGACCGAACGCCGCGTGCGGATGGAAGTCGACGGCGGCTGGCTCACGCTCGACTGGCGCGACGACGGGGTGTGGATGACCGGGCCCACGGCCTATGTGTTCTCCGCACGTCTCAGCCGGCCCTATCTGGACGCGCTCTGATGACCGCAAAACCGCCCGTCTTCGCGACGCTCGGCTGTCGCCTCAACGCCTATGAGACGGAAGCGATGAAGGCGCTTGCCGAGGCCGCCGGGGTCGAAGGGGCGGTGGTGGTCAACACCTGCGCGGTCACGGCCGAGGCGGTGCGCAAGGCCCGCCAGGAGATCCGGCGTCTCCGGCGCGAGAACCCGGCGGCGCGGCTGATCGTCACCGGTTGCGCGGCGCAGACGGAACCCGAGCTGTTTGCCGCGATGGACGAGGTCGATCTGGTCGTCGGCAATGCCGAGAAGATGCAGCCGGCCACATGGGCGGGACTTTCCGGGTCTGGGCTCGGCGGCTTCATCGGCGAGACCGAGAAAGTGCGGGTCGACGACATCATGTCGGTGACCGAGACGGCCGGGCATCTGATTGACGGATTCGGCACGCGGAGCCGCGCCTATGTCCAGGTGCAGAACGGCTGCGATCACCGCTGCACCTTCTGCATCATCCCCTTCGGGCGGGGCAATTCGCGCTCGGTGCCGGCGGGGGTCGTGGTCGAGCAGATCAAGCGGCTCGTCGGCGCGGGCTACAACGAGGTGGTGCTGACCGGCGTCGATCTCACCTCCTGGGGCGCCGATCTGCCCGGCACGCCCCGGCTCGGCGATCTGGTGATGCGGATCCTGAAGCTGGTGCCAGACCTTGCGCGGCTGAGGATCAGTTCGATCGATTCGATCGAGGCGGATGAGAATCTCATGCAGGCGATCGCCACCGAGCCGCGCCTCATGCCGCATCTGCACCTCAGTCTCCAGCATGGCGACAACCTGATCCTCAAGCGGATGAAGCGGCGGCACGCGCGCGAAGACGCCATCGCCTTCGCCGAGGAAGCGCGCCGCTTGCGTCCCGACATGACCTTCGGCGCCGATATCATTGCGGGCTTCCCGACCGAGACCGAGGCGCAGTTCGAAAACTCGCTGCGGCTGGTCGACGACTGCGGGCTCACCTGGCTCCATGTCTTCCCCTATTCGCCGCGCAAGGGTACCCCGGCCGCGCGGATGCCCCAGGTACAGGTGACGGCGATCCGCGCGCGGGCGGCGCGGCTCCGCGCGGCGGGCGATACGGCGGTCGCAGCGCATCTCGCGGCGCAGGTTGGCCAGCGCCACGCGGTGCTGATGGAAAGCCCGCGGATGGGGCGCACGGCGCAATTCGCCGAGGTGGCGTTCGACACCGACCAGCCGGAAGGCGCCATCGTCACCGCGCTGGTCGCGGGGCATGACGGGCGCCAGCTGCTGGCGCGGTCTGCCGCTCGGTCACCGATGGGCGCGACGAATTAGCCGTCGACGCCGGCCTATCCTTCCGGTTAGGTCGCAGTCAAATCTCGGCCTTTGCGAGCGCGCGCCATGCACCCGAATCCCGCCTTTCGCACCGCAACCCAGCAACAGAACCTCGGCTTCGCCCGGGCGCGCGGCTTCGGCCAGCTCGGGGTCAATGGCGGCTTCGGTCCGCTGGCCGCGCATGTGCCCTTCGTGATCGACGCGGCCGGAGAGGCTGCCTACCTGCATCTCGTGCGCTCGAACCCGATCGTCGCTGCGCTCGACCAGCCGTTGCCGGCGTTGCTCGCGGTCACCGGGCCCGACGGCTACATCTCGCCCGACTGGTACGGGCTCGCCGACCAGGTGCCGACGTGGAACTACGTCGCCGTTCACCTGCGCGGGCCGCTCGAGCGGCTGCCCGATGCGCGGCTTCCCGAGGTGCTGGCGATGACCACGGCCTTGTTCGAACGCCAGCTCGCACCCAAGGCGCCGTGGCGGATGGAGAAGATGGACGCGCAGGTGCGCGACCGGATGATGCGCGCCATCGTGCCGGTGCGGCTGGTGATCGAGGCGGTCGACGGCACCTGGAAGCTCGGCCAGAACAAGCCCGAGGCGGCCCGTCTTGCGGCGGCGGCGGCGGTTGCGGGCGGCGTCGGCCAGGAACGTGCGGCGCTCGGCGCCTTGATGCAAGACGGCGCGCCGCCGATGCAGGACGATGTAGACAGCTGAACGCGGGGCCGCTAGGGTGGCAATGTAAAGGAGAGTAACATGGCCCTTCCCCTCGCACCGATCGCCGTTTTTGCCTTGCGTTACGGGTCCGTCGCGCTGGCGAGCTATGCCGTCGCCCGCCGGATCCGGATCGAGAAGGGGCGACGCGACCAGCATGCCGAGGATGCGCATGACAAGGTGCAGGAAGGCGTGACGGTTCGCTCCGAGACCGAGCAGGTGAACGTCACCGGCCGGGTGAAACGGGTGTTCCGCATGGGAGCGGACGGCCCCGGTTTCGAGGTCGACGCCTCTGGTTTCGGGCGTCTTCGGGTCAGGAAGGTCTGAAGCTCCGTGTTTCAGCTCATCGGCAATCCCGCTTCGCCCTTCGTGCGCAAGGTGCGCGTGCTCGTGCATGAGGCCGGCCTCGAAGGCGAGATCGAGGAGGTCACCGTGACAACCTCGCCGATCGCGCCGGCGGGCGAGGTAACCTCGGCCCATGCGCTGCGCAAGATCCCCGCGCTGATTCGCCCCGAGGGCTGCACGCTCTACGACAGCCGGGTCATCACGCGGTTTCTCGATGCCCATTCCGGGGCCGGGCTCTATCCGCAGAGCCATCTGTGGGAGACGCTGACGCTCGAGGCCACCGGCGACGGGATCATGGAAGCCGCGGTGCTCATGGTCTACGAAGGACGGTTCCGGCCCGAGGACAAGCAGGATCACGGCTGGCTCGACGCGCAATGGGGCAAGGTCGAGAACGCGCTCGACGCGCTGACGGCGCGGTGGATGAGCCATCTCGCGGGCCCACTTGATGCGGGCGTGATCGCCATCGGCTGCGCGCTCGGCTATCTCGATTTCCGCCACCCGGCGCGCGAATGGCGCAAGGGGCGCGACGGGCTCGACGATTGGTACGCGGTGTTTTCCGAGCGCCCCGCGATGCAGGCGACGCGGCCGGTCTGAGCCGGCGCGCGCCGTTCAGGCGGATTGGGCGGCGAGCCCGGCGCGGGAGGGGCGCCCGGCCAGTCTGGCGCGCAACCAGTGCCGCATCGGGGTTTCGAACCACCGGTAGCTGAGATCCGAGACGATGAGCACCGTCGCGAAGGCGACGGCAACCAGCAGCGCCGGATGGGCGTCGCGAACCAGCTCGAAGTCGGGGATGTAGCCGCGCAGCGCGAAATAGATCACCGGGTGCCACAGGTAGATCGAATAGCTCCGCGCGCCCAGCCAGCGGAACGGGCGCGTGCTCAGAACGGGCAGCTTCAGCGCCAGCAGCACGGCGGCGGGGAAGGCGGTGACGCCCAGGAACTGGCCGTAGCTCAAGGCGGCGGGCGCAAAGGCGACGGGCAGGACAGTGCCGGTCAGCAGCAGGGCGGCGGGGATTTTGCGGTGGCGCAGGCGCCAGGCGAAATGGCCGGCGAAGAAGCCGCTGAGGCCGCGCCCGATGTGCCAGCCGGACTCGGTGCCCAAGGTCGAGAGCGCGATCCCGGCCAGTATCGCGAGCGCGGCCAGGAGGGTGAAGGCCCGGCTTCCGGTTCGCGCGGCGGCGAAGAACAAGAGGTAGCAGAGCATTTCGACGCTGATCGACCAGGAGACGACGTTGAAGCTGTAGCCGGCTTCGAGGTCGCTCGCCTGCAGCAGGAGCAGGTTCAGCACGAATTGGCCCAGGTCGGAGTTTTCGGCCACGCGCACGCCGGCGGCCCCGGCCGCGATCGGCGGGATTACCAGGACGAGGGTGACGAGGTGAAGGGGGTAGAGCCGGGCGATGCGGGCCGCGACAAAGGAGCGGGCCGTGGTGCCGGGACGCAGCGCGCCCGCCTGCAAATAGACATGCGAGAAGACGAAGCCGGAGATGACGAAGAACAGATCGACCATGGTCCAGCCGTGGTCGTAGAGCCAGCTCAGCACCGGGAGGCCGTCGAGCGGGCCGGTGAAGCGCACGCCGAACAGGAAGAACATGTGAAAGCCGAAGGCGACCGAGACCGCCGCCAGGCCGCGCAGGCCGTCGATCTGGTGGATATGCTGGTGGTCTGTTTCCGACATGGGGCGACCAGAGCCTGCGAATATGGCCTGGGTTTGGCGGCACGGGGGTGTTGGCGAGGAGCCGGGCGCGGCGGGGTCGGGGTGCCCGCGGGCAGGGCGCGCGCCGCCGGTTCGCGCGGTCGCCCAAGCGCGCGTCGATGTTGCCGATACGGCCCGGTCGGCGGTTCGCCCGGGGGGAGTGCGACACAGCGCCTCACGATTCGCATGCCTGTGCGCGAATGTCTTCTGGACTGGTTCTGGTTCACAGGCTAAACAGCCCGCCAATGGGCTGCGGGCAATCGTGGCCGGAGGTCTGTTGGCCTTCCCTCCGCGGGGCCAATGAGAGGGACAAGAAGGGAGAGATCTCGTGTCACACGCTGACGATCACGAAGGAACCCGCCGGGATTTCCTTTACTACGCCACTGCCGGCACCGCCGCCGTGGCCACGGGCGCCGCGGTCTGGCCGCTGGTCAACCAGATGAACCCGTCCGCCGACGTGCGCGCGCTGTCGTCGATCCGCGTCGACATCTCCGAGGTCGCCGAGGGTAGCCAGCTCACCGTCAAGTGGCTCGGCAAGCCGGTTTTCATCCGCCATCGCTCGGCGGAAGACATCGCGCATGCCGAAGAGACCCCGGTCGAGGAGCTTCCCGACCAGAACGCGCGGAACGAGAACATCGACGCCAACGCGGAGGCGACCGACGCCAACCGCACCCTCGACGAAGAGGGCAAATGGCTGGTGATGATGGGGGTCTGCACCCATCTCGGCTGCGTGCCGCTCGGCAACGGCGCCGGCGAATACCACGGCTGGTATTGCCCCTGCCACGGCTCGCACTACGACGCGGCCGGACGGATCCGCAAAGGTCCGGCGCCCCGCAACCTTCCCGTCCCCGTCGCCGAATTCGTCGACGAAACGACGATCAAGCTCGGCTAAGGGAGGCTTTCCATGTCCGGTATTCCGCACGACCATTACGAACCGAAAGGCCGGTTCGCGAACTGGCTCCACGAGCGCCTGCCCGTCGTGGCGCTCGCCTACGACACGCTGATGATCCCCACGCCGAAGAACCTCAACTGGTGGTGGATCTGGGGCATCGTTCTGGCCTTCACCCTTGTGCTGCAGATCGCCACCGGGATCATCCTGGTGATGCATTACACGCCGCATGTCGACATGGCCTTCGCCTCGGTCGAGCACATCATGCGCGACGTGAACGGCGGCCACATGCTGCGCTACCTGCACGCCAACGG
>JAGRMO010000214.1 GCA_020441205.1 Maritimibacter sp.
CGAGGTCGGCTGGATGATGAACATATCTTCGCCGCGGACGTTCTCGTGCACTTCGACGAAGATTTCCTGGTCGTTGAACCGTTCGACGCGGGCGGCGACGAGGTCGACCCGGGCGCCGCGGTGGATCGACATCCGCCGGGCCACGGCCTCGGCGAGCTTGCGGTTGGCGTTGCCGGAGATGAGCTTGGGTTCGTGAATGGCAGGCATCGGTCCGTTCCCGGTGGTCTGTAACAGAATCGCGACGGCGCGCGTTGACTTCGCTTAACACCGGGCTAGCATCCTGACCACCGGTCCGCGCCCCAGAGCAACAAAATGTCCCGCCTCGATTTCTACTTCTCGGTCATCTCGCCCTATACCTACCTCGCGCTGCCGTCGTTCAAGGCACTGGCCGAAGCCCGTGGGCTCGAGGTGACGTGGAAGCCCTTCGACATCGCCGCGCTCTATGGTCGCACCGGGGGGACGCCGCTCGGCGAGCGGCATCCGTCGCGCCAGGCCTACCGGCTGGCCGATCTCGGGCGCCAGGCGCGGCGGGCCGGGCTGCCGATCAACGTGACGCCGGCGTTCTTCCCGACCAACCCGGCGCCCGCCTCCTACGCGATCATCGCCGCGCAGAAGGCGGGGGGCGGCGACATGTTCGCGCTGGTCTCCGCCGTGCTCACGGCCTGCTGGGCGGGCGAGGCGAACATCGCCGAGGACGATGTGGTGAAGGCGGCGCTGGCGGGGGCCGGGTTCGATCCCGGGCTCGCCGACAGCGGGCTGTTCACCGGAGCCGAGGTCTACGGGCGCAATCTCGAGGAGGCGGTGATCGCCGGCGTGTTCGGGGCGCCCAGTTTCGTGACCGAGGACGGGGCGCTGTTCTGGGGGCAGGACCGGCTCGCCGATCTCGCCGACCATCTCGCCGGAGCCGGCTGAGGGGTGCCGGAGACGGAGCGCATCGCCGGGTTTCCCACCCATGTCGTGCGGGCCGGCGCGGGGGTGCGCCGGGTGTTGTTCATCCATTGCACGCTGGGGCATTCCGGCAGCTGGGCGCGGGTGCAGGCGGCATTGCTCGGCAAGCTCAAGATGACCGCCTTCGACCGGCCGTCGCACGGGGCGTCGGCGATGTGGAACGGCGATGGCGGGGCGGCGGGGCTGCACACGCTCACCACCACGATCGCGGCGCATCTCATCGACGGGAGGGCCGATATCGTCGGCCACAGCTACGGCGCGACGGTGGCGCTCAGGCTCGCGCTCGATCTGCCGCACCGGGTGCGCTCGCTCACGCTGATCGAGCCGCCGATGTTCCGGCTCGCCGAGGGCACCGTTGCGGCGGCCGCCCACGCGGCAGAGATGGCGCGGTTCGGCCAGTCCTTTGCGGCGGGCGACCGGGAAGCGGCGGCGCAGATCTTCCACGACGCGATGACGCCGAACGCGCCCTGGTCCGGGCTGTCGGAACGCGCCCGGGCCCGGCTCGCGGGCGAGATCGACAGGATCGCCGAAGAGCGCGAGGTGTCGGAGGGCGACGTGCCGGGGCTTACCGCGCCGGGGCGGCTCGAGGCGCTGACCCTGCCGGTGCTGCTGATCGAGGGCAGTGCATCGCCTGCGGTGATGAACCGGGTGCACGACGGGCTCGCGGCCCGGATGCCGCAGGCGCAGCGGGTGGTGGTGATGGGGGCGGGGCATATGTCGCCGATGAGCCATCCCGAGAACATCGCCGCCGAGATCGCGGCGTTTCTCAAGGTGTGAACCGGCGCCGTGGCAGGGAAATGGACTGTTTGCAGAATTGATACAGACTGTTTCTGCCTGAAATCAGTGCGTTAGACGAAATCGTGGCGGAGCGTTCGGAGGTGCGCGACAGGATTTCCGGCGCGGCTTTCGGGATCGGTGGCGCCGCCAGCCGCGCGATCTTGGCCCGATTGCCGCTGGTACCGGCGTCGAGCGACGAAAAAGGGCCCCTTCTCAATGATTATCTCGATTTTGGAAACATTGCGTTTCCTTTGAAAATCAATAGTTTGACCTAACTTGTGGTCCGGCTGGCTCGCGACCGGTCCATGCCCGCCTATTCGCGCATGATCGCGGCAAAACGGTCGATGTCGTCATCGGTGGTCGACCAGTCGGTGACCAGCCGGGCGCCCAGCAGCGCATGCGGATCGTCGCCTTCCAGCGGATCGTCGTCTTCCAGCGTGTTGCCCGACAGATGGTATTCGGCGCCGGCCTCGTGCAGCCGGCGGTGGCCGTGGCGCGGCCAGCGGGCGAAGGTCATGTTGGCTTGCGGTGGGTAGAGAAGCTCGACCCCGGCGATCCCGGCAATGGCCTCGACAAGACGGGCATTGGCGGCATTGGCGGCGCGGGCGAGGTCGAGCCAGAGGCCGTCGTCGAGATAGGCCAGCATCTGCGCCGCGAGGTAGCGGTGTTTCGAGACCAGATGCGCGCCGCGCTTGCGGCGGAGTTCGAACTCGTGCGCGCGGGCGGGATCGAACAGCAGCACGGCCTCGACCGCCATCAGCCCGTTCTTGGTGCCGCCGAAACTCAGCGCGTCGATGCCCGCCTTCCAGCTCATCTCTGCCGGGCTGGCCCCGGTCGCCGCCAGCGCATTGGCGAAGCGGGCGCCGTCGAGATGCACGGGCAGGCCGTAACCCCGGGCCATGTCCGCCAGCGCCGCCACTTCGGCCGTCGTGTACACGGTGCCGCGTTCGGTCACGTTGGTGAGCGAGACCGGGCCGCGCGCTGGGCCGTGCACGCCGCGGTTGCCCTGGCTTTGGATCGCCGCGCGGAGCGTCTCCGGCGTCATCTTGTCGGCCTCGCCCGCGAGGGTGAGCTTGGCGCCGCCGGTGAAGAACTCGGGCGCGTTGCACTCGTCTTCGTGGATATGGGCGACCGGGGTGCAGAACACGGTCTCGAAGGGTTCGGCCAGGGTCGCCAGGGCCAGCGCGTTGGCCGCGGTGCCCGTGGTGACAAGGAACACCGCGGCTTCGGGGGCCTCGAAGGTCTCGCGCAGCCTTTCCTCGACCGCGCGGGTCAGCGCGTCGGCGCCGTAGCCCATCGCGTGGCCGTCGTTGGCGGCGGCGAGGGCCTCGATCACCTTCGGGTGGACGGGGCCGGCATTGTCGGAGGCGAAATGCATCTCACTGATCCTCGATCACGTAATCTTCCCAGTCTTCCTCGTCGACCTCGAATTCCGGCACCGTCCAGCCCTTCACCGAATGGCCGTCGTGGACGCTCGCCGGATCGCCCGATACCAGCGGGTGCCAGTCGGGCAACGGCGCGCCCTCGTGGCGCAGCCGGTAGGCGCAGGTCGTGGGCATGAAATAGGCCACGTCGGCGATGCTCTTCTGCGTCAGCATGATGCATTCGGGCACGAATTGCAGCCGGATGTCGTATTGCGCGCAGCGGCAGGTGGCGCCGTCGAGCAGCCGGCAGGCGACCGAGGTGAAGGCGACCTCGCCGCTGTCCTCGTCCTCGAGCTTGTTGAGGCAGCATTTGCCGCAGCCGTCGCAGAGCGCCTCCCATTCCTCGGGGGTTAGCTGGCGAAGGGGAAGCTCCCAGAAGCGGAGGCGGAGGCGAGTCGTCATCCGGGCGACCCTTGCGCAAGGCGCGCTGAAAGGGAAGGGGTTGCGGTGGGCGCTGTGTCGCCCCATCTGCAAACGACCATGAGGTATCGAGGTCCGCGATATACGGTCTATTCGCTGATGGTGCTGGCTGCATGTGCCGCCATCGCGCTCACGGTCTGGCTGATCGTGCTGCCTCGCATGGTGGTCCCGGACCTGAAACCGGACCTGTCCGGCCCGCCGATCCCCTACGATACCCTTACGAGCGAAACCACGTACCCGCATTATCTGTCGGATGGGCGCAAGGTACATGAGGACTGGCTGGCCGCAATCGCGCGTTACCCGGATGTCCGGGACTGCCTGGCGCCGGAGGAGAGGCTTGCCGACGACCCCGATTTGCGACGGTTTGACTGGGCCGGGGTGCGCGGACATATGAACCGCGACATCTGCCTGTTCCGGGTGTTCACGAGCCTCGGCACGCCCGAACGCGCGACGGCCTGGCTGCGTTCGCAGGGGTTCGATCCGCACGAGCCGATGCCCTATGCCTGGGGCGACGATGCCGGGGTGATGGTGGGCGGCGGCTACAGCCCGCGCGACGACCATGTGCTGTTGCCCGGGGGGCCTGTTCTCGGGCGCTGGGTCACGGCGCATGTCATCTACGGCGAAACCATCACCGCGCGATGGTCGCAGGACGGGGCGCTGGTTTCGGTGGGGTTCTCGTCGAATTCGCTGTGACCGTCACAGCCCCGCCAGAACCTCGCGGGCGCGGGCGCAATCGGCGTCCATCTGGGCGACCAGCGCCTCGAGGCTGGCGAATTTCTCTTCCGGGCGCAGGTAGTCGATGAGCGCGACCGAGAGGTGTTCGCCGTAGATGTCGCCCTTGAAGTCGAACAGGAAGCTTTCGAGGTTGGGGAGGTTCTCGCCGAACATCGGGCGTACGCCCATGCTCGCGGCACCACCGTATTCGCCCTTGTGCGGGCCGGTCAGCACGTCGACCTTGACCACGTAGACGCCGAATTTTGGCGGGTGCAGCCCGGTGATCGACATGTTGGCGGTGGGGTAGCCCAAGAGCCGGCCGCGCTGGTCGCCGCGGATCACGGTACCGTCGATCCGGTGCCAGTGGCCGAGCATCCGGGCGGCGTCGCGGGGGCGGCCGTCGGTCAGTGCCTGGCGGATCGCGGTCGACGAGATCTCTTCCCCGGTGTCGTGCATGAGCGGCGCCACGGTGACGCCGAAGCCGAGGTCGCGGCCGAAGTCCGCCAGCGTGGCGGCATTGCCGGCGCGGCCCTTGCCGAAGTGGAAATCCTCGCCGACGACCACATGGGCGAGGCCGAGCCCGCCTGCGATCACGTCGCGGGCGAAGGCCTCGGGGGTGAGCGCCGAGAGCGTGTCGTTGAAGCTCAGCTCGTAGAGCACGTCGACACCGAACCAGTCGAGCCGGTTGGCGCGGCCTTCGGCGTTCATCAGCCGGAACGGCGGGGCCTTGGGGGCGAAATACTGCCGCGGGTGGGGCTCGAAGGTCATCACGCCAAGCGGTGCGGCGCGGCGGGCGGCCTCGGCGCGGGCGATGTCGATCACATACTGGTGGCCGCGGTGCACGCCGTCGAAATTGCCGATCGCCGCCGAAGCGCCCCGGTCCTGTTCGTCGACGAATTGCCAGTCACGCACGATCCGCATGGCGCCCGGGTTAGCCCGGGCCGCGCGAGTGCGCAAGCGCTGGCGGTCGGGGGTCGGGCAGAAACACCGCCGCCCGGCGAAAAGCGCGTTCGAACGCGCTTGAGAAGGCGCTTCGAAGCGCCTTGGCGCCCGCCTCAGTCGAACTTGGCCGAGGGGGCCAGCACGGTCGCTTCGCCGCGCAGGACGAGCGTGTGGCCCACCTTGCATTCGGTCTTGAGCTGGACGCGGCGCTTGGCGAAGTCGATGTCGAGCACGGTGACCTCGGCGGTCACCCGGTCGCCGGGGCGGACCGGGGCGATGAACTTCAACGTCTGGCCGAGATAGACGGTGCCGTGTCCGGGGAGCTGTTCGCCGATCACCGCCGAGATCAGCGCGGCCGAGAACATGCCATGCGCGATGCGGCCCTCGAAGATCGTGTCGCGGGCATAGTCGTCATCCATGTGCACCGGGTTGCGGTCGGTCGAGACCTCGGCGAACAATTCGATATCGCGGTCGGTCACCTGTTTGGTGAGCGAGCGCATCATGCCGATCTCGAGATCCTCGATGACGATCGTGCCGCGCGGCAGGTTGTCCAACATCTGCTCCTCCGGGTAATTATCGCACCTGAACACAGCGTGTAGGGCAACAATATTACTTCGCGGTTGCAGAAATCAAGAGGGGATTTGTTCGCTATCGCAGAAAACCCGCCGCATAGGTGGGTGTTATCATTTCCGTGGAAACAAAGGCTTCGAGCCGGTCGGGATTGGGGCGCGCGCCGGGGCCCGGGCCGGTGCCGGTCGCCTCGGCGGCGAGGCCGCCGGTGATGAACAGCGAATCGAGGTCTTCGCCGAGCGCGCCCTTGATGTCGGTGCGGATGCCGTCGCCGACGACGAGGATGCGAGCAGGGTCGGTGGTGCCGCCGGCGGCGGCGAGGCGCATCCGGGCGAGATCGTAGATCGCCGGCTGCGGCTTGCCGAAATAGAGGCTCTCGCCGCCCATCTCTTCGTAGAGCTGGGCGATGGCGCCGGCGCACCATTCACGCGAGGTGCCGCGGTCGACGACGATGTCGGGATTGGCGCAGAGCAGT
The DNA here is from genome assembly GCA_020441205.1 of Maritimibacter sp. GTDB lineage: Bacteria > Pseudomonadota > Alphaproteobacteria > Rhodobacterales > Rhodobacteraceae > Sinisalibacter. The sequence continues at coordinate 6,271 of JAGRMO010000214.1, forward strand.
CTGAGCCCCTTCTGCTTGGCGTAGAGCAGTTGCGGGCGCAGGGTGGCGGGGTCGGCGAGCGGGTCGAAGGGGCCGGTGCAGAGGATGCCCTCGGCGTCTTCGAGCGCGACCCGCTCGATCGCCACCGGGTCTTCGATCTCGGGCATCGGCTCGAAGAACACCTCGTCGCGGGGTTCGCCGACGAACCAGAGCTTCGCGCCCGCGGCGCCCCGGTACATCGCCGCGCGGGCGGTGTCGCCGGAGCTGGCGATATCGTCCCAGGTCTCGCGCGAGAGGCCCATTCGGTCGAGCTCGGCGGCGATGGCGCTGTTCTGGCGGGGCGCGTTGGTGAGCAGGATCACCTTGCGGCGCCCGCCGTCGCGGAAGGCTTCGAGCGCGGCGGCGGCGGCGGGGTAGGGGGCGATGCCGTCGTGGACGCAGCCCCAGAGATCGCAGAACAGCGCGTCGTAGGGTTCGGCGATTTCGGCCAGGGTGTCGACGATCCGGGTCATGGCGGGTCCTTTTTCGGAGGGGCGGGCGCTGGGTGCGGTATCGCATCTGCCGGGCGGTTGGGCCAGCGGGAAAGGCGGCCGGGGGGCTGTCTGCCCCCCCGGACCCCCCGAGGATATTTGGAGACCAAAGAAGGGGCGCGGGAAATTGCCGAGCCGGGATTTGCAATCCGCGCCCGGGCGACATATCTGCGTTTTCGAATATGACATCGGAGAGTTTTCCATGAGTACCATGACCAAACGCCAGCTGCTGGGCCTCGGGCTGGCCGGGCTCGTCGTCGCGGGTGGCGCGGGCTATGCGCTGACCTCGGGCGGCCAGGCCGGGTTCGAGCAGACCTTCCTCACCGTCGACGAGATGAAGGCGACCGGCGGGCTGATCGTCGATATCCGCACCCCGCCCGAATGGGTCGAGACCGGGGTGATCGAGGGAGCGACGCTCCTCACGTTCGACGATCCCAACCGGTTTCTCGCCGAAGTCGGGCCGAAGATCGCCGACGGGCGCGGCCTGATCCTGGTGTGCCGCTCGGGCAACCGCACCGCCGCGGCGGCGAAGGCATTGGCGGGGCGCATTCCCAACCGGATCGTGTCGATCGACGGCGGGATGAAGAAGGTGATCGCCGCGGGCTACAGCCCGGTGCCGCCGGCCTGATCCGAAGTTTCGCGCGGCGGGGCACGGGGCGCTCGCCCCGGGCGGGGGCGCCGTGCTAGGCTGCGGCGGCGTGACGCGGGGGCCGGGGTTTGGATTCCCGCGTGAGATATTACATTCTTTGAATGTGAAACCGAACGGGGTCGCGGTGCGCCGCGCCGGACAAAGGAGACAGAGATGTTCGCTCAGCAGGGCTTCGGCCGCCCCCAGATCGAGGGGTTCGAACACAGGGTGATGAGTGTCGACGAGATCAAGGCCTCGGGCGCGCTGCTGGTCGATATCCGGACCCCGCCGGAATGGTACCAGACCGGGGTGATCGAGGGGGCGAAGCTCGTCACCTTCCAGGACCCGCAGAGCTTCCTCGCCGCGATCAAGGACGAGATCGCCGATGGGCGCGACGTAGTGCTGGTGTGCCGCTCGGGCTCGCGTACCCAGGCCGCGGGCATGTATCTCGCGCAGATGATCGACAACAAGGTGATCTCGGCCGCCGGCGGGATGATCGAGATCGTCGGCCGCCAGGGCTACCAGCCGGTGGCGCCGGCGCTCTGAGCCGACCGGAATTTGCGGGGCAGTTCGCCTCGCGACCCGCGCCCCGCCGAGCCCGGCGGGGCGTTTTCTGTCGCTCAGCGCGTTTGCAGGTGGATGTGGTCGTCGTGGCGCGCCGCCCGGCAGCCCTGGAACCGGATCTTCTCACCCGTGACGCCGAGGTGGGCCGAGAGATGCGGTTCGATGAAGATACTGGCGACGCGGCGATCGGCGGCGAGGGTCTGGAGTACGCGGCGGGTGCGGTCTTCGTCAAGCTCGTAGGCGGGCCAGAGCGCTTGGAGCGGGGCGAGGTTCCAGCGCAGGCTGGGCCAGGCGGCGGGGCACTCGGTCGGCCCCGGTTCGAAGGCGAAATAGCCGATGGGCGAGCGGGTTTTGCCCGGCAGATAGGTGCCGCCGTCGGCGTAGTAGAGGGCGATATCCGCCTTGCCGCCATCGTCGTGCGACAGATGCGGCAGGAGCGGGAAGCCGTCGAAGAACGGGAAGCCCGCGTCGAGGACGAGGGTCTTCGTGCCGGGATAGGCGCGGTCCATCGCGCCGGCTGTCTCGGCGAGGACGTCGGCGAGTTCCGGCGCCACATAGGTCCGGTTCATCGCGCAATACATCCAGCTCTGCACCTGGAGCGGTCCGCGCTCGGTGCAGCTCAGGGCGACCCGGCCGAAATGGGGCGCGATCCAGATCGCGGCGAGGGCGAGCAGGGCGTAGGCGAGCAGGAATGCGGGCAGGCGGCGTTTGAACGGGAGGGCGACAAGCCAGGCCAGCCCGCCGATCTGGGTGAGCAGCGTCAGAAGGACGATGGTCAGGACATGGAACAGAAGGCGCCACATGGCCCGACCATGCCGATGCCGCGTCCGGGTTGCAATGCGGGGGGCTGGCCGGGCGGCGCGGACGGCGTTTGCGCGGGCCCGGTGGCCAAGACAAAGGGCGCCCGAAGGCGCCCCGTCGCGTCGCTGTCCCGGCGAAGCCTCAGAGCTTCAAATTCGGGATGATCTGCTTCTTGCGGCTCATGATCCCGGGCAGCACCACGCTGTCGCCCTCGACTGTGGCGGCGAAGCTCTTTTCGGCCACGGTCTTCACCAGATCGTTCGGCACGAGGAGAGTGGCCTCTTCGCGGAGGATGTCGACGACGAAGAGCAGCACCTGGTCGGCGCCGTCCTCGGCCGCGACCGTCTCCATTGCCGCCATCAGGCTCGCCTTGCGGTCGAGCGGGATCTCGGGGGCGGTGGTTTCCAGCACGCTCACGCGGAATTTCTTGCCGCCGACGGTGTATTCCTTCGAATCCATCCGCAGGAGCTCGGCATCGGAAAAGGCCGAGACGTCGGATTTGGCCGCGAAGAGCTCGGCGGCGTAATCGGGGATCGAGATGCCGAGCCCGTGGGCGAGGTCTTCGGCCACCGCGCGGTCATGGGCCGTGGTGGTGGGCGAGCGGAATTCGAGCGTGTCCGACAGGATGCAGGACAGCGCCAGCGCGCGCACCCAGTCGGGCATCTTCGCCGTGTCGTCGCCCATCAGGTCGTACATGATCGTCGCGGTGCAGGCGAGCGGGCGGATGGTGATGTCGATCGGCCCCTTGGTCTCGAGCCCGCCGGCGAGCTTGTGGTGGTCGATGATCTGGCGCACGTCGGCCTCGTTGATCGAGGCCGGCAGCTCGGCGGGGTTGTTTGTGTCGACGATCACGCAGGCCTGATCGGCGGCGACATCGGCGATGATCCGGGGCTTCGGCACGTCCCAGCGCTTCAGCACGAAGGCGGCCTCGGTGTTGGGCTCGCCGAGCAGCACGGCCTCGGCCGGCGTGTTCTTCACCTCGTTGAGGTACCAGGCCCAGAGGATGGGCGAACCGGTGGAATCGGTGTCGGGCGATTTGTGGCCGAAGACGAGCGTGGTCATGGGGTTCCTCGTGCGTGCGTGCTGTCGCGGCGCTGTATACGGCGGGGGCGGGGGCTTGTCACGTCTGTGTTTGCAGCTGCGGCATGGGCCGGCGGCGCCGCGCGACCGGGGGTCCGCGCGCTGGGGGGCGATACCCCCGTTTCGGCCAGGCGCCGGGGCCGTTAGGGTGCGGGCATGACCCGGCTCAGCGAAACCGATCTCTACGCCCCCGTGAAGGCCCATCTCGAAGCCGCCGGCTATGCGGTGAAGGGCGAGGTGGGGCCGGCCGACGTGATGGGGGTCGCGGGCGACGAGGTGGTGCTGGTCGAGCTGAAGGTGGGGTTCTCGCTCACGCTCCTGCAGCAGGCGGTGGCGCGGCAGAAGATTACCGATGCGGTCTATGTCGCGGTGCCGCGCTGGCGCGGCCGTGCCGGGTGGAAGGCGTTCAAGGGCAATGTCGACCTCTGCCGACGGCTCGGGCTCGGGGTGCTCTCGGTGCGGCTCGAGGATGGCATCGTCGAGGTTCATGCCGATCCGAAGCCCTACAGCCCCCGCAAATCCGCCCCGCGCCGGGCGCGGCTCTTGGGCGAATTCGCGCGGCGGGCGGGCGATCCCAACCGGGGGGGCACGCGGGGCAAGGTGGTCACCGCCTACCGGCAGGATGCCGAACGGATGGCGGTCCATCTCGCGGCCGAAGGGCCCTGCAAGGGGGCGGCGGTGGCGAAGGCCACGGGGGTGGCGAAGGCGACCGAGATGATGCGGATCAACCATTACGGTTGGTTCGAGCGGGTGGCGCCCGGCGTCTACGGGCTCACCGAGGCGGGGCGCGCGGCGATTGCGACAGATGGTCTCGCCGCAATGGGAGACGCGCCGGAGGCTTGAGGTTTCTGACAAAAAAGATCAGGATAAGGGCCGGACCAGGCAAACGTCGACCCGGGGAGGTCAGAGATGTTGCGATATGTGGCCGCGGCGCTGGTCGCGGCGGGGCCGGCGCTGGCGGGGGGCTACGACAGCCTCGAAGCGCTGGGCGAGGCGCTGTTCTTCGACGTCAACCTCTCGGCCAACCGGACCCAGGCCTGCGCCACCTGCCACAACCCCGATTTCGGCTTCGTCGATCCCCGCGAGAGCTCGGCGGGGCGGGCGGTCTCGCTCGGCGACGACGGGGTGTCGCTCGGCGACCGCAATGCGCCGAGCGCCGCCTATGCGCGGTTCTCGCCCGCCTTCGCGGCGCTCGATCCCGGGGTCTGGCACGGCGGGCTGTTCCTCGACGGGCGCGAGGCCGATCTCGCGGGCCAGGCCGGCGGGCCGCCCCTGAACCCGATCGAGATGGGGATGGCGGACAAGCCGAGCGTGGTCGCGCGGCTCCAGGAGAACCCCGATTACGTGGCCGGGTTCACCGCGCTGTTCGGCCCCGATGTGTGGGACGATCCGGAGGCCGCCTACGGGGCGATGACCCGGGCCATCGCCGCCTTCGAAGAGACCGATCTGTTCGCGCCGTTCACGTCGAAATACGACCGTTACCTGCGCGGCGAGGTCTCGCTGACCAACCAGGAAGAGCTCGGGCGGGTGCTGTTCTTCAGCGAGCAATTCACCAATTGCAACCTGTGTCACCAGCTCCGTGCCTCACCCATCGCGGGTGACGAGACGTTTTCGAACTACGAGTATCACAATATCGGCGTGCCGGCGAACGCGGCGGTGCGGGCGCTCAACGGCGTCGAGGGGCCCGACCACGGGCTCCTGGCCCATCCGGGCATCGACGATCCGGC
>JAGRMO010000215.1:0-950 GCA_020441205.1 Maritimibacter sp.
TTCTGGGGCGCGACCGTGATCACCGGCCTGTTCGGCGCGATCCCGTTCATCGGCCCGGACATCCAGACCTGGCTGCTCGGCGGGCCCGCCGTCGACAACGCCGCGCTCAACCGCTTCTTCTCGCTGCACTATCTTCTGCCCTTCGTGATCGCCGCGCTGGTCGCGGTGCATATCTGGGCGTTCCACACCACGGGCAACAACAACCCGGCCGGCGTGGAAGTGCGGCGCGGCTCGAAGGCGGAAGCCGAGGCCGACACGCTGCCGTTCTGGCCCTACTTCGTGATCAAGGACCTGTTCGCGCTGGCGATCGTGCTGCTCGTGTTCTTCATGATCGTGGGCTTCATGCCGAACTACCTCGGCCATCCCGACAACTACATCGAAGCCAACCCGCTGGTGACGCCCGCGCATATCGTGCCGGAATGGTACTTCCTTCCGTTCTACGCGATCCTGCGCGCCTTCACCGCCGAGGTCTGGGCGGTGCAGTTCGCGAGCTTCATCACCGGCGGCATCGTCGATGCGAAGTTCTTCGGTGTGCTGGCGATGTTCGGCGCGATCATCGTGATGGCGCTGACGCCCTGGCTCGATACGTCGAAGACCCGTTCGGGCGCCTACCGGCCGATGTTCAAGTTCTGGTTCTGGCTGCTCGCGATCGATTTCATGGTGCTGATGTGGGTTGGCGCGCAGTCGACCGACGAGCCCTATGCAACGATCTCGCTGATCGCCGCCGCCTACTGGTTCGCCTATTTCCTCGTCATCCTGCCGATCCTCGGCTGGACCGAGAAGGCGAAGACGCCGCCGGCGACGATCGAAGACGACTTCAACCACCACTACCCCGAAGCCTCCGGCTCGGCGGCTGAGTGAGCGAAGAGAGGACCTGAGAGAATGTTCAAGACACTCACCCTCGCCGCGGTCGCCGCGCTTGCGCTGACCACCGGCGGTGCCACGGCCTC
>JAGRMO010000215.1:1025-5843 GCA_020441205.1 Maritimibacter sp.
TTGCAGCTCCAGCGCGGGCTCAAGGTCTACAACGAGGTCTGCGCCGCCTGTCACGGGCTGCGCTACGTGCCGCTGCGCGCGCTGAGCGAAGCGGGCGGCCCGTCCTACAGCGAAGACGAGGTTCGGGCCTTCGCGGCCGAGAACTTCGAAGTGTTCGATGCCGAGCTCGACGACTATCGTCCGTCGACCCCGGCCGATCACTTCCCGACGGTGTCGGGCGACGGCATGGGTCCCGACCTGTCGCTGATGGCGAAGGCGCGTGCCGGGTTCCACGGGCCCTATGGTCTCGGGATCAACCAGCTCGTGCGCGGCATCGGCGGGGCGGAATACATCCGCGCCTACCTGCTCGGCTTCACCGGCGAGGAGAAGGAAGAGTTCGGCTCGTTCCTCTACGAGAACACCGCGTTCTCGACCGGCTGGGTGGCGATGCCGCCGCAGCTCGAGGACGACCTCATCGAGTATGACGACGGCACGCCGGCGACCGCCGAGCAGATGGCCGAAGACGTCTCGGCCTTCCTGATGTGGGCGGCGGAGCCGAAGATGATGGCGCGAAAGCAGACCGGCATCCTCGCGGTGTCGCTCCTGGTGCTGCTCTCGGTGCTCCTGTACCTCACCAACAAGAAGCTGTGGTACCCGGTCAAGCACGGCGGCCGCCAGGCTCGCCTCTGAGGCCTCGGGCCAGAAATTCGGAAAGGGCGTCCTTCGGGGCGCCCTTTCCTATTTGGCCCGCCCGGTGCAGGCTTGGCGCCGGAAACCTTGTGGGAGGATGTCATGGATCTGTCGGGGCATTGCCTGTGCGGCGCCGTCGGCTTCCGGCTGTCGGGCTGGGTCAGTCCAGTCCAGGCCTGCCATGCGGAGCGCTGCCGTCGCGCGACGGGGGCGTTATTCTCGCCCGAGGTCGCGGCATCTGCGGAGGCGTTCGAATGGGTTGGCGATACCGATCTGATCGCCAGCTACGAAGCGCCAATCCTCCATGCGCCGCCGGCCTATCGGCGGAATTTCTGCAAGATCTGCGGGTCGCCGTTGCCCGTGCTCCTGGATGGGGCGGGCATTGTCGTCCTGCAGGCGGGCGTGCTTGACGACAGCACGGCGCTCCGGGTGTTTCGCCATGCGTTCGTGGACCAGAAAAGCGCCTGCACGGTTATCGCGGACACCGCGCCGCAATACCCGCTGCAACCGCCGCCGCCGGAACCGGACGAGATTCTGATCTAGCCCAGATAGGCGCGCAAGGCCTCGGGCGGATTGGCGAAAATATCCTCGGTCGGTGCCGGGGGATACGCGATCCCGTCAGCCACCAGAACCACCCCGTCGGCGATGCGCCGCGCGTCGTCCGGGTCGTGCGAGACGATCAGCAGCGTCGCTCCGGTCTCGTCGGCGAGTTCGGCAACGAGGTCGAGCATCTCGGTCCGGAGCGCCGGGCCGAGCGCGCCGAAGGGTTCGTCGAGCAGCATCAACGGCTTGTGCCTGAGCAGCGCGCGGGCCAGCGCCACCCGGGCCGCCTGCCCGCCCGAGAGCTGCCCCGGCTTGCGGGCGCCGAGCCCGGCGAGCCCGACACGCTCCAGCGCGCTTTCGACCTGAGACCGCTGGCCGCGGTCGAGGCGCAGATCGGGCCTGAGGCCGAGGCCCACATTCTGGGCCGCGGTGAGGTGGGGGAAGAGGTTGTTGTCCTGAAAGATCATCGAGACGGGCCGGGCGGCCGGCGGTGCGTCGGTCAGGTCTTCGCCCTGCCACAGCACCCGGCCGGCGTCCGGGGTCTCGTGTCCGGCGATGAGGCCGAGCAGGGTCGATTTCCCCGCGCCCGACGGTCCGATCAGGGCGAGCTTCGCGCCGGGCTCGACGCTGAAATCGGCCTCCAGCGTCCAGTCGCCCCAGCGTGCCGTCAGGCGGTCAAGCGTCAGCATCGAGGCGGCCTCCCCGGTCGAAGATCCAGAACAGCGCGAGCGAGGCTGCGAGCAGGACGAGCGCGGCACCGGCGGCGTCGTCCATCCGATAGGCTGCCATGAGCCGGTAGAGCGCAAGCGGCAGGGTGCCGCCCTCGGGGCTCGCGAACATCGCTACCACGCCGAGATCGCCCATGCTGAGCGCGGCGGCGAGGCCTGCGGCAAAGCCGAGCGGCCGGCGCAGCCGCGGCAGCCACAGGAGGCGCAGCCGGGCCGGCCCGGTCAGCCCCAGCCCGTCGGCGAGGCGGCCGTAATCCGCCTCGATCGCGGCCAAGGCCGGGGTGAGCGCGCGAAGCGCGAAGGGCAGGGCCATGGCGGCGTTGACCAGCGCGGTGACGCCGAGCGCAACCTTTCCCGGGTCGATCAGCGGGAACAGGAGCACGAACAGCCCGGTGCCCACCACCAGCGGCGAGGCGGCGATTGTGAGCATGCCCAGGGCTTCGACGATCCGGGCTTTGCGGCGCACCGCGAGAGCGGCGATCGGCAGGGCGAGGGCGAGGGTCAGCGCGGTCGAAACGAGCGCGACGGCGAGCGAGCGCAGCGTGGCGGTCCAGATCGAAGCTGGCAGGGTGGCGAGCGCCGCGAGACCGTTCAGCGCGATCATCGCCAGCGGAAGGGCGAGGAACAGGGTTGCGAGCGCGATCAGGACCGCGTCCTGCGCGCGCAGCCCCGGTGCGGTCGCGTCCCACCGTGTCACCGTCCGGTCGAAGCCCGGGCCGAGCTCGGCCGGCAGGGTCAGTCGCAGGGCGACGAGCGCCGCAGCGCCGGCGAGGGCGACCTGGACGAGCGCCAGCAGCGCCGCCTTGCCGAGGTCGAAGTCGAAGCGGAAGGCCTGGTAGATCGCGAGCTCGACCGTGGTCGCGCGCGGGCCGCCGCCCAGCGCCAGCGCCACGGCGAAGGAGGTGAGGCAGAGGACGAAGACGACGAGAAAGGCGCCCGGGACGGTCTCGCGCAGCATCGGGCGTTCGAGAACGCGGGCGACGTCACCCGGGCCGAAGCCCAGCGCGGCGGCGAGGCGGAAGCGCTCGGCGGGAATCGCGAGCCAGCCCTGCAGGATCAGCCGGGTGGCCAGCGGCAGGTTGAAGAAGACATGCGCCAGCACGACCCCGTGCAGTCCGTAGATCGACACGCGGGGCAGGCCGGCCAGCGCCAGCAGATCGTTGACCAGTCCGTTGCGGCCCAGCACGGCCAGAAGGCCGATCACCGCCACCAGCACGGGCAGGATGAAGGGCGCGCCCATCAGGACGATCAGCGCCCCGCGACCCGGAAATCGCCGCCGCGCCAGCGCCCGGGCAACGGGCACCGCCATCGCCACCGAGAAGACGGCAGACAGCAGCGCCTGCCAGAGCGTGAAGCGCAGCGCAGCGCCGTCCGCCGCGCTCCATCCGCCCCATCCCTCGGCACGCGACGCGACCATGCCCAGCGCGCCGAGGTTCAGCACCAGCAGGATCGCCGCCACGACGGCGGCGGCCCCGGCGGCGCCGGGCGGGTCACTGCGCCAGCGCATCCCGCCACTCGGCGAGGGCCGGATCGCGCAGGGCCTCGGCCTCGGCGGCCGAGAACAGCAACGAGGGTGCAGGCTGGATCATCGCGTCAAAGCCGGGATTGATGCCGTCCGCAGGCATCACCGCGGGATACATCCAGTTGGTTTCGGGGATCACCGACTGAACGGCATCCGAGACCATGAACTCCATGAACCTGTGCGCCAGGTCGGGCTGGTCGGTGCCGGCGACGATGCCCGCCACCTCGACCTGGAGATAATGCCCCTCGTCGAACCGTGCCGCCGCCTTTGTGGCGTCGTTGTCGGCAATCAGATGATAGGCGGGCGAGGTCGTGTAGCTCAGCACCATGTCCGCCTCGCCTTCAAGGAACAGGCCATAGGCCTCGGACCAGCCCGGCGTCACCGTCAGTATGCGCGGCGCCAGCGCCCGCCAGATCGCCGGCGCCTCGTCGCCATACGCGGCCTTCACCCACATCAGCAGCCCCAGACCCGGTGTCGAACTGCGCGGGTCCTCGATCACCACGCTCAGGTCGCTGTCGATGAGATCGCGGAACGAGCGCGGCGGGCTGGCCAGCCGCGTCGTGTCGTAGACGAAGGCGAACCAGCCCCAGTCGAACGGCAGGAACAGCGGGTCGTCCCAGGCGACCGGCAGGTCCAGATCGGCGCTCACGTCATGCGGCGCGAACAGCGGGGCGGCCTGTGCGGTAAGGTTGGTGTCAAGGCCGAGCACCACGTCGGCGGCGGTCCGCTCGCCCTCGAGCTGGATCCGCGCGAGAAGCGCCGCGCCGTCGCCGACCGCGGTGAATTTCAGGTCGCAGCCGCAGGTCGCCTCGAACGCCTGCTCGACCCTGGGGCCGGGGCCCCATTCGGAAACGAAGCTGTCATAGGTATATACGTTCAGAACTGGCAGGTCGTCGGCCATGGCCGCCGCGCCCATGGTCGTCGCCAGTCCCAGAGCCATCAGGGAATTCCGAATCATCTTGTCCTCCACGATAAAGCAATGGGCCGAGGTGGGTGAAGGACGTCATGTCATCAACCTTCCCTCCGCCGGTATTGTCCGGTTCAGGTTCAACGGGTCTGCTATGCGCATCTCAGCCACTGGGGCACCCCGAGGTGAGGCGAACGATAGGCCAAGCCCCGCCCATGTGCAAGGGGAGGGCGGTGGCGCGTATCGCTGCCTGACAAGGGCCTGCGGCGCGGCGGACGATTTGCCGCGCCGGTCGATCCGGTCAGCCCGGCATGCGGGCCTCGATCATGCCGGAATACCAGCTTGCGCCGAACGGGATCGCCTCGTCGTCGAAATTGTAGGCCGGGTGATGGCACATCGCGGTGTCGCCATTGCCGAGGAAGATATAGGCGCCGGGGCGTTCCTCCAGC
>JAGRMO010000216.1 GCA_020441205.1 Maritimibacter sp.
GCGCCGGCTTCGGCGGCGAGCTGCAGCCGCCGCATCGGCGTGAGCCCCGGCGGCCCCGGCAGATCGCCCACCACCAGCCCCACCGCGCCCGAGCGCAGGATCTCTTCGAGCGTCCACAGGATGTCGGTCGCATGGCGGGCATGGGCGAAGGTGATCCGCCCCGGGTTCACCCCGAGGTTCACGAGCCCCGGCGGGTAGAGCCGTTCGGGCGCCCAGACCGGCGCGACCCAGAACACCGCCCCCTCCATCGCGCGGGCCAGCATCAAGGCCAGCGTGTGCCGCGCCGGCCCATGCGCCTCGTGCACCCGCCCGCGCGCGAGCCGGAGCGGGCCGACGAGCGGCTGGCCGGTATCGGGGCGATGGGGGGCGCGGTCGAGCAGGGCATGTTTCATGCCGGCAGGTTACATGTTCTCGTTATGTTCCGAAAGCTCCCTTTTTCGGGATCGACCGGAGGGGCAAATGCCGTAAGCTGCCCGGACCCAAACCACAACAAAAGCACCATCCGGGAGGACACATGAGACGCATCCGCAGAACCCTGTTCGGCCTCGTCGCCGGCACCGCGCTCGTCGCGACCCCGCTCGCGGCCCATGACAGCGGCGCCGACCACGACATGCACAAGCTCGCGATCCAGGTCAGCGACAACGACCCCGGCACCGCCGCCAAGGTGCTGAACGTGGTCGCCAACGCGGCGCAATCCTTCCAGGCCGAGGGCATTCCCTACAAGATCGAGGTCGTCGCCTACAATGCCGGGCTCAACCTGTTCCGCACCGATACCTCGCCCGAGCTCGAGCGGGTGCAGGGCTTCACCGCCGCGGTGCCCGACGTCACCTTCTCGGCCTGCGGCAACACCATCGCCGGCATGACCAAGAAGGAAGGCAAGGAACCGCCGCTGATCGACAGCGCCCAGGTGGTGCCCGCCGGCGTCATCCGGCTGATGGAGCTGAGCGACCAGGGCTACACGGTGATCCGCCCCTAGAACCGCGCCCCTGGCCCGGCCTCCCGGGGGTTGCGCCCCCCGACAGGCAGGCTAAGTCTGTCCCCCGAACAGGAAACGGGGGACAGACCCATGAAGATGAACACGCTCGCCGGCGGCGCGCTCAATGTGAGCGAGCTCTGCCTCGGCTCGATGACCTGGGGCACCCAGAACACCGAGGCCGAGGGCCATGCCCAGATCGACATGGCGCTCGATCACGGTATCAACTTCATCGACACCGCCGAGATGTACCCGGTGAACCCGGTCTCGAAGGAGACCGTGGGCCGCACCGAAGAGATCATCGGCACCTGGTTCGCCAGGACCGGCCGGCGCGACGAAATCGTGCTGGCCACCAAGGTGTCGGGCGACGCCGGCGCGGTGCGCAACCGCGAGGGCTTCTCGGGCGAGGTGCTGCCGCGCACCATCGACGCCTCGCTGAAGCGCCTGCAGACCGACGTGATCGACATCTACCAGCTGCACTGGCCGATGCGCGGCTCCTACCATTTCCGTCAGAACTGGCGCTACGATCCCTCGACCCAGAACCGCGAAGCCACCCGCGACCACATGGCGGGCGTGCTCGAAGCGGCGAAGGCCGCCATCGCCGCCGGCAAGGTGCGCCACTTCGGCCTCTCGAACGAGACCGCCTGGGGCACCGCGATGTGGCTCCAGGTGGCGCGCGAGATCGGCGCCCCCGAGATGGTGACCATCCAGAACGAATATTCGCTGCTCTGCCGGCTCTTCGACACCGACCTCGCCGAGCTTTCGGCCAACGAGGACGTCAAGCTGCTCGCCTATTCGCCGCTCGCCACCGGCATCCTCTCGGGCAAGTACGACGGCGGCAAGACCGTGCCCGAGGGCAGCCGGCTGTCGATCAACCGCAACCTCGGCGGGCGGGTGACCGAGCGGGTCTGGCCCGCGGCCCAGGCCTATCTCGACATCGCCCGCAAGTTCGGCCTCGACCCGGTGCAGATGGCGTTGCGCTTCGTGGCCGACAAGCCGTTCATGGGCTCGGTCATCGTCGGGGCCACCTCGACCGAGCAACTCGCCCGCATCCTCGGCACCGTCGAGGTCACCCTGTCGGACGATGTGCTGGGCGCGATCGCCACGGCGCATCACGCCCATCCGATGCCGTACTGACGGGCAGGGGCGGGAAGGGGCACGCCGCCGTGCGGGCGGCGTGGGCCCCGGGGCCTGGCGTTTTGCCCTTTCGGCCGGCGTCTCGCGATTTCCGATCCGGCGGGCCATCTGCTCCGTATCCCCCGGGAAAAGGAGATCTGACATGCGCCTGCCCACCGTCCTCTACGCCGCCGCCGCAGCCCTCGGCCTCGCCGAACCTGCCGCGGCCGGTTACCGTGACACCACCAAGCCCATCGGCGTGGTGGTCAACCTCGACCTCGAGCGCTACCTCGGCCGCTGGTACGAGATTGCCCGCTTCCCCAACTGGTTCGAGCGCAATTGCGCGGGCGTCACCGCCGATTACGCGCTGAAGCCCGACGGCAAGATCGAGGTGGTCAACACCTGCCGCAAGGGCGCGCCCGATGGCCCGGTCGAGACCGCAGTCGGCGAGGCCAGCCTCGTCGGCCCTGGCAAGCTCGAGGTCACCTTCGTGCCCTGGCTGCCCTTCGCCAAGGGCGATTACTGGGTGCTCCACATCGACGCCGCCTACAGCTACGCGGTGGTCGGCGAACCCTCGGGCAAGACCGGCTGGATCCTCGCGCGCAGCCCGGCGCTGGACCCGGCGAAATACGACAAAGCCGTTTCGGCGCTGCAATCCATGGGCTACGATACCTCCAGGCTGGAGCGCGTCGACCACTGACCATTGCGGCGCGCCGTCGCGGGGCGCGCAGGGTGAGAGTGTGACGATGAAACCTATCGTTTGGGCCGTGATCCTGTCGGCATGGGCCGCGCAGGCGGGCGCGCAGGAGGCGCCGGCCGCAGAGACGGTGCCCGAGACCGAACCGGCCTGCGCCGCGGCCGGCGGCCGATGGGAGCGCGCGGGCCTCGCCCGCCAGACCCTCTGCATCCTGCCCACGGCGGATGCCGGTCAGGCCTGCGAAACCGCCGCCGATTGCTCGGGCTTCTGCCTGGCCGAAACCGGCACCTGCTCGGCCGAGGCGCCGATCTTCGGCTGTTTCGACGTGAAAGACCTCGACGGCGCCACGCTGACGCTCTGCGTCGACTGAGCCGGGAGGCGCCGCGATGCCGCTCTGGATCCTGGCCACGCTGGCCGCGGCCCTGGTACAGACCGGCCGCTTCGCGCTGCAAAAGCACCTCAAGAGCGCGGGCCTCACCACCGCCGGCGCCACCTTCGCCCGCTTCGTCTTCGCGGCCCCGCTCGCGCTGGCTCTCGCCGCCGCGCTGCTCGCGGCCGATGGGCAGGGGCTGCCCGCGCTCTCCGGGCGGTTCTGGCTCGCCGCACTCGGTGGCGGGCTCGGCCAGATCCTCGCCACCACCGCCACCGTCGCGCTGTTCGCGCGGCGCAACTTCGCCGCCGGCATTGCCTTCACCAAGACCGAGACGGTGCTGGTCGCGCTGTTCTCGGCGGTGTTTCTCGGCGAGGCGGTGAGCGGCGCGGGCTTCGCCGCGATCCTCGTCGGCCTCGCGGGCGTGCTGCTGCTGTCGCTGCCCAAGCGCGGCGCGGGCTGGGGGGCGGAGGCGCAGGCCCCGGCGCTGGGTCTCGCCGCCGGCGCGCTGTTCGGCCTCTCGGCGATCGGCTACCGCGCCGCGACCCAGGCGCTCGATGTCGACGATGCCTTCACCCGGGCCGCGCTCACCTTGGCCGCCGTGACCAGCTTCCAGACCCTCGCGATGCTGCCCTGGTTGCGCTGGCGCACCCCCGGCGAGATCACCCGGGTACTCGCGCGCTGGCGTGTCACAGCGCTGGTCGGCGTGACCGGTGTGCTCGGCTCGCTCGGCTGGTTCCTCGCCTTTGCGCTACAGAACGCGGCCTATGTCCGGGCGTTGGGACAGGTCGAGCTGGTGTTCTCTGCGCTGGTCTCGTGGATCTTATTTCGCGAGCGGGCGACAGGCCGCGAGATCGCCGGGATCGGCCTCCTGGGCCTGTCCATCGTGCTCCTGGTACTGGTCGCTGGAAAAACCTGAAATGTTCGAAAAATGATATTCTTGGTCGTGATCGGCTGATCAGATCAGCCAAAAAGTTGAAATAACGATAGAACCCGATCTGGCGCGCTTCCTCACCCCAGCGGCGACACGCCGCCGAGCCGCTCGAAATGCAGCGCCTCGTCCTCATTGCGGAAGTAGGGCACCAGCGCCGGCGCGGTGAGGTCCGGAAGCCGCCCGGCGATCTCGGCCAGCACCACCTGGGTGATGAACGGCAGCTCGTAGTCGCGCGCTTCGGCGATCCGCACCCAGTGCAGATGGGTGAGCTCGTCGGAGGCGCGCGAGAAATCGTCGGGGTCGGTGGCGAGCCGGGCCGCGTCGACGAGAAGGAAGCGCGCGTCGAACCGGCGCGGCCGTCCCATCGGCGTCTTCGCCCGGAACACGAAGGCCATCGCTTCCGCCGAGGGCAGATGCCCCGTCGCGGCGAAGCTCGTCCAGCCCGCGGGCACCGCGCCCGGCCAAACCCCCTTCACCCCGAGGATCTGGCCGGTCTCTTCCCAGAGCTCGCGCACCGCGCAGGCCAGAACCGCCGGGCCGATCCCTGCCGGCGCCGCTTCGGACAGCCGCGCGCTGAGCGGCTCCACCTCGGCGGCCACCACCGGCACCTCGGCGTCGACCGCGTCGACCGCGCCGCCGGGAAAGACGTATTTGTTCGGCATGAAGGCGGCATGCTTGCCGCGCTGCCCCATCAGCACCCGGGGCTCGGGACCGTCCGGGTCGCGCACCAGGATCACCGTGGCGGCATCGCGCACCCGGGCCGGATCGCCCGCCGCCGCGCCGTCTGCGTTCACGCGGACCGCTCCGGTGTCTCGGACGTGTCGCCGCCGAACCCGTGCATCCGCTTGGCCCACTGGAACCCGACCATCATCCCCTTGAACCGGGGCAGCAGATAGAGCGCCGCCGCTACCGTGCCGATCGAGAACACCGTGGCCAGCACCGTGGGATCGGGCCGCCAGATCACCCAGGCGGTGCCCATCAGCGGCGCCATCAGGTGGCCGACCACGAGAATCGTGAGATAGGCCGGCCCGTCGTCCGCGCGCTGGTGGTGCAGTTCCTCAGTGCAGACCGGGCAGGTATCGTGCACCTTGAGGTAACTCTTCATCATCGGCCCGGTGCCGCAGGCCGGGCAGCGCCGCCGCCAGCCGCGCCCGACCGCCTGGCCGAGCTCGCGCTCGCCGAAATCCGGTCCGTGCGGCACATAGGGCATCGCCCGCTGCAATTCGGCGCTCGGCGCCGGCGAGCGGTACCCCTCGCTGTCGGTCATCGTTTCTCCTTGGCTGCCGTCCATGGCAATCCGCCCTTCATCTGTTCGCATGGGTTTGGTCCTACCTATGCGGCGCGCGCGGGTTTTCCCATCCCGAGCATCCTCCTTGCGGCCCAATGTCGCAAGCTTTCGTGCGCCATCCGCCCGGTGCCGCGGCAGGCTGCGCGAAAAACTTGCACCCGCCCGCGACGGAACCCGCCATGCCCGCCGTTAGACAATCACGATGCCGGGGGTGAAGAGCGCTCCGGGGGTCGAGGCAGGATCATACGAAGACGTTGAGGAGACACTCACATGCGTAAAGCGATGAAGATTGCCGCCTTCGGGCTCGCCGCCGGAGCGGCGGTGATGGTGGCCGGCACCGCGCCGGTCCTGGCCCGTGGCGGCTTCGGCCCCGGCGACGGCGACGCGCTCACCGGTCGCGGCGGCGGCATTTTCGCCATCCAATTCGCCGATCTCGACACCGACGGCGATGGCAAGATCACCGAGGCCGAACTGACCGCCCGCGCCGAGGCGCTGGTGGCCGGCCGGCTCGCCGAAGTAGACACCGACGGCGACGGCATGGTGACGGCGGCCGAGGTCGAGGCCCAGGCGCTGGCCCGGATCGAGGCCCGCGGCGCGATGCGCCCCGGAGCGATGGACCCGGCCCAGATGGCCAAGACCATGGCCGAGCGGATGATCGCGGCGCGCGACACCGACGGCGACGGCCAGCTCTCGGGCGCCGAACTGAGCCCGGAACTCGACGTGGCGACCCTGGTCGACCGCTTCGACACCGATGACGACAACGCCTGGAGCGCGGAGGAATTCGCCTCGGTCCAGACCATGGGCGAGCGCGCCCGTGGCGGCTTCGACGGCCATGGCGACCGCGCCGGCAAGGGCGGCCACGGCGACCGCGGCGGGCGTCAGGGCGGCGCCGATGGGTACGGGCGGCGCTGAGCGCAGAATGATGCGGCTCTGGGCGGTTTGCCCGCCCGGAGCCACCCGCCGTTGCGGCGGCGGTGACGAAAGGCTACGTGACGCGCGTGATGGCCATGGCATTCGACGCACAGACCGAGGTCTCGGACGAGGCCCTGCTGGTCGCCTACGGGAACGGCGACCGCGAGGCTGCGGCCATGCTGACCGCCCGTCTGGCGCCCCGGGTGCTGGGTTTTGCCGCGCGGATGCTCGGTGGCGACCGGGCCGAGGCCGAGGACGTCACCCAGGAGGCCATGCTGCGGCTGTGGAAGGTCGCGCCCGACTGGCGGCAGGGCGAGGCCAAGGTCTCGACCTGGCTCTACCGGGTCAGCGCCAACCTCTGCACCGACCGGCTGCGCAAACGCCGTTCGGTCGATATCGACGCGATCCCCGAGCCGGAGGATGGCCGGCCGGAGGTGGCGGAAGCGATGATGCAGGGCGCCCGCGCCCAGGCATTGGAAGACGCGCTCGCGCAATTGCCCGACCGGCAGCGCGCGGCGGTGACGCTCCGGCATCTGGAGGGGCGGACGAACCCCGAGATCGCCGAGGTTCTGGAGATCAGCGTCGAGGCGGTCGAAAGCCTGACCGCCCGGGGCAAACGGGCGCTGGCGGCCATTCTGGCCGGTCGGCGCGAGGAGTTGGGATATGGCGAAGACTGAGCACACCCCACTGAGGGACGACGCGCTGGAGGAGATGTTCCGCGCCGCCCGGGCCGAGGCGCCCGAGCCCTCCGACAGCCTCATGGCGCGGATCATGGCCGACGCCGAGGCCGAAATCGCCGCGCGCGCTGAGGCCGCGCATCCGGTCCGCACACCGCGACCGGGCCTCTGGGCCGCGCTCGTCGCGGCGATCGGCGGCTGGCCGGCGCTCGCCTCGATGGCGACGGCCGCGGTGGCCGGCGTCTGGCTCGGCTTCGGGGCCACCGAAGGCGTCGACGCGCTTGCCGGCGGCATCCTGATTGGCGATACCGGAACCGCCACCGTAAGCTACGAGTTCGAGGATCTGTTGCCCGGATATGAAGGCTTCGCCGCCCTCGAAACGGAGACCGACTGATGACCACGCCCGAAACCCGGCCGGCGAAGGCGGACGGCGCCGCGCGCCCCTGGCCCAAAGCGCTGCTCGCGGCCTCGCTGAGCGTCAACATCCTGGTGGCGGGCATCGTGCTCGGCGCCGTGCTGCACGAATGGCGCGAGCCGCGCTTCCCGCCGCCGCCGCCTGACCGGGACATCTCGCGCTCGACCGGCTTCACGCCTTTCATCGACGCGATGCCGCGCGACGCCCGCCGCCAGATGGAGGCGGCCTTGCGCGAACATGGCGGCATGGAGCCCGACCGCGAGGCGCTGGCGCAGGAACTGCACGATCTGCTCGCCGCGCTGCGCGGCCAGCCGTTCGACCCGGCCGCGCTCGACATCGTGCTGCTGACCCAACACCAGCGGCTGTCCAGCCGGGTGGAAGCCGGGCGCGAAGTGCTGGTGGATCAGGTGACGGCGATGACCCCGGCCGAACGCGCCGCCTTCGCCGATGCGCTCGAAACCCGGTTCCAGCGCGCGCTCGACCGCGAGCGCTTCCGGCCCGACGACGACCACAGCCATTGAGATCGGGCGATGGCGGCAGCGCCACGGCGGCGCGCCGCCGGCGCGGCCGTCTTCAGGCCGCGGCGGTGGCCGCGAAGCTCACCTGATTGCGGCCATCCGATTTCGACGCATAGAGCGCCCGGTCGGCCGCGACGATCAGCTCCTGTAGCGTCTGCGGCGCGTCGGCCGCCCCGGTGCAGACGGTGACGCCGATCGACAGCGTGACCGGCACGATCTCGCCCGTGGTGGCCACCACCGGCGCCTCGGCGATCACCCGGCGCAGCCGTTCGGCCGCGGCCGAGGCGGCGTCGAAATCGGTCGCGGGCAGGGCGACGAGAAACTCCTCGCCGCCGTGGCGCACCAGAAGGTCGACCTCGCGCAGGTTCTCGCGCAGCCGCTTCGCCACCTCCACCAGCACCTCGTCGCCGACGCTGTGGCCGTGGGTGTCGTTCACCGATTTGAACCGGTCGAGGTCGAGCAACATCAGCGCGAAGGGCAGACCGGTGTCTTCCGCCTGGGCGATCACCCGGCGCATGTAGGTCTCGGCGTAGCGGCGGTTGTAGAGCCCGGTGAGCGGATCGAGCACCGCGAGGCTGAGCCGCGCCTCGGCCGCGCGGCGCAGGGCATCCACCTCGAACTTGCGCGCGAGCAGCGGCTTCAGCCGCACCGCCGCTTCCTCGGCGTCGAACCCGCCCGACAGCACCGCGTTGGCGCCGATGTCGAGCGCCATCGCGACCGAGCCGGGATCGCCGGCCGCGTCCTGGATCACGATCACCGCGTGCCGCGTGGCCGGCCGCGAGCGCAGTTCGCTGACCAGCATCAGCCCGTCGCGCGCATGCGAAAGATCGGCGCCGATCACGAAAGCGTCGGGCGCTTCGCCCACCGCCCAGTGGTCGAGCACGCCGTTGCGGTCGAGGATCGTCACCTCGGCGTCGATCCGGTCCGCGAGCGCGCGCTGCCACTCGGCGCTGGCCGGCGCGTTGGCGGCGATCACCGCCACCTGCCCGCTGCGCGCCACATCCGGCACCGCCTCGCCAAGACCCATCTCCTGGGCCGTGTCCTGCCGGCGGGTGAGCTCGTCATGGGTGACCCGGGCGCGCAACAGATGGCGCACCAGGGCCAGCAGCGTGAGTTCGTCGAAGGGCTTCGCGAGGTAATCGTCGGCGCCCGCCGTGAGCGCGGCGAGCCGCGCCTCGCGCCCCGGGACCGGATCGGTGACGATGATCGGAATCGCGCCGAACGCCGGGTTGGCCTTCAGCCGCCGCACCAGCGCCCGCGCCCCGCCGCTCGAGCCCGGCAGATGCGCGTCGACGATGATGAGATCGGGATGATCGAGCGTCGCCCGCGTCATCACCTCGTCGGTCGAGGCCGCCTGCACAATGTCATAGCGCGCGGCCGCGAGCTTCACCCGCAGGATGATCCTGCTGGCGGCGGTGCTGTCGGCGATGAGAATGCGGCCTGCCATCTGCGGTTCTGTGCTTTCCGGGTTCGGTTGATCTGTCGAATTGCGCGCGTTTTGTTAATCTTTGCCCGAGATTCGTTAATAAAGCGTTGCCGAGGCCAGGGGAAATCGCGCGATGAAGCAGGAAAATGCCGAGACCATCGGCCTACAGGCGCTCGCCTGGCTGGCCGCGAATGACGAGATTTTCCCTGTATTCATGGGGAGTTCCGGCGCCAGCCTCGACGATGTGAAGGCTGGTGCTGCCGATCCCGCCTTCCTCGGCGCGATCCTCGATTTCATTACCATGAACGATGCCTGGATCACCGAATTCTGCGATACCGCCGGTCTCGCCTACGATTTGCCGCTCCGGGCCCGCCAGGCGCTTCCGGGCGGCCAGGAGGTAAGCTGGACGTGACTGGATTGCGCGCCGATGCGGTGCTGTTCGACAAGGACGGCACCCTGTTCGATTTCGATGCCGCCTGGGTGGCCTGGACCGAAACCATGCTCGCGCGCTGGGCCGAGGGCGACGCGGCCCGCGCCGCCGCGTTGGCCGAGGCGCTGGGCTTCGACCCGGTCGGGCGCGCCTTTCGCCCTGGCTCGGTGGTGATCGCCAGCACCACCGCGGAGGTCGCCGAGCGCGTGGCCGAGGTGCTGGGCGTGCCGGCCGCCTCGCTCCTCGACCGGATCAACGCCGAGGCCGCCCGCGCGCCGATGGTCGAGACCGTGCCGCTGGTGCCGTTGCTCGCGGGCCTCGCCGCCACCGGCCTCAGGCTCGGCCTCGCCACCAACGACGCGGAGGCACCGGCCCGCGCCCATCTCGCCACCGCCGGCGTCGTCGGGATCTTCGATTTCGTCGCCGGCTCCGACAGTGGCCACGGCGGCAAGCCCGCACCCGGTATGCTGCTCGCTTTCGCCGACCATGTCGGCGTCGCGCCCGCCCGCGTGGTGATGGTGGGCGACAGCACCCACGATCTCGAAGCCGGGCGCGCCGCGGGCATGCAGACGGTCGGCGTGTTGAGCGGCCATGCCGGGCACGATCAACTCGCCCCGCTCGCCGACGCGGTGCTGCCCGACATCGGCCATCTGCCCGACTGGCTCGCGGGCCGGACCTGAGCCGGACGCGCCGCTCACACCGGCGTGACCTCTGCCCCCGCGCCGGTTTGCCCTTCGTTAAGGCTTCTCCCTTAGGGTGGCCCCGAACGGCAACTGCGGTGGGATAATGCACGGGCTCGTCAACCGGTCCTTCGAATGCTTCTTGCGCATCACCTATGGCGAGGCGCTGTGGGCCGGTGTCGTGCTCGATCTCGACGCGGGGATCGAGCGGTTCGAGCCGCTCTTGCACTACGACGATGCGCTCGCCTACCGGATGCTCGGCAGCGCCGCACAACGCCTGTCGAAGCCGCCAGAAGCGCTGCTCGAGGATTTCGGCACTTTCCTCGTCGCCTCGCCCGAGGCCCACAGGGTGCGCAGGCTCCTGCGTTTCGGCGGCACCGACTACGAGGATTTCCTCGCCTCGCTCGAAGATCTGCGCGGCCGCGCCCGCCTCGCCGTGCCTGATCTCGACCTGCCCTCGCTCACCCTGCTCGACCGGGGCGGCGGCCTCTATCGGCTCTACTGCCGCAGCCCGCAGAAGGGCTTCGCCCATGTCTACCTCGGCCTCCTGCGCGCGCTGGCCGACGATTACGGCGCGCTGGTGCTGATCGAGCACGAAGGCGAGGAGGACGGCGCGGAAGTGCTCGAGATCCGCCTCGCCAAAGCCGATTTCGCCGAAGGCCGGGTGTTCGAACTGGCCGACCGGGCGATGGACTGAGGGAGCCCGCGATGCAGATCTGTCTCGACCCCGACGTGCTCGACGTGCTGATGCCGATGCATGTGCTGATCGCCCGCGACGGCACCGTTACCCATGCCGGGCCGACGCTGGCCAAGGCGCATCCCGGGCGGTCGCTGCTCGGCCTGCCGGCCGACGATCTATTCGAGCCGCGCCGGCCGGCGGGCGCGCCCAACATCCGCGGGCTTCTGGCCCGCACCGGCACCCGGCTGTCGCTCAGGCTGCGCGATCCCGCCCGCACCCCGGTGATCGGGGTGGCGATCCCGCTCGCCCGCGACGGGGGCGTTCTGGTGAACCTCTCCTTCGGCATCGCCGTGGTCGAGGCGGTCGGGCGCTTCGGCCTCGCCGGCTCCGATTTCGCCGCCACCGATCTCACCCTCGAACTGCTCTATCTGGTCGAGGCCAACGCGGCCGCGATGGAAGAGGCGCGCAAGGCCGGCGAACGGCTCGCCGGCGAACGCAGCGCGGCCGAGGCCGAGGCCCTGTCCGACACGCTGACCGGGCTGCAGAACCGCCGCGCGCTCGACCAGGGGCTCGAGCGGCTGATCTCGCGCCACATCCCCTTCGCGCTCATGCATCTCGACCTCGATTTCTTCAAGG
>JAGRMO010000217.1:0-186 GCA_020441205.1 Maritimibacter sp.
ATGGGCGCCTATTCGCCCGCCCCGGTGCTGACGGACGCGGTGGCCCGGCGCGCGATGGACGAGATCGTCGCGCCGACGATGCGCGAGATGGCCGCACGCGGGATGCCCTACAAGGGCGTGCTCTACGCCGGGCTGATGATCGAGGACGGCGCGCCGCGGCTGGTCGAATACAACGTCCGCTTCGGC